>CAZTQX010000120.1:5093-6830 GCA_964615985.1 uncultured Gammaproteobacteria bacterium | reverse complement strand
GGTCTACCTTATGACGGCTGTTTATTCAACCTCTTTTAAGCCCGATTGCCCTAGGGGAATGACATTTATCACTTGCACTTAATAACACATTAAGTATGCTAGGGCGTCGTTACACATCAACTCAAAAAACTTGAGTCGATGTGCCGTAAAATTTGTTAATAAACCTCTAAAAAACGCATTCCAACCATTTTGGAGAGAGTGAGATACCATGAACATAAAACGCAGAATCATGCTCAAAAAGACCTTGGCAGGCAGCGCCATCGCTGTTGCCGCAGGTGCTGGCTTATTGGCTCCACGTGCCGTGCTGGCAGCCGCCTTCCCTGTCGAAGCTTTTAAAGCCAAAAGTGTTGAAGATGCCATGAAAGCCGCCTTTGGCAGCAGTGACAGCAGTGAGTCCAGCGACATCACTCTTAAAGCGCCCGATATTGCAGAAAACGGTGCCGTTGTGCCCATCACCATCACCACCTCACTGAGTGATCTTGAGTCCATCAGCATCATTTCTGCAAAAAACAGCTCTCCTCTGATTGCCTCACATCAGTTGGGTGACGGTGCCAAAGGTTACGTTTCAACCCGCATCAAAATGGGTAAATCCTCAGATGTTATCGCTGTCGTGAAAGCCGGCGGTAAACTCTACACCAGCAAAAAAGAAGTCAAAGTCACCATCGGTGGTTGCGGCGGTTAATTGACCTAACATCTCAGGAGAAATAAAGATGGCTTCTATTAAGATTCGTGCAAAAAACAAAGGCGGTGTCACCACAGTTAAGGCTCTGATGAGCCATCCTATGGAGACCGGCCTGCGCAAAAACAAAAAAACCGGCGACATGATCCCCGCTCACCACATCACCGAAGTGGTTGCAGTAATCGAAGGCAAAACCGTCTTCACCGCCAACTGGAGCGGTGCGGTTTCCAAAAACCCCTACCTCTCTTTCAAAGTGGATGGTGCCAAGGGCGACAAAGTGAAACTGAGCTGGGTTGATAACAAAGGTGGCAGCGAGTCCATCGAAAAAACCGTGAAGTAAGCGACAGACTTCAAGCGTTAAAAAATAGCCAGCCGCTGCTGGCTATTTTTTTGTCCAAAATTCAACATACTCAAATAATCAAATTCGACCTCTAAACCTTAAAATCTCGAAAAACCGTTATGATGGAAAAACTTTCGTATAATGGCCTGCTGTAACCCCTTCTCATAGCAAAACCACACGGTCGATAAAGGTCACTCAATGTCGAAAGCGTTTCAACTTGCAGACACCTTTGCCCCTGCGGGCGATCAACCCAAAGCCATACGCCAACTGACCGAAGGGCTGGATGACGGTCTGCTCTGCCAAACCTTGCTGGGAGTCACCGGCTCTGGCAAGACTTTCACCATCGCCAATCTGATTCAAGATCGTCAACGCCCCACCCTGATTCTGGCTCCCAATAAAACCCTAGCCGCCCAGCTCTACGGCGAGATGAAAGAGTTCTTCCCGCACAACTCGGTGGAGTATTTCGTCTCTTATTACGACTACTATCAGCCAGAAGCCTATGTGGCCGCCTCCGACACCTTTATTGAAAAAGACGCCTCCATCAACGAACACATCGAACAGATGCGCCTCAGTGCCACCAAGGCGCTGATGGAGCGCCGCGATACCATCATCATTGCCACCGTCTCCGCCATCTACGGTTTGGGTGATCCTGAGTCCTACCTAAAAATGCTGCTGCATGTGGTGCGCGGCGACCGTATTGACCAACGTGCCATTTTGA
>CAZTQX010000120.1:0-4993 GCA_964615985.1 uncultured Gammaproteobacteria bacterium | reverse complement strand
AAAATGCTGCTGCATGTGGTGCGCGGCGACCGTATTGACCAACGTGCCATTTTGAGACGTTTGGCAGAGCTGCAATACAGCCGCAACGACACAGCCTTCAGTCGCGCCACTTACCGTGTGCGTGGCGAAGTCATCGATATTCATCCCGCCGACTCGGAAAAAGAAGCGGTGCGCATCGAGCTGTTCGATAACGAAGTGGAACAGATCAGCCTTTTCGACCCGCTCACCGGCAAAATTTTACAACGCCTGCCTCGCGTCACCATCTACCCAAAAAGTCACTACGTCACCCCCAGAGCCGTGCTGCTGGAGGCGATTGAAAAAGTCCGCATCGAGCTAAAAGAGCGCCTAGAGCAACTGCGCGAACAGGACAAGTTGGTCGAAGCGCAACGGCTGCAACAGCGCACCGAATACGATCTGGAGATGATCCAAGAACTGGGCTACTGCTCAGGGATTGAAAATTATTCACGCTACCTCTCAGGTCGTACTCCCGGCGAACCCCCGCCCTGCTTTTTTGATTACCTGCCCAAAGATGCGCTGTTGGTGATCGACGAAAGTCACGTCACCATTCCGCAGTTGGGCGCGATGTACAAAGGCGACCGTTCGCGCAAAGAGAACTTGGTTAACTACGGCTTTCGGCTGCCCTCGGCGCTGGACAATCGACCACTGAAATTCGAAGAGTTCCAAAGGATGATGCCACAGGCGATCTTTGTCTCCGCCACCCCCAGTCACTACGAAGCGAAACACTCCGATCAAGTGGTGGAGCAAGTGGTGCGCCCCACCGGCCTGCTGGATCCGATAGTGGAGGTTCGCCCCGTGGAGACGCAAGTGGACGATGTCATGTCGGAGATCCACAAACGCAGCGCCATCAATGAACGGGTTCTGATCACCACCTTGACCAAACGCATGTCCGAAGATCTGACCGATTATCTAACCGAACACGGCGTGCGGGTGCGCTACCTGCACTCGGACATTGAGACCGTGGAGCGGGTAGAGATCATTCGTGATCTGCGCTTGGGCAAGTTTGATGTGTTGGTGGGAATCAACCTACTGCGTGAAGGTCTCGATATGCCCGAAGTCTCACTGGTGGCGATTCTGGATGCGGACAAACAGGGCTTTTTGCGCTCGGAACGCTCCCTGATTCAGACCATTGGCCGTGCCGCACGCAACCTCAATGGCCGCGCCATTCTCTACGGTGATCAAATCACCAAAGCGATGCAGACCGCCATCTCCGAGACCGAGCGCCGTCGCATCGTGCAGATGGAGTACAACAAAAAACACAACATCACCCCACGAGGGATCAAAAAAGCGATCATTGATGTGATGGAAAGCACTCGACCTGGTAGCCCAGCCACCCCTGAACACTTTGCCAAAATAGCCGAAGAGGTGGCCAAATACGCCGCTTTGACACCAAAACAGTTGGCCACCCAGCTGAAAAAGTTGGAAAAACAGATGTTCAAACACGCCCAAGAGCTGGAGTTTGAAGAGGCGGCCAAGGTACGCGATGAACTGGAAAAACTGCGCGAACACGCCTTGTTAGGCCTAAATTGATGGATCTGGAAAAATTAGTCGCCTGTCACGAATGTGACCTACTGCACCACCGTCGCCCGCTGCCCAAAAAAGGTCTAGCGCACTGTCAGCGCTGCGGGGCGCTGCTCTATCGGCATCACAATGAACGCCAACTGCTGGAACAGAGTTTGGCTCTCAGTTTAACCGCTTTAATTCTTTACCTGCTGGCCAATTTATTCCCCTTTTTAAGCATCGAACTGAACGGCACGCAACACCAAATCTCGCTGCTCTCAGGGGTAGTGGCGCTGCTGCAAGGGGGCATGTGGGCACTGGCAGGCTTTGCTTTTGGCCTGATTCTGTTGGTGCCGCTGCTGCGTCTGTTGGCGCTGCTGTCGTTGTTGTGGATGGTGCATCAAGGCCAGCGCCAAGCCTTTTTTCGCACTCTGTTTCGGCTGCTGGAACAGCTGCGTCCGTGGAGCATGATGGAGATCTATCTGCTCGGCGCACTGGTCACGCTGGTGAAGATTTCGGCGGTGGCCAGCGTGGTGCTGGGTTTGTCCTTTTGGGCGTTTATCGCCTTGATTCTGGTCAGCAGTTGGATCTCGGCGCGTTACGATGGGGAGTGGTTATGCCAAAAACTCAATCAAATCCCAGCCTGATGCTGACTGCCCGCCACGCCGGACTGTCACGATGCCACTGTTGCGGACGTTTGCACAAGGAGGCGACTCGCTGCGATCACTGCCACAGCCCGCTGCACCAGCGCAAACCCAACACTCTACAACGAGCCTGGGCTTGGCTGCTGGCGGGGATGATTCTCTACATCCCCGCCAATCTGCTGCCGATGATGCAGAGCCAACTGCTGGGGCAGACGCAAGAAAGCACCATTATGAGCGGCGTTTTAGAACTGGTGGCGCACGGTTCGTTTTTGATCGCGGCGGTGGTCTTTATCGCCAGCATTCTGGTGCCGGTGCTGAAGTTTATGACCCTGCTTTATCTGTTGCTCTCCATCCATCGCCGTTCACCACGGCGGCTGCGAGAGAAAATGCGCCTCTATCGACTGGTGGAGCTGGTGGGACGCTGGTCGATGGTGGATGTTTTTGTGGTCGCGCTGCTGGCGGCCTTGGTGCAGATGGGAGCCTTGGCCACCATCGTGCCGGGGGTGGCCGCTTCCGCCTTCGCCGCCACAGTGGTGATGAGCATGTTGTCGGCGTTGGCCTTAGACCCGCGCCTGATTTGGGATCGAGTGGAACAATATGAACCCTAACGAAATTGCAGAACCGATCATTGATGCCAACAGCGCCTCACGGCGCATCTCCTTGGTCTGGCTGGTGCCGATTGTGGCCGCTTTACTGGGATTGTGGTTGGCCTATCAACACTTCACCCAACTGGGGCCGCGCATCACCCTCACCTTTGAGAGCGCCCAAGGTCTCAAAGCAGGCAAAACTGAGATCCGCTACCGCGAAGTTTCTGTGGGCAAGGTGGAAAAGGTCTATCTCGATGCCGGTCTGGAGCGGGTGCGGGTGGTGGCACGGATGGTGGCGGGTTTCGATGAGTACCTCACCGAGGGCAGCCGCTTTTGGGTCGAGCGGCCACGAGTGGGAGCGGGAGGCATCTCTGGGCTGGCCACCATCGTCTCCGGCGCTTACATCCAAGTCGATCCGGTGCGCGAAGGCGACCATCGAGAGTTTTTCCACGGCCTTGAAGAGCCGCCTCTGCGGCGCAACAACGCCGCCGGTCTGCGCCTAACCTTGAGTGCCGAACAAGCCGGATCGGTGCAGGTTGGCTCACCGGTTTATTATCGACAGGTGCGCGTCGGTCAGATTGAAGCGCGGCGTTTTAGCGACGATTACAGTCAGGTGGAGTTTGATCTCTTTATTGAATCACCTCATCACAAACTGATCAGTGCCAACAGTCGTTTTTGGAACGTCAGCGGCGTTGAAGTGACACTGGACAGCAGTGGCGTTAAGGTGCAGATGGAATCCCTTGAGACGCTGGTCTACGGCGGTATCGCCTTTGCTCAGTTGGGAAGCAGCGAAGAGCCGCAAAAGATCGTCAACGGCGCACAGTTTCCTCTCTTCACAGATCGTCAAGCGGCCGCTGCAGAACCGGATCAAGAGGAAGACGAACCAGGCATGTTGGACGGTTTGCAGCAGCAACTGGATCAACTGCTGAAAAAATTCAACGATCTGCCACTGGAACCGCTGCTCACCACCAGCACCGAAACCCTGCGCACCTTGGATGTCACCTTAAGAGAGATGCAGTTGCCCAGATTGACCGGCAGCGCCAACCGTACGTTTACAAACGTCAACGCGCTGCTGACCAATTCTGAGGTGCGTCATCTGCCCGCCGATCTGCGCGCCACGGTGCAGCAGCTCAACAAGACCTTGCACAGCACCGAGACCAGCATGAAAGCACTGTCACCGGAGTCGAATCTCTATCTGGAGATGAGCAACACCTTGGTGGAGCTGCAAGAGGCTTCACGAGCGGTGCAGGATTTTGTTGATGGTTTGGAACAGAAACCCAACTCGCTGATTTTTGGTCGTTAAGGAGTGTTTATGTTGACTGCCATCCCCACCCGCATCGCTCTTATCACCTTGATTTTAATCCTACTCAGTGGTTGTGTTGCCCTTAAAATGGATCGGCATTATCTACTTTCAGCGATCAAACCGGAGTCAAAAAGCGGTGCGCAGAGCGCTCCTCTGCTGCTGGTACTCAAGCCGCTGGAGCTTCCCAACTACGTTAAACAGTCTGAAATTTTAACCCGTGAACGAGGCAGCACGGTGTCGCTCTCCAAAATGCATCGTTGGGCAGAACCGATGATTAACGGCGTGGAACGGGTCTTGATTCAAGATCTGGCACAACGAATTAATGGCGAAATTTTGCCCTACGCACAACGTCTGCAAGCACCTAAAATTGATTATTTTATTTTGGTGAACATCACCGATTTTATTGGCACTTTGGGTCAAGAGGCCATTATGAATGTGCATTGGCAGATTTTAGATGGCAAACGGCAAAAAGCGCTGCATTTTAAACACGCTCGTTATCGTGAGCCTTTGGCTGATAGGAATTATGAAACGTTGGTCAGTGCGCAGAGCCGGTTGTTGGCTCGTTTGAGCGAGGATTTAAGTGGAGAGGTGGAGAACCTCTCACGGCCTTAAAATCAGCGGCCATAAAAAAACCCCTTGCCATAAAAATATGGAAGGGGTTTTTTTAAAGAGAAACAGCCAAAAATTATGGGGAGGCTGTAATGTCTAAAAGACCAGTTGATACCCCAGGCATAGGTGCAGGTGCAGGTGCAGGTGCAGGTGCAGATATAACAGGCAAAGACTGGGTTACAGATAAACCAGGAAGTGCTATAACCGCCTCATTACCAAAACCAACAAGATCAGCCACGCCATCCCCATTCACATCGCCAACAACCTGAGAAGCGTACCACTCATAGAGGCAAAATTGCGTCCCTAAATAATTAACATCTACTCCATTAGAG
>CAZTQX010000119.1:0-6831 GCA_964615985.1 uncultured Gammaproteobacteria bacterium | reverse complement strand
ACAAGCAACACAATTTTGAGTCAAGACACTCAACTGCTCCAAAGTCTGCTCAGGATCACCCAACTGCTCCGCATCCATCGCCAACTGATCAAATTTTGCGTGAGTATCAAAACCCAATTTTTTAAAGCCCAATGGCAACTTACCCATCAGTGAACCAGGTACCGCCTGCTGCGCTGCACGCCCTACTTCAAGAGCCGCTTTAGCAACTTGCTGCATATTTTTTGCCGCCAAACCCTCGGTGATCTGCTGCACACTGCTCAAAAATGTCCGCATCTCGGAAAGCACCAAATCCCGCTCACCCTCACTTAGCTGAATGGATTGCCGACCATCACTGGCCTCAACCACACTGCCAGAAAAAATAAATTTATACGCCATACCACCCATCACCAAAGCAAACAGCACTGCCAAAATCCAAGCCACTCGACACATAACAACACCCTCTATAATGGATAAAAAAACTCATCAACCGCCAGAAAACCCCTCCGCCTCTTGACAGCAGAGCTTAACTTTTGGATACTGGACGGCCACCTTAACCAACTGGTTAGTTAAATGACAGCATTAAAAACAGATCAACGCCAACAAGCCATTATTCAAGCCGCCATTCAAGCCTTTAAAGAGAAAGGCTTTGAGGGAGCACGAGTGGATCAAATTGCACAAGCCTCTGGGGTCAACAAGGCCACGCTCTACTACCGAGTGGGGGACAAGGCCGCACTCTATGCAATGGTTTTAGATTTTATTTTGCATGATGCCGCCGACGAGATTGAAGCCAATCTAGAAAACACCCACAGCCCGATTCAACTGCTGCAACGCCATATTCAGATCTTAGCCAGCACCACCGAACAATTTGCCCCCATCTTGCTGCGCGAATTGGCCGCAGGCGGCCAAACTGTTCCCGATGTGGCACTGCGCCACATGGGGCGCATCGTCGGTGCGCTGCGCATGATTTTACAACGCGGAGTCGAAACAGGGCTGTTTCGCCACACCAATCCCTTTATCACTCATATGATGATCGTTGGCAGCCTCAGCATCTACGCCACCAACCAACCGCTACGACAACGCAGCGCAGAGCAATACCCCGAAGAGCGTCACCCCGAACATTTTATCTCCCAACAACACGCGGCAGAAGAGGTCTTCGATCAGATTGTTGCCTCTTTAACCCACCTCCAACACCCAACAGGACACACACAATGATCACCTCTTTTCGCCAACGCATCGAACATGGCTTCGAATCTATGGGGCGCACCATCTATCGTCACCACTGGAAAACCCTACTGCTGATGCTGGCACTGGTTGTCGGCTTGGCCTCACAACTCCCCAAGCTGACGATGGACACCTCCACCGAAGGTTTCCTGCACGAAAGTGACCCCGTGTTGCTGGACTACAACGACTTTCGGGATCAGTTTGGCCGCGATGAAATGATCTTTATCGCCATCCAAAGCGACGCTATTTTTCAGCAAGCCTTTCTACAAAAATTAAAAAAACTGCATAACGAGCTAAAAGACACCCTACCGCATTTGGACGACATCACCAGCCTGATCAACGCCCGCAACACACGCGGAGCAGAAGGCGCACTGATCGTTGAAGATCTGCTGGAGAATTGGCCTACCGATGCAGCCGCTCTACAAGAGATCAAACAGCGGGCAATGAGCAATCACAACTACAAAAACCTGCTGCTCTCCGAAGATGGCACCATCACCACCCTGGTTATTAAAGCCAACGCCTACTCCAGTGAAGGTCAAAACATGGAGGACGCACTCTCTGGGTTTGATGATCTGGAGAGCAACACCGCAACAGAAACCGCAGAACGAGCCTTTTTAACCGATTCCGAAAACAGCGAGCTGGTAAACAAAGTCCATGACATCGTTGAAAAATACACGGCGGACGATTTTCACATCTACATGGGCGGTTCACCGGTGGTAACCAACAATTTGAAACGCGCCATGCAATCCAATATGAAAAAATTCATGGGCTTGGCGCTGATGACCATCGCCCTGATTCTACTGCTGCTGTTCCGGCGCATCTCCGGTGTTTTGCTGCCGTTGCTGACCGTCATTCTGTCACTGGTCTCCACCCTTGGCCTCATGGCCATACTTGAAATCCCCTTTAAACTGCCCACCCAGATCATGCCCTCCTTTCTGTTGGCGGTTGGGATCGGCGCTTCGGTTCATATTTTGGCGATCTTTTTTCGCCATCTGCAAACCAGCCACAACGACAACCCCAATGCTGATAAATTGGAGAGCAACGCCCATAAAGAAGAGGCCATTGCCCATACCTTAGGTCACTCCGGCCTGCCCATTGCCATGACCTCGCTGACCACCGCCGCCGGTCTCGCCTCCTTCGCCGGTGCCGAAGTGGCTCCCATCAGCGATCTGGGGATCATCGCCTCTTTGGGGATTATGATCTCGCTCTTTTTCACCTTAGTACTGCTGCCAGCATTGCTTTCCATTTTTCCCATCAAAGCCAAAAAAAGCAGCTCAGCACAGACAAACCACCAACGAATGGACAAACTGCTCAGCGGTATTGCTCACTTCTCCGTGCAACGCTCCCGAGTCGTGTTGACCATCAGCACCCTGCTGTTGGTGATCGGTTTGGTCGGTGCCTCACAAGTACGCTTCTCCCACAAACCTTACGAGTGGTTTCCAGAGAGTGACCCCATTCGCCAAGCCACCACCTTCCTGAATGAAAATATGCGCGGAGCCAGCTCGGTGGAGATCATCATCGACACCCAAAAAGAGAACGGCCTCTACGATCCAAAATTAATGGCCGCACTGGACGGCCTCGGCACAGAGCTGGAAGCCATCGACCAAGGTGAGCTGTTCATCGGCAAAAGCCTCTCTCTGGCGGACATTCTCAAGGAGATCAATCAAGCCCTGAACGAAAATCAATCCAGCTTTTACACCACCCCTGCTGATCATGACCTGATCGCGCAAGAGTTTCTCTTGTTTGAAAACAGCGGCTCCGACGATCTGGAAGATTTTGTTGATAGCCAGTTTAGCAAAACCCGCGTCACCGCCAAAATGCCGTGGGTGGACAGCATCCTCTACGCGGATTTTTTGGAAGATCTGAAAAAACGTTTTCACAGCGCATTAGGAAATGACGTTGAAATCACCGTCACCGGCATCGCCGCCCTGCTGGGCAGAACCATGCACGCCACCATCATCAGCATGGCCGAAAGTTATATGATTGCGGTGGTGATCATTACCTTGATGATGATTTTGCTCATCGGTGACATTAAAATGGGGCTGATCAGCATGATTCCCAACTTGGCTCCCATTATTCTCACCATCGGCATTATGGGCTGGTTGGATATGCCACTGGATCTCTTCACCATGTTGATCGGCTCCATCGCCATCGGTATGGCGGTGGATGACACGATTCACTTTATGCACAATTACCGTCGCTATTACCAGAAAACCGGCGATGTGCAACAGGCCGTCAATGAAACACTGCTTGGAGCAGGTCGTGCGATGCTGGTGACCACGCTGGTGCTTTCCAGTGGCTTCTTCCTCTACATGCTTTCCGACCTTAGCAACCTGTTTAACTTCGGTCTGCTGACCGGTTTCACCATCTTAATGGCACTGCTGTCAGACTTCTTCCTCGCTCCCGCGCTGATGACTGAACTGCACAAAAACCGCCCTAGCACGATGGAAAGCTAAACAGCTCATCGAGCAGCAATCAGGCCCTGCAAAAAGGCCTGCACTGCCGCTTTATCCGCAAAAAAATGGCTCTCTTTTATCTCGCCTTTTTGGCTCAAAAAAATGGAAACATGCGCCTCTTTACGCGGCCATGTTTCAGTAACATCCCCCTCACGATCCAGCAACACCTTAAACGGTAATTTTTTCAATATTGGCAAACCAACAAACCGCAACATAAAACTGGGAATCGCAGATACATCCGTCACATAAACTAATTTATGTTTCTCCAAGTCAACCAACTGCAACTCCAGCAAACTTTCCTTAACCCATTCACCTCTGGTTTTATCAGCAGCCAAAATAAACCAGTTATCACGATCATCTAAAATCTGTTTTTCACCCCACTGATCCTCTAAAGTGGCCGTCCGAAATGACTCAGCCAAAACCACACTGCTGCCGAAACAGAACAAGACCAATAACCCAAAAAATATTTCTTTCATCTTCTTAAACTCCAAAAAATAGCATTACCCTAATTTACCATCCACTCTAGGACGGCTTAAAATAGGCAGATAGACCCACACAAAAAGGCTGAAACCCAACACCCAGAAAAAACCAGACAGCGCAATCCAAATGGCATAATACTCCAACAGCAACGGAGCCATCACCACCCGCATCACAACCGCCAGATTCACCGCAATAAAAGCCCATTTTATTAAAAAATGAGTCTCCAAAGCACGTCCAGTATGACCCAATGCCACTCGCGCCATCATGCCAAGGGCAATCACCCCCAAACCTCCCATCGCCAGCGCATGAACGGCGAACAGCGGCATCAACAGATTCAACGCCACCAACGCCTTAAAAAAGAACCCTACGATCAGCCAGAGATACCCCACTTGCAACACCCACAACAACGGCACCGAAAAGGCGGCGTTATGCCACCAACCAGACAAACGCAGCAGATGCAGCAACACCACCAGCAAAGAGACCGCAGCCAACCAAATTGGCGCAGCCCCCTGCAACTCCAGCAGCGCCAACACAATCACTCCCGCAATGGCAGACACCTCCAGCCAGCGCCATTTTTTACACTGCACACGCAAACCTTTCTCCATAAAAAAAGGCATCACCCGTCCCGACATCACCACCATCAATAAGACAATCAACCACAAGGCAGCATTAATAATTTCAAACGCTGAGAGTGCCGAAAACAGCCCCAAGATATTCAAGTGAAACAAGGCATTTAAGCCTCCCATTACCAACAACATCACGGGCATAAAAAAGTTACGTTTCTGCTTTGCCGCCCATAACGGCCTCCATAACAAAAATGCCAACACTGGTAAAAACAGCAGATCCACCACCACCAAAATCAACTCAGGTAACGGCAGATAAACCAACAAACGCCCCGCCAACCAGAGCGCCACCAACAAGGCCAAACTGCGGCCACTGGCGGTGACAATGCCCGTCCAGTTTTTAACCGCCGTCAGTAAAAACCCCGCCATAATGGCAGTGGCAAAACCAAACACCATCTCATGGCTGTGCCACTGCACATTGCTGTAGTGACTGCTGATATTCATGCCGGAGAAATAGAGATAGAGCCACAGCGCAATCGCCGAAAACGCTACCAAGCCAGCGCCCAGAAAAAAAGGGCGAAAACCTAATTGAAACAGAGCAAAATCCGGTGGCGCTTGTTCCGCCGAGCCAATTTGATGCAGAGTGGGCTGCATAATATTCTCCTATTTTTTCCGATAGAGCCAAGCCATTAAAGCCGGTGCAAGGAAGAAATCCGCCAACAGCGCCATAATAATGGCAATACTGGTAAGCAAACCAAAACTGATCAGGTTATTCATGCTGGCAAACACATAAACAAAAAAGCCCACACTGAGCACAATACTGGTCACCAACATCGCCCGACCGGTGCTAACCAAGGTCAAGCGCACCGCCTCTCCAGCGTCTCCCGACTGATCGTAATAGCGTTTAAAATTGTGCATAAAATGGACGGTATCATCCACTGCCATGCCAATCACAATGGAGCCGATCAACATGGTGAAGAGATCCAGCGGAATATTAAATACCACCATCACCGCCATCACGGTAAAGATCGGAAACAAGTTGGGAATCATACTGATCAAGCCCAATTTAAAGCGGCCCAACATCAGCATCATCATCAAAGTAATCGCCACAAATGCCAGCAGATAACTGACTCCTGAGCTAAAAATCGCAGCGGTAATGGTTTCGGCCAATAATGGAATCATCCCCGTAATGGTCACCTGCGCTTTACCAGCAAACAATTCAGCCGACTTATCTTCCAAATCTTGCAACAACCCCAAATAGGAGATGGCCTCAACCCACGGCACTTTAATCGTCACCCTTGCCTGACTAAAACCGGAATCCACCAAGGTCTCCAGATCATCACTGCCACTGTTTTCAAACAACAAAATCTCCTGCGCAATGAGATCCGCATCCTCAGGCAACTGATAAAATTCAGGGCGATTTTCATTTAATGCTCGATGGATCTCCTTAATGACATCCACCAATGAAACCACTTTACCCACAAAATAATCATCGGTTTTTATGGTTTCTGCATATTCACCCAGACTCTCCAGCCCCTTCAACACCGACAGGTCATAAAGGCCATTCTCTTTTTGAGTATCAATGATCATCTCCACCGTAATCGACCCCTGCATTTCACGGTCGATCACTTCGGTGGCCACGCGCACGGGATGATCCTCTTGAAACCAATTCAACGGATTATGGGAGTAACGCAGTTGCGAAGCAGAGACCAGCGTCAGCAGCATAAAACCCACACTGACCAAAATCACTTTGCCACTGTGCCGCACCGAAAACGCTCCCACCCAAGAGAGAAATTTCTGAATCAGATCGTGATGTTCATGTTCTGCCTGTCGTTTGGATTTAAGCGGAAACAGACTGATTAAAACCGGCAGTAAAATAACGCTGTAGATCAAAATTAACAACACGCCCAGACTGGCAAAAATACCCAAATTTGCCACCGGTGCAACAGTGGAGAAAGAGAACGAAGCCAAACCCGCCGCCGTGGTCAACGAGGTCATCACCACCGCCAGTCCCGAATGCTCTAAGGTATGAGCAATCGCATCCGCTTTGCTGTTATCGCCTTGATCGTAATAACGATAAAAGATGGTCAAAATATGAATCGAAGCTCCCACGCCCACCGCCAACAGCAGAG
>CAZTQX010000118.1:0-6866 GCA_964615985.1 uncultured Gammaproteobacteria bacterium | reverse complement strand
GGTCTACCTTATGACGGCTGTTTATTCAACCTCTTTTAAGCCCGATTGCCCTAGAAAGGGGGCGGTTTTTTATTTGTGGATGACGTACAATTTGCGTGCCTAGAGGGACTCCTTTTTGTTGCTGTCAAAGCCGTTTAGCCTCCGTTCAAAGCCGTTGGGGAAAAGTGTAAAGATGCGTATTTTGTTTGCTGCCAGTGAAGTTCAGCCGTTGATTAAAACCGGAGGGCTGGCTGATGTGGCGGGTCATTTGCCTCCGGCGTTGTTGGCACAAGGCGAAGACATTCGACTTGTGATGCCCGCTTATCGGGCGGCGTTGCGGGATTTAGAGCCACTCGAAGTGGTGGCGGAGCTGTTTTTGTTGGGCGCGGCACAGCCGGTGGAGATTTTGCAGGCCATTTTGCCCGGTACACAGGTGTCGGTCTATCTGGTCAGTTGCCCACAATATTTTGATCGTGAGGGCGGCCCTTATGCCGACAGCGAAGGCAACGATTGGGAGGATAACGCCGCTCGTTTTACTCTTTTTGCTCGTGCGGTGGTGGAATTGGCGCAAAATCGTGCGGGTCTTGATTGGCAGCCTCAGCTGGTGCATTGCAACGATTGGCAGACGGGTTTGATTCCGGCCTTGCTCAAGCGTGAGGCCTCGGCTCCGAAAACGCTCTTTACCATCCATAATTTGGCTTATCAGGGGCTGTTTTCTTGGCATGAGTTTCAGGCCTTACAGTTGCCGCGTGATTTGTGGGGCATGGAAGGCATGGAGTTTTACGGCCATTTCTCGTTTATGAAAGGCGGCTTGGTTTATGCCGATCACCTCAATACGGTCAGTCCGCAATACGCCAAGGAGATTTTAACTCCAGAATACGGTTACGGTCTGGAGGGTTTGTTGCAGAGCCGATCAGAGTGTTTGTCGGGTATTTTGAACGGGGTGGAGTACGACGTTTGGGATCCTGAATACGATGAGTTAATTCCGTTTAACTACGGGGTTCATTCGTTGGAGATCAAGGCTGACAATAAACGTGCCTTGCAACGGGAATATCACCTTTCCGAAGAGGCGGATACGCCGCTGATTGTCTACGTAGGGCGTTTGGCGGATCAGAAGGGGGTGGATCTGATTTTGTCGGGCTTGCCGTCGATGGTGGAACATTTGGGGATGCAGGTGTTGCTGTTGGGCAGTGGGCGGCGCGATCTTGAGGAGGCGTTGCGGGCGGTGGGGGATCGCTACCCTGGCCGCGTGGCAACCTATGTGGGCTTCAGTGAAGATCGAGTGCATCGCATCAAAGCGGGTGCCGATATGTTTTTGATGCCCTCTCGCTTTGAGCCATGCGGCCTGAACCAGATTTACAGTTTGCGTTACGGTGCGGTACCCATTGTGCGAGCGGTGGGTGGTTTGGTGAACACGGTGGTGGATGCCTCAGCGGAAAGTGTGGCGGCGGGTACGGCGAGTGGTTTTCACTTCAGCTCCGCCAATGCGGGTGACATGCTTTACAGTGTTGGTCGAGCATGTGAACTGTATCGAGAGCAAGCTAAGGTGTGGCGTACGTTAATGGTCAATGGTATGCAGCAGGATTTCAGTTGGCAGCAGGGTGCCATTCATTATTGTGAGCTTTATCAGCAGATCGTGGGGCAGAAAAAGGCATAAACATGGCAATTTGATAGAAAATATGTTGTATTCGGTTTTCGGCTGCAACGTATGTTCAGGGAGGATCAGTGACAGGGTTGGTTGGATTTTGGTTTGGACTGTTTTTTTGCGTTAGAAATTAAGGGGTTTTCAGTGAATTTATTTCAGCTTCCATTACTTGTTTTTTTGATTGCGGCTCTGCCGTTGATGACCGCTTGTTCCACAACCAGCTCTGGCAACGGAGCTGCGTTGTTGGATGCAAAAGCCTTGAGCGGGCTGACCGCCGAGGCCAAAGCGGGAAGTGAGAGTGTCAAGCAGGATGCCATGTTGGCTCAAGTGGGTGTTAATGGTTCCTTGACCGTTGACAGCAGCACGGCGCAGTTGTTGGCAAAAGCCGCCAGCAGCAAACGGAAAATGTACCGTATTGGGGTGGATGATAGGGTTCAGGTTACCGTCAGAGGCAATCCTGACTTGAATGTGACGGTGCCGGTTCGCCCCGATGGCAAAATTTCAATGCCGCTGGTGGGGGATATTTTGGTAGGTGGGCGAACCCCGAAAGAGGTTTCGAAAATCATCACCAGTTATTTAAGGAAGTACGTTAGAAACCCTGAAACAACGGTGATTATGACTCAGCTGCGCAGTCACGAGTATCTGCGTCGAGTGAGAATCACCGGTGCGGTAACCAGTCCCTCTTCCATGCCTTATCGTGGTGGTATGACGGTTTTGGATGCCGTGTTGGCATCAGGCGGGGTGAATGAGTTTGCCTCTCCCAACAAAACCAAACTGTATCGTAAAATTGATGGAGTGAGTCATGTCAGCGAAATTCATTTGGATGATATTCTGAAAAAAGGTGAAATGGAGAGCAACATTGCTTTGGCTCCAGGGGACATTGTCACCATTCCTGAGCGGCTGTTTTAAGGTTCTCTCACATACGCGTATTGCCAAGGTGTTTGGCTGAGCGTTTGCAGTGCATCCATCAGTGATTGGCCAGGGATGGCTTCGTGAGGATGAATGTTCAAAATTTCGATCACACTTCTACCGAAAGCGGCCTGCTTTCGCCAGTTCCACTGCCACGGAGCTGATGTTTTTTCACAGACATGACATGACCAGAATTGAGTTTGATCCTGTTGCCACTGCTGCATTGCCTGCTGCCAGCTTGGGTGCGCTTTACGACAGTGTGGGCAACGAGGCGGCGTGTTCATGCTGTCCACCGCGCTGTAGTAATTTTTCGGTTGGGGTAGGTGAATGGCACAGTAGGGCTGATCGGCTTCGGCCTCTTCTGGTTGCAGAGCAATAAAGGGTGAACAGCCGACAAAGGTCAGTTGTTCCATAAACTGCTCGCCTGAGCGGTGGTGATTGGTTTTATCGGCCAGAGGTTTTGCCATGAGTTGTTGTTCTAGCAGAATTTCTGCTAGAGAATTGTTGGGGGCTTGCCACTCGATGTGGCTTGAAAACAGGATCAGTTTGGCATTCATGGTGTGGTGCTGATGAGTTTGAACTCGACTCGCTGGTTGAGAGCGGCAATTTTATTCCACTGACCGGCTGTTTTCAGGCTAGACAGAGCGGGATAAGCTTGTTTTGGTTTGTTGTTGCCGATGGGCTGAATCTCCAATTTTACCAGACTGCCTTGAAGTAGCGGTGACGTTTTGACAAACTTTTTGAAAGCTGGACTCTGTTGCTGACTGACTTTGATTGATTCTGAGTGACTGAAATTTTGAAAGCTACACTGCTCTATTTTCATCTTTTCTGGGGCAAGCTTGAGCGTCGCCTGCTTATTTTTGCTCAGACAAAATTCACCGCTATGCACTTTTAGTACAATAACGCCTTGAAAACGTAGGATTGCTAAGCGTGAGAGCAGACTTTTGAGCTGTTGCAAACGTGCGTCGTTCAGCGCTAGTCCGGAGTATTGGTAAGTGCCTTTTTGATTGAGAGACCATTCAAAGCTTTGTAACCAGCGTTCGTTTAGGGTTTTGAGCTCTTCAATCTCTCTGTTGAGTAGCAGGCTCTCATTGGCGTTACTGGCCTCTGTGGTCGTGGCAGGGATTTGTTGTAACACGTTATTGAGCATGATCTCTGTGCGGGTTTTTTCTGCCTTATTTTGTTGAGCCAGCTGATAGAACCAAAGTGCTGGGGCGACCAAAAGGAGAATTAACAGAATATTTTTGAAAAGGTTTTTACTGCTCTTGTTGTGAGTCGATGCATTGTGAGAGCCGGTTTTTAACATGGGCGCTTGTACCAAGTCATCGACTACCTTACGGGCGATGACGCTGCTGCTCTCTTTGATTTCCTGGCGGATTTTTTGGCGCTCTTCTACCATCAGGCGCGCAAACCAAGCTCGCAGTTGGCGTTGCCTTTGTGCTTCGGCGCTGTCGTTGCCACTTTTTGTCGTTGTCGGAGCCGCTCTGGAAGAGCTGCGTTTCATTTCGGCATGACGTTTTTCAAAGGGGGTTGCGCTGGGTTTTGGAATTGGAATTTTGTGCGGAGATTGAGAGGACGGTTGTTTTTGTGTTGATGGTGGGGCATTAGCATTGTCCAGCAACCCCAATCGGTTGAGGGTTTTGCCCAGTTCGGCATGGTAAATTTGTTTGGGTAGCACACCAATGGCACCGAGGGCGCGTGCTTGGCTTAGGTAGACCTCACCTTCTTTGGAGGTGTACATCATAATAGGGATTTTGGCGGTGGTGGGGTCGTTTTTTATTGCTTTAATGGCTTGAAAGCCGTCCATGCCTGGCATCATGTGATCCATAAAGATGACGTCGGGGCGCGTGTGGCAGAGGTAACTGAGGGCGGCTTCGGCAGATTCGGCGGTATCGACTTGCAGTCCCTGTTTTTCCAACTGTTTGCGCAGTGCCAAACGTGCCGATTTGGCATCATCAACCACTAATGCGCGCCTTTCTATCTGATGAGTGGTTTTACGGATGGGTGTTTGGCTCATTAGAGCGGTGTCCTAAAGTGATGCCAGACTGACTGGATTATCCAAATAAGGGTTATTATTAGCGAATTCGACCCTGTTTTTTGCTAAATTGCCCACGAAAACGACATTCTGTGAACAATCATCTTAACTATTTCCTATTTTTGTTAACTCTGTTGTTCGTGATTTGTCTGGTTTGCTAATGGGTTTGTGTTTGGGTTGGGTTATTTTTATAAGGAAACAAAGTTTTATGGGGTCTGTAAAAAAACAAGCGGTGGTGATGTTGTCCGGTGGTTTGGATTCGGCAACCACCTTGGCTTATGCCTTAGATGCCGGTTTTGACTGTTATGCCTTGAGTTTTTTTTATGGTCAGCGTCATTGCTCGGAGTTGGATGCAGCGAAACGTGTGGCAGATTTTATGGGGGTTAAAGAGCATCGTGTGATTGAGATTGCTCTGGGGGCGTTTGGAGGTTCGGCGCTGACGGATAAGAGCCTGTCGGTGCCCACAGAGCCTCAGGAGGGTATTCCCATCACTTATGTGCCAGCCCGAAATACCATTTTTCTCTCCTATGCGTTGGGTTGGGCCGAAGTGTTAGGGGTGGGAGATATTTTTCTGGGGGTGAATGCGGTGGACTACTCTGGTTATCCCGATTGTCGTCCCGAGTATTTGGCCGCCTTCGAGACGATGGCCAATTTGGCCACCAAACAAGGGGTTGAGGGACAGGGTTTTAAGATTCATGCCCCTCTGATTGATCTGAGCAAGGCGGCCATTATTGAATTGGGTGTTTCATTGGGAGTGGATTACCGGCAGACGGTCTCGTGTTATATGGCAGATGAGTTGGGGCGAGCGTGTGGCTGTTGTGAGTCGTGTCGGTTGCGCCGTGAAGGTTTTGAACAAGCAGGGATTGATGATCTTACTCAGTATTGCTGAGTTTGACTTAAGTTGTTTTTAAGCTGACTGTTTTCTGATTAATCGTTATAGTGGTCTTTTTTTCATGATTGCTAATAATCAATGGACTTTAAGTGAGTCCGTGTTATTTGAGGGGGAGTGATGGAGTTTGATCTATTCAGCCAGGTATTGATTTGGGCTTTTGTTTTGGCGCTTGTTCTGGGCGTGGTGGCGAATAAAACCAGTTTTTGCACCATGGGAGCCGTTTCAGATTGGGTCAATATGGGTGATAAGGGTCGTTGCGTTCTTGGTTACTGGCCATTGCCACGGCCATTGTGGCAGTCATGATGATGGAGTGGATGGAGCTGGTGGATATGTCCTTAACCACTAGCAATGAGACTTCAAATCCTCCTTATCGGGTCAGTAATTTTGTCTGGCTGCGTTACCTCGTCGGCGGTTTGATTTTTGGTGTTGGCATGACCTTGGGCAGTGGTTGCGGCAATAAGACCTTACTGCGTCTCGGGGCAGGCAATGGCAAGTCCGTTGTGGTGCTGTTGGCGATCAGTGTCGGGGCTTCAGTGATGATGTTCACCAGCATTGATTATGATCTGTTTTTGAGCTGGATGACTCCATTGGCGATTAACTTTAATGATTACGGCATCAATGATCAGTCGCTGGGTTCCATTGTTGAAGGTGTTGTGGGTGTGCAAGAGGGATCGCAATTGCATCTGCTGGTGGCGGCTGTGGTTGGCCTTGTGCTGCTGTGCTGCATCTTCAAGTCTGCTGATTTTCGTGCCAATAAAGAGTTGATTGTGGCGGGGCTGGTGGTTGGTTTGCTGGTGGCTTTGGCGTGGTGGGTGACCGCTGGTGTGTTGGGGCAGCAGCTATTGGAAGAGGCTGAGTTTATGGATGTACGTCCGTACGCCTTGGGTGCTCAGTCGTTTACCTTTGTGGCTCCAACGGCACACGCGTATCAATACCTTGAGCAGGGGTTCGATAACAACTATGCGACCTTTGGTCTGGTGGCGGCTTTGGGGGTGATCTCTGGTTCGTTTATCTATTCATTGTTTTCCGGTTCGTTGCGTTTTGAGTGGTTTGTGGACTGGAAGGATTTCATGATGCATCTGCTTGGTGGTCTGTTGATGGGCGTTGGTGGGGTGCTGGCAATGGGTTGTACCATTGGTCAAGCAGTCACAGGGGCTTCCACTTTGGCCTTGGGTTCTTTTGTGGCATTTGCTGCCATTGTGCTGGGCAGCGCTTTGAGCATGAAGTATCAGTATTACAGAATGTTATACGATGATGCGACGATTTTGGATGCCCTGATAACCTCTTTGGTAGAGCTGCGTTTGTTGCCGAAAAAATGGCGGCGTTTGGAGGCTTTGTAAGAATATTAATCCTTGTAAAAAAAACGTATAAAAAAGGCTTGCGTTAAATTTTTATTAGGGTAATAT
>CAZTQX010000117.1:0-7035 GCA_964615985.1 uncultured Gammaproteobacteria bacterium | reverse complement strand
GCTGCTGCTGCATCAATCACCGCCTGAGCCGCTGCTGCGATCTGTTGCGCAGTCGGACCAACAATCAATGTTGTCGTAGCAGCTATCCCAGAGTTACCGGCGACATCCGTCGCTGTCACCGAAATAGGATGAGAACCATCCACCAACACACCAAGGTTTACACTCCAAGCACCAGCCGGTGTTGAAGTAGCTGTAATCATAGTGCCAATCCCCACAACCAGATTCACAACACTATCCGCCTCAGCCGTACCCATAACTGCCACAGTCGAACCCGTGGCAAAATTTCCAGCAGGAGGAATAATCATCGGTGCAGCCGGAGCAACCGTATCCAAAGTAATTGGAGCCGACAAGATAGAAGCAGAGCTGTTACCAGCAACATCGGTCAAAACAACAGAAAGTGTCTGAACGCCTTGCACCAAAGTAACAGGACAAGTTCCTGCCGTATTTTGTGCGTTGCTCCAAACCACAGGAACACCGTTACAGGTTGCTGAGGCACAACCACTGCCCGACAAACCATCATTACAGCTCACGCTTGCATTCACCGTAGCAGTATTGGTCAACGCTGGGGAATTAATAACGACGCTGCCTGTTGGTGCAGTAAGATCCACTGAACCATAGAGGTAGTTTTGAGCCGCATCAGCAATATGAACCGTGCCATCTGCTGCAACATCAAAACCAGAAGCAGACCCTAAAGCCGCCACTGAATCAACAACCGTTGCCGACGCAAATCCCACAGCGGGATCCGCCATCATTACATCACCACCCAGGCTGTAATAGAGGCTGCCATTGATTAACTCTAAATCGGTTTTATAAGAAGTAAAAATTCCTAGATTAACCAAACTACTACCAGTCGCATCAACCTTTTGAACTGTACCAATATCAACGGTAAATGGAGTGACAACGTACAAATTACCCGCAGCATCTACCGAAATACCCGTAGGTCTAGACAAGCCCAAAGCCGCTGAAGTGACATTGCCTAGAGTATCAATCTTGCCAACACAACCATCCCTCTGGTTCGAGTAATAAAGGTTCTCTCCAGCATCCAAGGCCATATCATTGGCACTAGCGGCATCAAACACCAAAGAACATCCGCCTACGCCTAATGACCAGCGATAATTCGCTAAAACAGCCCCAGTAGGAGAATATTTGTAAATGCCATGATACGAATCAAGTGGGATAGAACTAAACATGGGAGGAGGCTCATATCCAGCATCCAGCACATACACATTACCAGCAGAATCCAACGTAATCCCAATAGGAACCGAATTAGCAACCAGAGGAATCGTCGACAACAAGCCTGTGACGGCATCTATTTTACGCAACTCAGTTTCAGTAGGCGTAGTATCAGCCCCCCCTGAAGCAAGCGTCTCAATAAAATAGACATTCCCCAAAGAATCCACCGCCACATCAATTGGTGCATTAACCGAAGAACCCAGCGCTACAGCACCATTAGCTGCCCGAACAGCAACACCATCACCCGCAATCGCGGTCACAGCCGCCGCCACAGGTTGAACCATAAACGCCGAAGCCGATACAAACAGACCTGCTTTACCAAAAGAATTTAAACCAGTTACCGCCCTGCTTATCGCAGAACGCAATATCGAGTGCTCATTCATCCGTACTTCCTCCTAAAAAAAACCGTATATCCCTACTTTCCATAATTAAGCTCATCAAGTTGGGCTCCCTATACCCTTCGAAATCTAAAAACAAGCCTCCTTCAAAAAGAATGCAACTACTCTCCGTGCATACAGCCACTAAATACTTAGCATTCTTTTCTTACTAGAAACTTAAGAAATCGACAACTTAATGATAATCCTAACAATTTAAAAAGTAGGCATTCTCTCCAATCCAGCTAAACCAAACCACCGTCACACTCTACAGCGTAAGAATTAAGTTGTTATTGTAGTACATACTTGAGGGAATTTAAACTTGGAAACCAGAAAAAATGCGGGGTGTGGTACCGTTTAGAGCAAATTTACTAACAACGCCGATAACTTTCTGTAAAACAACCATTTTACCCTTATGAAGGCTCAACAATAAGCCTATCTTGCAGCTCCAACAGGTTTTTCACCGTATCAGGCTGTCGGCAAGATTCTTGCCAATCATTACCAAAACGATTAATCCAAACCGCTTGCACCCCTGCCTGTTGAGCACCCCAAACATCCCGCAGCGGATCATCCCCCACATGCAACAACTCAGCAGGCAGGATGCCCAGACGCTGACACGCCAACTCAAACATCTCCGGATCGGGTTTGCCCAACATCACCTCTTCAGCAGAAACCGAATACTGAAACAGGTAATCAATACCGATGCGTTTAATATCCGCATTGCCGTTGGTCAGCGCCACCAGCGGGTAGTGCTGACGCAAACGCTCCAGCACCGGCAACACATCCTCAAACAGCATCACCTCATTACGCGCGGCGATAAAAACCTCAAAGGCCTCGCTCACCAACGGCTCCTGAGCATAACCCGCCTCATCAGCGTGCTGGCGCAACGAAACGCGACGCAACTCACTCAGATCATGTTGCAAAGCGGGCTGCTGCTGAGCCAACTGAATACGCCGCTGGCGCATTTGCTCACTGCTGTAAACATCACTGATGCGAGGCGCATTCTGCTGCAACCATCGATACAACTTTTTTTCAGCCTGTTGGATCACCGGCTGACATTCCCACAGAGTGTCATCCAGATCAAAAGAGATGGCGCGAATGGCCTCGAAAGGGATCACTTTTTCTTCATCATATCCTTCAAATTGGCAAAGGGATTAAAAGTATCTTCCTCTTTCGCACCATCGGTGTTACTGCTGCTGCCATACTGCAACTGCTCTTCCAGTTTGGAGTGTTCATTGTCGTGGCAAAAGTGGCAGAGCAGCTCCCAATTGCTGCCATCTTCAGGGTTGTAATCGTGATCGTGATTGCGATGATGCACGGTCAACTCACGCAAATTATCCCGCGTGAACTCACGAGTGCAGCGACCACAGACCCACGGATACATCTTCAAGGAACGATCTCGATAGCCTCGCTCCTTCTCCTCCTGACTGACGCGAGCATTGGCAACCAAATCATCCAAACGCCCTTGATCCAACTTTTTCTTCGTCACCTTAATCATCTTGAACAGCCTCTTTTAAATGGATTTAGGCATTAAACAACACCAACGGCGGTTCTGACAAGGCCGAATATTGCTCCCGCAGAATCAAAATCTGCTCTTCCCAATATTTCTCCGTATTGAACCACGGGAAACTAAAGGGGAAAGCCGGATCACTCCAACGCCGCGCCAGCCACGCCGAATAATTCATAATTCGCAGAGTACGCAGCACCTCGATCAACGGCAGCTCTCTGCTCTCAAAATGGTGAAACTCGTTATACCCCTCAACGATTTCCGCCAACTGCACCGTCTGCCGCTGTCGATCTCCTGACAATAACATCCAGATATCCTGAATCGCCGGAGCCATGCGCGCATCATCAAAATCCACCAAAAAGGGCTTCTCATCGCGCCACAAAATATTGCCCAGATGACAATCTCCGTGCACCCGCAGATGATCCACCTCACCCACCTCCGCCAAACGCTGCTCCATCACCTTGAAAATATCCGCACACAAGGAGTCATAAGCCAACTTCAAGCCCGACGGAATCATCGTTTCACTGATAAAACGCACGCTGTCGTAACCGAAATTTTGGATGGTGATGGTCGGACGCACCGCAAACGGCTGGCAAGCACCGATGGCGTGCATCCGCCCCAGCAGTTTGCCCATAATGTAAAGGTTATCGAGGTTGTCCAGCTCCGGCGCATGGCCACCCTGACGCGGATAGAGCGAGATCAAAAAGCCGTCGTATTCAAACAGCGCCCGTTCATCTTTGCCCCGCAAAGGCGCAATCACTGGCAGCTCTGCCGCTTGTAGCTCAAAGCAGAAACTCTGCTCCTCCTCAATCTGCGCTCGGTTCCAACGCTCAGGGCGATAAAACTTAGCGATTAAAGGCAGATCACCCTCAATGCCCACTTGATAGACGCGGTTTTCATAACTGTTCAGCGCCATCACATGGCCATCACAGAGAAACCCCTGCGCCTCAATGGCATCCATCACCGCATCGGGGGTGAGGCGCTCAAAAGGATGGGAATCACTGACCATCGTTAGCGGTACTGACGCAGATAGAGTTTTTCAAACAGAATCTTCGCCCAGTGCAACACCTTCATCGAAGGCAGCATCAAATTGCGTTTCGGGGTGCGCGTCACCAACATGCCCGCATCCAAGGAATCAACGATGCAGGCCAGCTCGACTTTAAAGGTGTGGCTGGCGCTCTCACCGTTCAACTCCGCCAGAGCATTTTTCGCCGCCGCCTCGGCTTGCAGATCCGCCATGTGCGCCTGTTTGGGCATCCAACCGGGGCCTGGAAAACTGCCACAATCGCCAATGGCGTAGACACGCTCTTGGCCTTCCACCTGACAAAACTCATTGGCAGGCAACAAACCGCCAGGGGATTTAGGCAGATCACTCTGCATCAACCACGCACTGCCGCTCATGCCGGGCATAAAGACGATCAGATCCGCGTCAAACTCACCGCCTTCGGTGACCACATTGTGGTCACTGAACGACTTCATCTTATGTCCCAGATGGGTCTCAATGTCCCGATCCGCCATCGCTTGCAACAGCCGACCCACCGCTTTTTCGCCAAGGCGTTTGCCAGGCTCGGCAGCCGGTGAGAAGAAGATCAATTTAAATTTATCCCGTCGCCCCTCTTTTTTCAGCTGACTGTGGATGCCAAACAGAAACTCAAACACCGGCCCGCCACGCATGGCGCTCGGCTCATTGGGATTACCGCCAAAACCACAGGCGATGGTACCGCTCGGCATTGATTTCAGACGATCCCGCAACTGCTCTGCTGCTTCAATTCCCTCACAAGGAATAATGGCATTTTCAATCCCCGGCAACTTACGAATGTAACGTCCGCCACTGGCGATCATTAGCAGATCGTTCTCCACCTCGCCGTTCTCCGTCACCACCAACCGACCGCCATTTTTCACCTCTTTGGCTGCCCCTTCATGGAACGTCACCCGCATCTTTTTGAAGAAATTGTCTAAGTTAACAATCAAATCTTCTCGACTACGACGACCGGAAGGCACCCAGATCAAGCTGGGGTAGTAAAAAAATTCGGCTTTTTTGCCGATCACGGTGATCTCAACAGCAGGATCTTGTTTGCGCAAGGTGCGCACGGCGGTCAAAGCACCGAAACCGGTGCCGACAATGGTAATACGTTTCATAACTGCAACTCCAAATTGATTCTAAATACCGTTCTGCTCGCGGGTGGCCAAAAACTGCACATCGGGCCAACGCTCTTCGGTCATCTGTAAATTGATCCGCGTGTTGGCCAGATAGACCCACTCACCGGAATGATCCTGCGCCAAATTGGCCGCCACTTTGATCTGAAACTGCTGAAACATTTTATCGTCATCGCACTTCACCCAACGAGCAGTCCGCACCGCCACCGCTTCAAACTGACACTCAACCTTGTACTCATCTTTAAGGCGCTGCGCCACCACATCAAACTGCAACACCCCCACCGCACCGAGAATCAGATCGTTATTGATTCTCGGCTTGAAGAGCTGGGTCGCACCCTCTTCACAGAGCTGCGCCAAACCTTTCTGTAACGCCTTCATCTTCAACGGATCTTTGAGGCGCGCACGACGAAACAGTTCGGGGGCAAAATTAGGAATACCAGTAAAAACCAAATCTTCATTATTGACACTGAAACTGTCACCAATGCGAATGCCGCCGTGATTGTGCAGGCCGATGATGTCCCCCGGATAAGCGGTCTCAATGTGGCCACGATCTGAGGCCATAAAGGTCACCGCATCGGCAAACTTCACCTCTTTTTTGATCCGCACATGACGCGCCTTCATGCCCTTTTGGTACATGCCGGAACAGATGCGCAAAAAAGCGATGCGATCCCGATGCTGCGGGTCCATATTGGCCTGAATCTTAAAGACAAAACCGCTGAACTTCTCCTCCTCCGGCTTCACTTCACGCAAGGTGGTTTGGCGTGCTTGCGGAGCTGGGGCAAACTGGACGAACTCATTGAGCAGCTCTTCGATGCCAAAGTTATTGATCGCCGAACCAAAAAAGACCGGAGTTAACTCCCCTTTCAGGTAGGCCTCACGATCAAATTCATGGCTTGCGCCACGCACCAGCTCAATCTCTTCGCGCAGCTCCTCGGCCACCGACTCACCCAAAACCTCATCCAAGCGCGGATTATCCAAGCCCTTGATCACCTCGCCCTCTTGCACCTTGCCGCCGTGAGTGGCGCTGAACAGATGCAGGGTTTCATACCAGAGATGAAACACCCCTTGGAGCCGTTTACCCATGCCAATGGGCCAAGTGACCGGAGTACAACGAATCTTCAGCACCTCTTCGACCTCATCCATCAGGTCGATGGGGTCACGCCCCTCCCGATCCAATTTGTTGATAAAGGTCATCACCGGCGTATCGCGCAACCGACAGACCTCCATCAGCTTTTCGGTACGGGTCTCCACCCCTTTGGCCACATCAATCACCATCAGCGCCGAATCCACTGCGGTCAAGGTGCGGTAAGTGTCCTCGGAGAAATCTTCATGGCCGGGAGTGTCGAGCAGATTGACAATGCAATCCTTATAAGGAAATTGCATCACCGATGAAGTGACCGAGATGCCACGCTCTTTCTCCATCGTCATCCAATCGGAGGTGGCGTGGCGAGCCGCTTTGCGGCCTTTGACGCTGCCTGCCATCTGGATGGCACCGCCGTAGAGCAGCAGTTTTTCGGTCAGGGTGGTTTTACCCGCATCGGGATGGGAGATGATGGCAAACGTACGCCGACGCTGCATCTGTTGCAGAAAATCACTCATAAAAAATCACGGTCAGTCTGAATAGGCAAAGGAGGCGGATTATAGCAGGAATCTTCAGCAGCCCAACGACAACCTAAGAGCGCTTTCCGACAGGGGAAAATAACAAGATAAGCGTAGGGTGCAATAAGCAACGCGCATTGCACCTATTTGATAACGTAAGGGAAA
>CAZTQX010000116.1:2346-7193 GCA_964615985.1 uncultured Gammaproteobacteria bacterium | reverse complement strand
TTCTAATACTAATTTATCTCATATCGCAGTCGAAGATCGCCGTACAGACGATCGTATCGACCCAAAGCCGAATTGGAGTCGTTCACAAGGTAGCTTGCCCTACCACGAAGGCTCCACTCTTTAGCAAACAACCAAGCCCAATCAGCACTTACATTAATATAATCGTCTGCGCGATTTTGTTTATCATCCGTCAAGTCAAGATGCGCACCAAATTGGCTGCGCTGATAAGAGAGACTACTAGAGAGAGTCGATTTCGAAGTCAGGGTAAACTGCGCCCCCGCCTTCAAACCAAAATAATCCCGCTCTGCTGTTGCTTTCGCCTCTAAACCAGACTCATCCGGCTTCTCCAAACCCAAATATCCATTCATAAACAATACAGGCGAAAGCCTAGCATTGAAATTTTCCGTAAACCCCATCCCCCAAAGCAAACTGCTTGAGTTACGTACCGGATCAACGGGGTAATCCAATTTACTCAGTTGGGCAAAAGAGGAGAGCTGACGTTGCTGATCTAAGCGACGTCGCCACTGCCCATTTAAGCCAGCCGCATTACGAAAGGCTCCACCATCTAACAGATACTGACTCACCTGCCCATCCCACTGATAACGATTTTGGCCTTCTAGAAAAACCATACCGCCATTCAGTCTCACAGTGCCGTTATTGAACCTCTGTTCTTGAGCATAACCGCGATAGTCAAACGCTCCTGAAACAAAAAAGGAGCGTCCCTGAGCAAGAGGCATATTAAAACGATACAGCGCAGACAACACTCCATAAGCATCGTCCTTCTTAACGCTGTTGGCGTTTAAACGCACATCCAAAGCACCCAAGGTAACGAATTCATCGCTGGGGGCAGCGTTAACATTCGAATCGTAACCGCCGCCCAACTCAACAAATCCCTGTGATGTGGTGCGATAACGCCCCGACTTGAGACGAATGGCATCCATATAACGCTCAATTTTCGCCTGCACTGGCTTCGGTGGACGGCTTTTCAACACCTGCTTGAACTCTTGACGGGCGCGGTCATACTCTTCCAACATAAAATAACCGCGTGCCAACTCCAGTCGAGCCGCACGATTATTCGGCTGCAATGCCAACACCCGCTCCAGAGCAAAAACACCCTGACTGCTGTTACCAGAATCTATCGCTAGCATAGCATAATAATAATCAAATTCTGCACCACCTTCCATCTCTTTCAGGTGTTTTGTTGCGTAGGCGTAGCCATCCATGGTCTGGCGTTCATTATGAAACTGCACCAACTGATCCAACTTAAACTCTGCAAACGCACTGGCCGACAACAGAAGCGTGCCGATCAATGCGAGTGACCTCATTAGGTTGACCATGAATTAATACCCCAAAACATCCAATTACTGTTGCGAATTTAGCAAAAATTCAGCGCTGTTTATAGCTCTAATTGTCAAATACGTTGCAATAACAAGACAAAATCTGCTTTCTGGCCTAACGTCTTACTTGAACTTTATCTCACAATCCCCATCTTATCGTGATGTATTTATTCAGCCACAGGAAGACAAAAACCCTATGAAACGCATTGTTCTTTTTTTAGCCACCAACCTGGCCATCGTACTGTTACTCGGTATCGTTATGAGCCTGTTCGGGATCAAATCCAACAGCATCGGCGGCATGTTGTTTATTGCCTTTGCTTTTGGCATGGGTGGCTCGTTTATCTCTTTGGCACTTTCCAAATGGATGGCCAAACGCTCCACTGGGGCTGAGGTGATCGAACACCCTCGCAACGACACCGAAACGTGGTTACTGGAGACCGTCAAACGCCAAGCCAGCCAAGCGGGCATCGGCATGCCCGAAGTGGCCATCTACAACTCACCTGAGATCAACGCCTTTGCCACCGGCATGAAAAAGAACGACTCTCTGGTGGCGGTCAGCAGTGGCCTATTAGAAAACATGAACCAAGACGAAGCAGAAGCGGTTTTGGCTCATGAAGTCAGCCACATCGCCAATGGCGACATGATCACCCTTACTCTACTGCAAGGGATCATCAATACCTTTATCATTTTTATTGCTCGCCTGATCGCCAGCGCCATTGATTCCGCCCTTTCAAGCAGCGATGAAGAAGGTGAGGAAGCCGGAGAAGGTCTCGGCTTTTTCGCTTACATGGCAGTCACGTTTGTCTTGGAACTGATTCTGGGCATTCTGGCCAGCCCCATCGTCGCCTGGTTCTCACGTCAACGTGAATACAGCGCCGACAGCGGTGCGGCTCAACTGAGCAGCCCACAAAAGATGATCGCGGCACTGGAACGCCTGCAAAGCAATCAACCCTCGCAATTGGAAGGTCAACTGGCCGCTTTTGGCATCGCCAGTGGCGGTGATTTCTCACGCTTCTTCTCCAGCCATCCACCGCTGGAAGCGCGCATCACGGCTCTCAAAGCACAGCTCTAAAACAAACATAACCACCCGCGTCAGCACCATTCGGTGCTGAGCAACCCTCCTTCTCAGCCGTGCCGTCTCAGCAGAGCAAGCAACGCTTCCACTGACGTTGCCAAATCAGCATCGTTGTGCAAATAAATTAAATTGGGATGACACACCTGATCGTACTGTTGCGCCCGCTGTAAACGCAGCTCTATCGATTGCTCTGATTCACGGCCGCGTTTTAGCAGACGCTGACGTAAATTCTGCTCCGATGCTTGCACCAATACCGGCAACAGATCAGCGGAACAACGACTCGCTTCAGGCAAATATTCACGCGAGCCATTGACCACCACATTCACCCCCAACTGCAACCAGTGATCAATCTCAACCCCAACGCCATAATGAAAACCGTGGCTCTGCCAAGCGAGAGCAAACAAGCCCAAACGCTGCCGAGTTCGCCACTCCAACTCCGTCAGCACAATGTGATTTTCTGCATCAGGAGCCGCTGGACGAGTGATGTAACGATGCGCAAACAGCACCGAACCTTCACCCTCCAAACGTTGTCGAGCAGCGGCCATCAAGCTGTCTTTACCGACCCCCGATGCACCCATCAAATAGATAAGACGACCCACCGTCACGCCTTGCAACTCCGAAGCACGCGCCTCAAAACCGCCTTCATGATCATCAAACATAATCCCCCCCCACTCAGTAACGATCTTTCAGTCGCTGATAATGCTCGGCTGAATAACGTAAAAAAGCCCGCTCTTTATCGCTCAACGGTCGTACTCGTTTCGCAGGCGAGCCTAACCAGAGATAGCCCCCTTCCAGCACCTTGCCCGGCGAGACCAAACTGCCCGCCCCCAACATCACCTCCGACTCCAAAATAGCCCCATCCAAGACAATCGCCCCCATCCCCACCAAGACATAATCTTGCACCGTGCAGCCGTGCAAAATCACCTTATGTCCCACCGTCACGCCATCACCAATCAGCAAGGGTTTACCCCCAGGGGCGTATTCACTGTCGTGGCTGACGTGCAACACCGAACCGTCTTGAATGTTGCTGCTCGCCCCAATGCGAATTTTTTCCACATCACCCCGAATCACCGTACTTGGCCAGACCGAACTCTGCTCACCGATTTGCACATCGCCAATCACCATCGCAGCCTCATCAATGTAAGCCGTTGTGGCAATCTGTGGTGTTATTCCAGAAAAACTGCGAATCGACATACCGTCTCCTTAATCATCGATTATCAAACATCGTTAAATTCACCATAGCACTTAAACCCTTCGTTGAAACTTTTTTGCAGACATAAAAAAAGCCCTCATCGAGATGAGGGCTAAAGGAGAGAAACTCTAAATTATTGTGTAGAGCGTCGGCGCAAGCCAAGGCCCAACAGAGCAGCCAGCAGACTCAGTGGCAATGAACCACCCCCTCCGCCACCACCCGAATCGGTAGCGACAGCGGCTACTGCGGTCACTTCAACAGTGAACGGCCCAACACTCACAGAACCAGTGCCATCACCAACCATAATAGTGATGTTTTCATGCAAGCCAACATCCCCCTCAGCTGGAGTTCCACTCAGAACACCAGTGGCATCCAGAGACAACCACGTTGGGGCATTGGACAGGCTGTAGCTCAAGCTATCCCCTTCTGCATCCGTCGCATTCAAGGTGTAGCTGTAAGCCACGCCTGCCACCACCGTTGCCGTTGGCACACCGTTGATCATCGGCAAGGCATTCACCACCACGGTACGACTCACATCGGCTGCGGCATTGCCACCCGCATCCAGCGCACTGTAGGTGACGGTGTAACTGCCCACTGTCGCAGGATCAACGTTGCCCGCACCACTGATGCTGCTATCAGCGTCGATATTGTCACTCACCACCGCGCCTGGATCACTGAACGTTCCACCTTGTGGAATCGTCAAGGGGTTATCCCCATTGAGGGTAATGGTCGGCACAATGCCATCAACCACATTGACGGTTAAGGTTTTGGTAACAGCAATATTCTTCGCATTATCCTCGGCGTTGTAGCTAACGGTGTAGCTGCCCACGGTATTGATATCAACCGTACCGGTACCGCTGATATTTCTGTTGGCATCGACGTTATCACTCACCACCGCACCTGGGTCAACAAAGGCTTCACCCTGTTTCAACTGAATCGGACCGAGATCGTTCAAAGTAATCACCGGTTTGCTGCCATCCACAACGTTCACCGTACGAGTCACGGTTGTAGGACCATTACCTGCTGCATCACTCGCACTGTAAGTCAGGCTATATTGGCCAACCGCATTACTGTCCACACTTCCGGTACCGTTGATGGTCACATCAGCATCGACATTGTCACTCACCACCGCACCGGGGTCGCTAAAGGGCACTCCTTGATTAACCGTCATCGGATTGTTTCCGTTAAGGACAATCGTTGGTGCATCACCATCCACAACATTGACTGTACGGGTGACAATCGT
>CAZTQX010000116.1:0-2246 GCA_964615985.1 uncultured Gammaproteobacteria bacterium | reverse complement strand
GCGCCACCATCGTCGGTTACCGTCAACTGAAAGCTCAGTGTCATAGGACTGGAGGTGATTGCTGGTGCGCTAAAACCTGCGGTTGCCGTATTGGCTCCCGTCAAAATGACCGAACCAGCAGAGATCAAACTCCAAGCATAAGAGACAATCGTACCCGGAGCTGTATCACCGCTGCCAGCGCTGCTTAAAACAACCGCCGTATTTTCACCGACGGTCTGTAAAAGACCGGCCCCAGCGCCAGCATCGGCTACTGCCGTTGGTGCAACATTGGCGGCATTATTGGTGGTAGCGGAATTCACCACCGACTCGGTGGCCGTCACGCTTGCGGTGTGGGCAATGTTTGCTGGATTTAATACATCAACGATCAGATCAATTGAAGCCTGAGTATTCGGGGCCAAACTACCCAAGCTACATTGGATCAGCGGCAGCAAGGGTGGAATGGCTCCCAAGTTAGCATCAATACAACCACCTTGAGTGGCTGTTGCAGATAAGTAGCTCAAGCCTGCTGGAATGGCATCCTCAACCACCACATTGCTGGCCGTATCAATCGGATCGTTATTGGCTACAGTGATGGTGTAGGTGAGACGCTCACCACCGACTAAGGCCGTCAAGTCTGTCCCAGCAGGCAGGTTATTGGTGATCACCAGATCAACTGTGGTCTCTTTGACCGCTGCTGAACCCACATCCAGATCAAGAATCAAATCCGCAGGAGCAATGTCGGTATCCAAACCCCAAGCACCCGCAACATAAGTTGTCTTGGCCGCCGAGACACTGTAACCAAACATGTCATCTAAGACGCCAGCGGGTGACTGCCAAACCTCTGCTGGATTGGTCAGGCTACTGTAAGTAGACCAACTGGCTGCCACCCCTGTCGGCTTATCAAAAATATAGGCAGAACCAACAGCCGATGCCGCAAGTGCGCCCGTCAGAACAAATCCCACACTGGGGTCAGCCAAAGCATTATTAAAACTGCCCACCAAAATGCGCTCTGGAGTGATCGCCACGCTACGACCAAAACTCTCACCCATCACAGGCACTGGCGCGGTTAACATTTTGACTTCAACCACCGAAGGAAACAAAGCAGGTAGCACTGGAGCAGGCCAGCCCGCAGCCGGTTTCTCGTAAACAAACACCGCTCCAGAATCAAGGGCAGCACCGTTATCAAAATGAATCGCACTGGCAACAATGGTATTACCACTGATAGCAATATCAAAACCCATTCGTTGAGCGGCACTAGCGCCATTATCAATAGCCAAAGCCGCAGGTGAAAAAATCAAAGCAGCTGCGGGGTCAGCATTAAGAGCTAATGTTGCCCAACCGCCCACAGGCTTTTCAAACACATAGGCCGCCGAGTTATTTTTATCAGCGAGGTCACCGTTAACCGCAATCATATTGCCATCAATGGCCACACTGACCCCAAAGTACGGAGGCGGAGTATTTACCAAAGGAGGCAAAGGCACCACAGCTGGAGAAAGCTGCTTAGGTACCACCAGAGGCTGCAAAATTGCGACTTCATTATGTACAGCAAGACTCACCCAGCCACCAGCAATCGGACGCTCAAAAATATAGGCCGCTGAAGTCGCTGCCGTAGCGGCTTGTCCTGGCTGCCCCCATTGCCCGACCACCACGGTACCGCCCTGAAGGGCAACCGAGTGACCAAACAACGAAACGCCCAGCGGCGTTGTCGGGACAAGCTGAGCCACTTCATTGGTTACTGCCGCATTTGACCAGCCGCCTACGGGTTTTTCAAAAACGTAGACCGCGCCATTTTTATTGGTTTTCGCATCTGCACCAACCACGATGGTATTGCCATCAACCGCGACGCTGACCCCAAAGCCGTCTTTATCCGCGCCGTTACTCGCCACCAAGGTGGCCATTTGTGTCCAAGCACCGTTGATGCGTTCATAAACATAAACTTTACCAGACGCAACAACAGGGGCTAAAGGCAACGGCAGTGAAATATTAACTCCCGCCGTCGCCAGATTTTTACCGGCAACTTGGGGTACACCAACCACCATCGTATTGCCATCGGTATCGACACTCAAACCGGTCAAATCACCGGCTTGTTGAGCAACACCTAACAGTGCAGAAGCCGCTGGGACGGAGGTCAATGCAACATCCGTTAACGTGGCGTGTACCGGTAAGACCGTGATCAATGTCACCACACCCGCCACCAGTAGACTACGCTGCCAATGAATACCTTTGTTTAATTTTGCTATCATCATATGCTCCATGTGTTATCTAAA
>CAZTQX010000115.1:0-7226 GCA_964615985.1 uncultured Gammaproteobacteria bacterium | reverse complement strand
CAGCCAGTATGGCGCTCTTTGCTAATTATTACATCAAAATATGGCTACACCCTATAGACCAAAAAGAAAAGTATGACCAGAAAAACTATGTCCATTGACCACATTATCAACAACGACCAACAAAATGAAGACTTGCAATAGCAGCGGCAGCAGAACACCACCGCAGAAAAGAACAACGATTTAACCCGTAACAACCCGCTTCAACTGAGCCAACTTCTCCTTAACCGAAGTGCTGCGAATCGTCTCCAACAACGCCCCCAACTTAAAACGGTGATGACGTTCATACACCACCCCCACCTGTGGCATCTCCGCCAAACCCACCTCACGAGCGTGTTCAACAAAACCTTGGTTTCTCCAGAAAAACGCTCCCGGCATGGTGGTCGGAATCACCAAAACATAAAACAAGGCACGACCGATAATCGCACTACTCAAGACCATCAAAGTCAAAGGCATCAGACTCCAAGCATTGACCAGATCAAACATAGCCATCGCTAACGATGCAGTCAAGCCGGTAAACAACAGAACATTACGCAACCAATAAGAGTGGCCATAGGTCGTCAACTGCTCGTAAAACGAAGCCGCACCTTCACTGCGCGCCGTTTTCAGATCACGACCGTGCGCCAACAGACCCACACCTTCCAGCGCCAAACCCGCCGCCATGCTCAACGAAAGCTGCATCGCCAGTTCCGTACTGAGCGCACCGCGCAGCAGCGCCACCAACATCAACAACAACGCCCCCAACACAAGACCGGTGCCAACAAAAGTAGTCGCCGTCTGCCAATGATCCCAAAATGGCCGCGCCTTGATGCGATAAAGCTTGTACATAAAGTAGCCACCCAAGGCCACGCCCACCAACGCCAACAGAGCAGCCGCGTTTTGCGCCACCACCGCCAACGGCGAATCAAAAAAGTTAAACAAGGCGTAACCCGACAGACCGGCAAAAAAGGCCGAGACTCCGGCAATCTCACGACTGACCGGCGAATGCTTCAGATTGTAAAAACCACGATAAAAACGGTGTGGTTTACCCAGATGCATATTGAGCTTGAACAGCCCCACCCCCATCAACGCCACCAGCAGCAGCAACGCCGGTAAAAAGGCCGAACTCTCTTTGAAGTCCACCATCGCACTCAAACCAACCGTGCCACCCAACACCAACAACACAAACGCCCCCATCACCGCCTGCACACTCAAAGTAAAAGCGATATGAGCGTTCTCATGAGAACCCAACAGACGTCGCCAATTCCAGGCACGTTTGTAACCGTGTTTGGGATCCAGCTCCGGCTTGAAGATGCCCTCTTTATCATCCTTGTGGTATTTCAGCGCCGTGCTGTCCACTCGATTCATATCTCGTGGCGGGGTCGATTTTTGCTCAAAACGGATGTTCGGATGAGTAATCTCAGGATCAGGGAAACCCGGAATGGAAACCTTAGCCTGCTCACGGCCTTCGGGAATATTCTCAATCACACCAAAGTCCAACGCCTTACCCAGACAGGCCGAAACACAGGCCGGTTTTAGACCCACTTCCAAGCGATCCACACACATATTGCATTTGCTCACCTGACCCTTAACCGGATCAAGCTGCGGCGCGTTGTAGGGGCAAACCCAAGTGCAATAACCACAACCAAAACAGATATCAGGGTCTTGCAACACCGCCCCGTATTCCGCAAATTTGGTGTAAGCCCGCGTTGGACAGCCTTTCAGACAGACCGGATCATCACAATGGTTACACGCCATCGAGATGTTCATCCGTTGGTAGGCCGGATAGGTTCCGCCCTCCACAAAACCCACCGAGCGGAACGAGAGATGCGCCGGATTGTCATTTTTCTCACTGCACGCCGATTCACAGGCGTGACAGGCAATGCAGTTATCCGCATTGAAGAAAAAACCGTGCTGTTTGTAACGGTTTGGATTTTCGCTCACCATCTCATCGCCGTTGATGTTCAGGCTTTTGCCGTAGAGATCATCGCCCTGCTGAGCTTTTTCAATGGCCAGACCGTAGCGATTTTTTTGCTGACTCTTTGGATCATTGAGCAGGGCATAATCCGGCTCATTTTCACGTCGTTGAAACATTCTTCACCCCTAAAACTTACGCATTTCCATGCTCAATTTGGCCGCCGCTGCTTGATCTTCAATCAGCTCAATTCGCACCGCCGACTGCTTGTAGGCGGGTTGACGTGAATGTGGATCTAACAGACCCAAAGTGAGACGATTGGCGCAGTCATGAAAATGAAATGGCAAAAAGACCATGTTTTTCGGCACCCGCTGAGTCGGTTTGGCCATCACCACCGCATCAGAACGACGAGAGACCAAACGCAGATACTCCCCTTCTAACACCCCCATCTCGTGTGCCAAGTCGGAGTTAATTTCAATGAAGGGAATCGGGCTGTGTTTGTTGTTGTCACCGATCTTGCCGGTTTTGGTACGACCGTGCCAATGTTCCACCAGACGACCGGTGTTCAACCAGATGGGAAATTTCTCATCAGGCACTTCGTTGTTATCAATAAACGGCAGCGGAATCAGCTTGGCTTTGCCATCGGGATAACGGAAGGTGGTCGCTTCGGTGTAAAGACGTTTGCCACCCTTGGGCGGTACTTCGCCGTTTTTACGCTGCTCGGCGGTGTAAGGCCACTGGATACCACGATGTTTCTCGATCAATGCGTGATCCAAACCGGAGATGTCCGCCAAACGTCCTTTGGAGAGCTTGCCCATCTCCAAGAAAATATCCGGCGCACGCTCAGGAAAGTTCACCTTGCCTTCGCGGTTAAAACGTTCCGCCATGCGATTGAAGATCCACAGATCCGGTTGCGCTTCGCCAGGTGCTTTGCTGATCGGTGTGACCAGATTAATGCGCCGCTCGGTGTTGGTCATCACTCCCTCTTTCTCTGCCCACGTTCCAGCAGGCAGATAAACGTGAGCGTACTGGGCGCTTTCACTGTCTTCGTAACAATCTTGTACCACACAAAATTCCAGCTTCTCCATCGCCTTGCGAATCCGCGCAGTGTTGGGCAGAGAGGAGAGCGGGTTGGTGGCGATCAACCAGATGCCTTTGATCTGCCCCGTTTCGATGGCTTGATAAATATCGGTCTGAAACATGCCACGTTTTTTCGGGAAAAACTCCGGATCCACATTCCAAAATTTGCCAATGTCTTGCCGATCTTGCGGATTCTCCAAGGCGCGATAATTGGGCAGACCCGAACACGAAGACCACTCACGGGTGCCCATTGCGTTGCACTGACCGGTAATGGAGAGGCTGGTGCCACCGGGTTTGCCGATGTTGCCGGTCAACAGAGCCAGATTATTGATCCCCACCACGCCGTCAGAGCCGTGGGTGGATTGGTTGATGCCCATGGTCCAGAACTGCATCGCCGCCCCCGCGTTGGCAAACAGACGTGCCACCAGCCGGATGCTGTCCTCGTCAATGCCGCAAATTTTCGCCGCTGTGGTGGGGTCGTATTTGGCCACCTCGGCGCGCAATTCATCAATGCCGTTGGTATTGGCTTCAATGTAAGCGTCGTCTTGCAGACCTTCAGCCAAAATCACATGCATAAAGGCATTCTGCAACACCACATCGGTGCCCGGCGTGATCGGCAAATGAATGTCGGCGTTTTGCGCCAACATGGTGACCCGAGGATCGATGACGATCAGCGGAAACTTACGCTCTTCTTGCGCCTCTTTGAGCCGCCAGTAGATGATCGGATGCTGCTCGGGCAGATTGGAACCCCACGCGATCAGACAGTCGGTGTGTTCAAAATCTTCATAACAACCAGGAGGGCCATCGGAGCCGAACGAACGTTTGTAACCGGAGACCGCAGAGGCCATACAAAGAGTGGTATTGCCATCGTAGTTGTTGGTGCCGATCAGACCACGGGTCAATTTACCCAGAGTGTAAAACTCTTCGGTTAACATTTGACCGGTGGAGATCACCGCAAACGAATCACGACCGTATTTTTCCTGAATACGGACAATCTCATCGTGGGTTTTATCCAGCGCCTCATCCCAACTGCTTTCGCGCCACGGCTGATGCCACTGCTCGCGCATTTTGGCTTTCAAGCCCCGCCCTGCAGAGGTAAACAACTCATGCTCAAAGAGTCCTTTCAGGCAGAGTTTGCCCCGATTGACATCGGCATCGGCCACCCCACGAGAGGAGACCGCTTCGCCCTCAGCATTCAGCCCCACCTCAATGGAGCAACCAGTGGAGCAGTAACCACAGACCGCGTACTTCCACTCCACGATGCCTTTGTCAGCGATCTTAATCGGGTTCTTTTTTGTCCGTCCAAACAGCATCGTGCTTACTCCGCCAGTGGCTCTGGGGTCAGTTGCAACTGCACCGTTCCCGCTTCAACGCGAACCGGAAACAGATTGGCACACCCCTCATCAGCGCCCAGCGCTTTGCCACTGGTCAAATCAATTTTCCAATTGTGTAACGGACAAGTCACCGAATTGCCGTGCATCATGCCTTGTGACAACGGCCCCTGCTTGTGTGGGCAGGCATCCCGAATGGCGTAGACCTGATCGTCTGAACCTCGGAAGACAGCGATTTTCAGCTCACCGCTGTTGACCACGCGAGAACCCAATACGGGGATTTGATCCAATGCCACCACATCAATCCAATTGCTCATATTCTATACCTCCACAACTTCGATGGAACGGAATTCATTCTCTTCTGCGCCTTTGGCACGCGCTTTCCACGGATCAACCTGAGACACTTTTTGTCCCACTTTGAAACGTTCATGCAAGCGTTTGCGCTCGGCTTCGTCTTCCACGACCAGTTGTTTAATGTGTTCCAAACCAACCCGCTCAACCCACGGTGCGGTACGTTCCAGATAATGCGCTTCTTCACGGTAAAGTTGGGTGTAAGCACCGCAGTACTCCAACACCTCTTCTTCCGTCTGCACTTTGCAGAGCAGATCCGTAACGCGCACCTTGATGCCACCGTTGCCACCCACATGCAGCTCGTAACCGGAGTCCACACAGACCACACCAAAATCCTTAATGGTCGCTTCGGCACAGTTACGTGGGCAACCGGAGACCGCCAGTTTGAATTTGTGCGGCATCCAAGAACCCCAAGTGAGGTCTTCCAGTTGCACCCCCAAACCAGTGGAGTCTTGGGTTCCAAAACGACACCAGGTTTTACCCGCACAGGTTTTCACCGTACGCATGGCTTTACCGTAAGCGTGTCCTGAAACAAAACCAGCCTCAGAAAGATCTTTCCACATCGCGGGCAGATCGGCTTTTTTGATGCCAAACATATCGATGCGCTGACCGCCAGTGACCTTCATCTCTGGCACATCAAACTTATCGCAAACATCGGCGATGGTGCGCAGATCTTTGGGGGTACAGAGACCACCAAACATCCGAGGCACCACCGAGTAGGTACCGTCTTTTTGGATGTTGCCGTGCGCCCGTTCGTTGATAAAACGCGATTGCGCATCGTCTTGATACTCTTCCGGCCAGCGTGCCAGCAGGTAGTAGTTCAAAGCCGGACGACAGGCGGCACAGCCATCGGGAGTCTGCCACTCAAAGAAATCAAACACCTGCCGCATGGATTTCAGCTCACGCTCTTTAATGCCGGTAATGACATCATCGTGACTGTGTTCGGTGCAACCACAGAGCGGCTTTTTACTCGGCGCGGCACTGTAACCGGAACCCACCGTGCTGGCCAATAACGACTCCACCAAACCGGTACAGGAACCACAAGAGGCCGAGGCTTTGGTGTGCGCACGGACATCATCCAGAGTAAACAGGCCTTGAGTCTGAATGGCGCAAACGATGTCGCCCTTGGTGACACCGTTACAGCCACAGATCTCAGCGCTGTCAGACAACATCGCCACCCGCGCTTCGTCACCGTGTCCGGCATCGCCCAGATCGTGCTGACCAAACATAATGGTGCTGCGAAAATCCTTGATGTCGGTGCCTTCACGCAGCAGTTGGAAGTACCAAGTGCCGTCCATCGTGTCACCGTAGAGCACCGCACCTTTGATGCGGTTGTCACGGATCACCAGTTTTTTGTAGACCCCTTGCGAAGGATCTTGCATCAGCAAGACTTCGTCACCCTCACTCTCATTAAAATCACCGGCAGAGAAGAGGTCAATGCCGGTCACTTTCAGTTTGGTCGAAGTGACAGAGCCTTCATAGCGGCTGTAACCCAGCTGCGCGAGGTGATTGGCACAGACCTTGGCCTGTTCAAACAGCGGAGCCACCAAACCGTAGCAGTTGTTACGATGCTGAACGCACTCACCCACGGCGTAAATTTTTGGATCATACGTCTGCATGGTGTCGTTAACCACCACCCCACGCTCACAGTAGATGCCCGCGCTCTGTGCCAGCTCGATGTTGGGGCGAATGCCCACCGCCATCACCACCAGATCCGCATCAATCTGAGAACCGTCAGCAAACTGCACCGCCGTCACGCGCTCATCACCCAAAAGAGCGGCGGTCTGCGCCTCCATCATAAAGGTCATGCCACGCTCTTGAAGAGAGCTTTTCAGCAGAGCCGAAGCCGGTGCATCCAGTTGACGCTCCATCAAGCTGTCCAACAGATGCACCACGGTCACATCCATGCCCTGTTTCATCAGGCCGTTGGCTGCTTCCAAACCCAGCAGACCGCCGCCAATCACCACCGCTTTTTTGTACTTTTGCGAGGCGGCCAACATGGTGTCCACATCGGCGATGTCACGAAAACCCAAGACACCCTCTTTATCCACACCCGGTAGCGGAATCATAAAAGGGTTGGAGCCAGTGGCCAGAATCAAACGATCATAGGAGGTCGCCGTGCCATCATCACAGATCACCTTGCGATGAACCCGGTCAATCTCTGTGACCAATTTTCCCGTGTGCAGAGCAATGTTGTTTTCCGCATACCATTCGGGGGTATTCAAGATAATATCGTCGATGGTCTGCTCACTGGCCAACACCGGTGAGAGCATAATACGATTGTAATTTCCATACGGCTCGGAACCAAAGACGGTGATCTCGTATTTTTCCGGCTCCAGCTTCAGCAGCTCCTCAATAGCCCGCATCCCTGCCATGCCATTACCCACCAGCACCAAATGTTGTTTCATTGTTTTGACCTCATCACATACCCATTAACGGGCTTGAAAGATTGAATTTAAAACCAACTAAAGCAAAAAACATACCGTTATAAATAATACGAGAAATAACTTTTAACAAGTTGTTTTATAAGTATTTTTTAAAATAACACAACACGTAACAATCAATAAAATAGC
>CAZTQX010000114.1:2551-7231 GCA_964615985.1 uncultured Gammaproteobacteria bacterium | reverse complement strand
CAATAAATTAATCCCTTTGACTGAGCGATTGACCGTATGATCAAAGTGCCAACAGATTAGATCATTCTCTTTGCTGTACGCTTTCTCTTGAACCGTATCGTCAAAGATCAACACCCCTGAGTCATCTTCGATCTCTCGGATATCCTTCTTCAACGCTTTCCAGATATCTTTGGAACTGTAATCCTTACCAGACAGAAAGCGGGTTACTTGATCGTGACTGACTTCGCCATCAACCATCTTTGACAGTCCCGTCGCTGTGGTCGCGCCAAAAGAGGTCTGGAGGTAGTCTGAGTAGAGTTCGAATAGGTCTTTTGTTTTCATGGGCATAGGATAACGCTATCTCGGCGGGTGCGTAACATCAGTTAATAAAACATCCCTATAGACCCCATCTTCTGCTGAAATAAGCAGCCGTTCGGCTCCCGTTTCGGCAAAAAACACCACATCCTCTACCTGAAAAGTAGGAATATCAAGAACTATAATGTCTGTTTCACCGCAACGATGGGATTACAGGCATAGGATTGGCATCAGTATTTAAGACACAACCCCACAATCACGGCAGCAGATGCGCATGAAGCAAAAAAACCTTAATATTCCTAAAAAAAGAAAAGAAGTCACTCTCTGGGTTCATCCCGAAGGCAAAGTAATAGGCTCTATCTTTCTCAGATACGAATGTGAATTTCATCCAGGAGAAGAACTACCCGAAGACATACTGAATCAATCACCACCACCCTCACCCTTTATTGTCCTACAACATCCCCTCGATAATGCCCCTCGTTTTTACAACAAACAGGCCATCGTCAGACTGGAATATAAGGGAGATGCTCCCAAACAAAAAGAGTACTCCGTGCAACTGCTGGTACGACTCTATCTTATGGATGGCTCTATTATTGATGGAGATATACTTGAGCAGTTACCGGCCGATCACAGCCGCCTGTTTGACTACCTCAACCACCACAACGATCATTTTGTACGGATTTTTTCCACTGCACAGCAGATCACCTTGGTGAATAAATCCTACATCATCCGTGTCTCACACCGTGGCAACGAAACAACAAAAACGACAGAGTAATAACAACAGGCTCCTAAACATCTGCTTCGCAATAGTGATAACATGGCTAGAAATTCAGACACTGTGCAGAACTGAGGATCGAGACAACGATGAACTTGATGCGTGACTTTCAAGCGAAACGCCTTATTTCGCGCATCTCCTCTTTTGATAGCCTCGACCACGAAGAGGCAAAAAAAGCCACCAACAAGCTAAAAAGCTTAGGTGGATCTGCCATTCCCACCATTATTAATGCTTTGGAAATAGCAGACAAGCAGCAACTGCTGCTCTACAACTCGTTACTGATTAAATTTCTTAATAACTCAACTTTACCCCTCTATTTTGAAGGCCTGAGCCACAAAAACCCGCATGTGATTCTGGGTATCAGTCGAATTCTGCAACAGCCCCAATACGATCCAAATCGATTGCTAGGGCTGTTTACAAACCCCGACATCTCGAAATCCACTTTAATGGAGCTGTTGGAGCTGCATAAAGAGCGCCTCAATCCTGATCAAGTGCTGCGCTACGCCTACAGCCTTGAATCCAGCCTCAAAAGCGCCCTACTCTCTTTAGTAGCAAAAATTGCCGATGAATCCTTGGTACCTGAATTGATCAACCGACTCTCGGGCAAAGACGATATTATTCGCCTCAGTATCGCCAAAATTCTCACCCGCTTCAATCAGAGCATGGTGCAAAAAGCCCTGCATCTGCTGCTCAACGACGGCAACAAACAGATTCGTCAAACGGCACTGGAAGGGCTTTCTAAAATGAAAGCCCCGATGCAGATCGACAAACTCTGTCTGCTGCTAAAAGACCCCGATCTCAATTTTCAGAGCAAAGTGATCGAAGCCATTATTCGCCTCAATCATCCGCGCACCGTGCACTATTTGCTCGACCCACTCAAAGATGACTCCGAGTACATCCGCCGCGCAGCGGTGGAGATCCTCAACGCCATTGGCGACACCAACTCCATCAAAGACCTGCTCAATGCGATCAAAGATGACGATTGGTGGGTGCGTGCTCGCGCCGCCGATGCCCTAGCAAAAATCGGTGGCCCGCGTGTCGTACAAGCGGTGGTTGATTTGATCAAGGACGATGACGATGTGATTCGCCGCGCCGCCATCGAGATTCTCAACAGCACCAAAGATAAAAGCGCCCTCAAAGCCCTGATTGGTGCGCTGGAAGACCCCGACTGGTGGGTTCGAGAACGCGCCATCGATGCCATTGTTAATTTAGGCAACACCTCGGCTATTCCACACCTGTTGAAGCTGCTGGAAAAAACCCCCAACACCGCGCCCATTGTCATTCCCGCCATCGCTTCTCTGGGTGACTCCAAGGCAGTACCTGCGATGATCAAGCAACTGCAACGCCCCGAACCCTCCACCAAAATTGAAGCCCTGCACGCCCTGGCAGAACTGACCGATAAAAATCAAGCCAAAAAAGTCATTGAAGCGGTCTACCAACACGCTAAAAGCAGCGGCCAAGAGGTGCAGTACGCCACCGATGAGATGCTCAAACGCCTAGAAACACGCCTGCCTGGAGTAATCGAATCAATCCATGCACAAACGGCTCATGGTCAAAAAGAGAATACGATGGGTTCCGTCACGGCTTTGAATGCCATTCGCCCTATGTGGTTACAAACTCAGGCGGGCCAACCCATTGATATCAATTCTTTGACGCCCGATGATGTCATCGACAATCGCTACCGATTTGTGCGTAAAGTGGGTAAAGGGGCTTTTGGCACCGTGCTGTTAATGGATGACGAAATCGTTAAAGAGCGCATAGTGCTCAAAATTCTGCATGCCCAGATGTCCAGCGATGAAAACATGTTAAAGCGCTTTGTACGTGAATTGCGTTACGCCCGTAAAATCACTCACCCTAATGTAATTCGCATCTACGACTTTCTGATGCTCAATGGCCTGTTTGCCATCTCGATGGAATATTTCAGCTCCCACACGCTCGGTGCCGAATTGACCGAGAAAAAACCGCTGCACATTTCGCGCGCCATTCACATCACCTCCAGCATCGCCAAAGGCATGGTCAGCGCTCACAAACACCGCATTGTGCATCGCGACATCAAGCCCGCCAACATCTTGATCAACAACCGTGATCTGGTAAAAATTGTCGACTTTGGGGTTGCCGCCGCACGCAGCAGTGGCGACACCCAACTGACCAAAACTGGGGCGGTGGTCGGCACACCGCGTTACATGGCACCGGAACAGATTCACGGCAAAGGCATTGATGAACGTACCGACATCTACAGTTTGGGTGTCTTGCTCTATGAAATGCTGACCGGCTCACCGCCGTTTGACAGTAAAGATCTGATCTCGGTGCTCTACCAACACGCTCAAGGCAAGGCGATACCACCGCACAAAAAAAACCCCAACATCCCCAACACACTCAGTGCGGTGGTGATCAAAATGATGTCGGCAAAACCAGAAAAACGCTACCAGTCAATGCGAGATGTGGCTAAGATACTGGGACACTTCAAATAACGAGGGTTTGGCATGGCGCGCATCGACGCCTTTCTCAAGTTGGCTCGCAATCAAGGTTGCTCCGATATCCACCTTGCCGTTGACGTCCCTCCCATGTTGCGCATCAACGGCGATCTGATGCCGATTAAATTCCGCGACCTGCGTAAAAATGAACTCAAAGGTTATCTGTACGAAATCCTCACCGAAGCTCAACAACTGCGCCTACAACACGGCGAAGATCTCGATTTTTCCTACAGCGATCCCGAAGTAGGTAGGTTTAGAGTCAACCTGTTTCACAAATCCACCGGCCTAGGTGCCACCTTTCGCCACATTGATTCCAATATCCCCTCTCTGGAAACACTGGGTCTACCGCCCATCGTCGAACAACTGGGCGACCATCATCAAGGCATGATTCTGGTCACCGGCTCCACCGGCACCGGCAAATCCACCACTCTGGCGGCACTGATTGATTATCTAAACCGCACCAAGGCGATCAACATCATCAGTCTTGAGGATCCGATTGAGTTTCTCCACCCCAGCAAAAAATCTCAAGTAGTACAGCGAGAAATCGGCACCCACGTAAAAACCTTTGCCGATGGCATTCGTGCTGCTCTGCGCGAAGACCCTGATGTGATTTTTGTCGGTGAGCTGCGTGACTCCGAAGCGATTATGATGGCCATGACCGCCGCTGAAACCGGCCACCTGGTGCTTGGCACCCTGCACACCACCACCGCCTCCAAAACCGTCGATCGCATTATTGACGCGCTGCCCGCTGAACAACGAGAACAGGGCAAAACATTTTTATCACAGAATTTACACGGGGTAATCACTCAACAGCTGATCAAAACTCTGGATGGCCGTGGACGAAAAGCCATTATTGAAACCTTGGTGATGACCCGAGCCATCGCACAACTGATCCTGAACGACAAAACCCATCAAATCCCTGCCCAAATTCAGACTGGCAAAACCTACGGCATGCAGTTGATGGATCAAGCACTGATGACAGCGATAGAACAGCAGGAGATTGATCCCAACGAAGCGTATTTACGCGCCAACGATAAAAAAGTCTTCCAACGTTTTGTGACTGATCCCAGTATTTTACCCAAAGTAGACTTGGCCGGTCTCTGAGAGCAAAAAACAGCATCATGAATCAAGTAGACC
>CAZTQX010000114.1:0-2451 GCA_964615985.1 uncultured Gammaproteobacteria bacterium | reverse complement strand
GGAAAATCCACCACCTTGGCCGCGATTGTGGATGCCATCAATCGCAAAAAGAAAGGCCATATCATCACCATTGAAGACCCGATTGAATTCACCCACAAACGCAAGCAGTGCTTGATCAGCCAACGCCAAGTGGGGCTGCACACCCCCAGTTTTGCCAGCGCGCTGCGCTCTGCCTTGCGTGAAGACCCTGATGCCATTTTGGTCGGAGAGATGCGCGATCACGAGACCATCAGCCTCGCCGTCACCGCAGCTGAGACCGGCATCTTGGTGCTCGGCACGCTGCACACTAACCGCGCCTCAGACACCGTGGATCGTATTATCAACTCTTACCCTGCTTCTAAACAGGCGCAAGTGCGCACCATGCTCTCCACCTCCCTGCGCTGCATCATATCCCAACAGTTGGCACGTCGAGCCGATGGCAAAGGCCGAATCGCAGCCATTGAAATTTTAATCAACACCTCAGCCGTTTCCAATCTGCTGCGCGAAGGCAAAACCAATCAACTGGATGATGTGATGCAAAGTGGCGCCCTGCTCGGGATGCAGGCGATGGACAGCGCCTTGCGCAAACTGCTCGACAGTCAATTGATTACCGGCGAAGAGGCCTATCAAAAAGCCCTGAGCAAGCGTGAATTTGAACAGTTTCGAGAATCAACACAAAACTAATCGTTTGGCTTGATTGCATTAAATCCAGTCAAGACCGTCAACTTTTCTGCTTCACTGACCTGCTCCTCCTCGGTCTGTTGTGCATCAAAATAAAGCAACCGATGATCCGGCTCTCGTACTGGAGCACCCAAACTGATCACCCCTGAACCCAGCAACGGCCACTCTTCTCGACGCAAATAAACCGTGCGGCCCCCGTTCATTTTAACGTAGGTGCCGTTGGTACTCTCATCGCGCAGTACAAATTTACCATTATGGTATTCAATAAACGCGTGCAGACGTGAGATGGCATTGCCCTTGATGACCAAATCACACTGACTACCTCGACCTAATAACATCACCGAATTGGGCAGTAGGGTTCTCTCTTCCTTGTGGCAGCGCAGCAGCAACGGCTCCAATGCTAACGGACGTGTTATCCCCTGATCATGGATTCCAGTGACATCGTCCTCTGACTCCCAAATCACCTCATACATGCTCACCGGCTGCTTGCGACCTTTCACTTTGGTCACATCAAACTTTCGCGCCAACAAGGTCAAATCATCGGAGAGCCGATCCATGGTCTCTTGCGAAGTAATAATTTGTCCGCCACGCGCCACGCTGGTCAACCGTGCGGCAACATTAACCGCATCGCCAAACAGATCCCCTTTGGAGATCAAGATTGAACCGTAGTGCAAACCAATGTGCTCTGAGAGAATGACCCCCTGCACTGTTTTTGTAGCGTCCAGCTCATGGATGTGACAAGCCGCCATAATGGCCAGATCCGGCTCATCAAAACGCACCATAATCTCATCGCCAATGGTTTTGATCACCGTGCCTTGAAAGCGCTCAACCACCGCCGCCATCGATGCCAGTCTCTCAGCAATCATCCGTTGCGCCACTTGATCCCCCAACTCTTCATAGAGCCGGGTGCTTCCCGCCACATCCGCAAACATCACCACACAACGACAGGTTTCAGTAGTCATAATTTTTTTCGTTTCGCCAACATCCACAGAACATCTCTTTAGAAACTCTCTTTCGCAGGCCGATATTGGCACAAACTGACAGCCAACCCAAGTGCCGACAATGAAGAGATTAAGCAGATTTATAAGCTTGCCTTATAGCGACAAAGGAAATTCTGTTTGGATTTTACCCACCAATCCTCTATAAGGTGGTGCGATTCAGGAAATTCCCCTGCTCTAAAACGCATCGCGCTTACCTCGGGGCTTTTTTGGAAGGTTAAGAAACCGGCTCTCCATGAGCACTTTTGTAGTTCACTACGACCCTTTAAGGAGTTACTACGATGCCAACTTTCGTACGTACTGAAAAATGTGATGGATGTAAAGGTCAAGATAAGACCGCTTGCATGTACATCTGCCCTCATGATTTGATGAAACTCGACAAAGACGGTTCTGAAACCGGTCATGCGATGAAATCGTATAACCAAGAGCCTGAGCAGTGCTGGGAATGTTACTCCTGCGTGAAAATCTGTCCTCAAAACGCCATCGAAGCGCGTCACTACGCTGATGTCGTACCTTTGGGCGGTTCTGTCCAGCCTCTGCGTGGTTCTGATTCCATTATGTGGACAATCAAATTCCGTAACGGCACCCTGAAACGCTTCAAGTTCCCCATCCGTACCACACCTGAAGGTTCTATCGATTGTTACGGTGGTAAAGCAGAAGCTGACTTGGCTAACATCGATAAAGTCGGTTTCTTCAACCACAAAGAACAGAACGGTTTCCGCGAAGGCGATCCTAGCGAACTGATCCGTAAGTAATAACTCGACATCTGTAGCTGTCGTTATTAAGACGTTTT
>CAZTQX010000113.1:0-7240 GCA_964615985.1 uncultured Gammaproteobacteria bacterium | reverse complement strand
TTATCTGTCTTTATCGCACTAATTAGGTGCGTTAATTGGGATCATCCGTCAGAAACGGCTACACTGCGCGCAAGTGATTGCTTGGTCAGGTTTAAGGGGGAAATTTATGAGTCAGTTTCGCAGCGAACGGGACAGTATGGGAGAGTTACAAGTGCCCGCAGAGGCACTTTACGGGGCGCAAACTCAGCGAGCGGTGGAGAATTTTCCCATCAGCGGTCTGGTGCTGCCTCGTGAAATGATTCGCGCCTTGGGTTTGTTGAAACACGCCTCAGCGCAGGTCAATTGTGATCTGGGTTTGTTGAGCGAAGGTCGTCGCAACTCGATCCAAAAAGCCGCGCTGGAGGTGGCAGCGGGTGAACATGACCGTCACTTTCCGGTGGACATCTTCCAGACCGGCTCTGGCACCAGCTCCAATATGAACTGCAACGAGGTGGTGGCGCATCTGGCCAGCGAGTATGGCAGCGAATCGGTGCATCCCAACGATCACATTAATATGAGTCAAAGCTCCAACGACGTCTTTCCCAGTGCCATTCACATCGCCGCTTCGCTGGCGCTGCACGAACAGTTGTTACCGGCGCTGGATCATCTGGCCGGTGTTATCGAAGCCCGTGCCGAGGAGCTGAAAAACAAGATCAAAACCGGGCGTACCCACTTGATGGATGCCATGCCGGTGAGTTTGGGGCAGGAGTTGGGTGGCTGGGCGGCACAGATTCGTCACGGCATCGAACGCATCGAAGCCTCCTTGCCGCGCCTGTTGGCGATCACTTCCGGTGGCACGGCGGTGGGGACGGGCATCAACGCCCATCCCGAATCAGGTGCGCGAGTGGCCAAGGTGCTGGCGGCTCAGAGTGGGGTCGATTTTGTCACCATGCAGAATTATTTTGAAGGTTTGAGCTGCCAAGATGCGGCGGCGGAGATGAGCGGTCAGCTCAAAGTGGTGGCGATCAGCTTGATGAAAATCGGTAATGATCTGCGCTGGATGAACAGCGGCCCGTTGGCGGGGCTGGGTGAGATCGCTCTGCCTGCGCTGCAACCGGGCAGCAGCATCATGCCGGGCAAGGTCAATCCGGTGGTGCCGGAGGCAGTCTGTATGTTGGCGGCACAGGTGATGGGCAATGATACGGCGATTACCGTCGGTGCGCAGGCGGGTAATTTTCAGCTCAATGTGATGTTGCCGATGATCGCCCACAATCTGTTGCAGAGCATCACTCTGTTGGCCAACGGCAGTCGAGTGTTGGCAGACAGTGCCATCGCGGGTTTCACGGTCAACGACGATAATCTGACCGAAGCCTTAGAGCGCAACCCCATTTTGGTGACTGCGCTCAACGGTGTGATCGGTTATGAAAAAGGCGCGGCCATCGCCAAACAAGCTTATCGTGAAAATCGTCCGGTGTTGGAGGTGGCGCAGGAGCATTGCGATCTTTCCGAAGCGGAGCTAAAGCGTCTGCTCGATCCGGCCAAGTTGACTCACGGCGGTTTGTAGCACGTCGTGAGCAAGGATCAGATCTACCAGCAGCCGCTGGCGGAGGTGGCGGGGTTTCGTTTTGATGCCGCTGTGGCGCAGGTTTTCCCCGATATGATTGAGCGTTCGGTGCCCGGTTATCTCACCATCGTCGAGAACATCGGTGTGATCGGCGCGCAGTTTTATCAGCCGGGCAGCCGTTGTTACGATTTGGGTTGCTCGCTGGGGGCGGTCAGTTTTGCCCTGCGGCGACAAAATCCGCAACTGCCGATTGTGGCGGTGGACAACTCCGAGGCGATGTTGGCGCGCTGCGGTGAAAACCTCAGCCGTGCCGGTGAGCGTCACAACATCGAGCTGCTCTGTGCGGATATTAACGAGCTGAAAATTGAACAGGCTTCGGTGGTGGTGCTGAATTTCACTCTGCAATTTATCGCCCCCGAACAGCGCAAGGCGCTGTTGGCGCGGATTTATGATGGTTTGTGTGAGGGTGGGGTGCTGATTCTGTCGGAGAAAATCTCCTTTGCGGATGTCGATCAGCAGCAACGTTTCACCGACCTGCACCACGGTTTTAAACGCGCCAACGGTTACAGCGATTTGGAGATCAGCCAGAAACGCTCGGCATTAGAGAACGTCCTGATCCCCGAAACGGTGCAACAGCATCAACAGCGGTTGCGGTCGGTGGGCTTTCGCTCGGTGGAGTGTTGGTTTCAGTGCTGGAATTTTGTTTCGTTGTTGGTGGTGAAGTGAAATGGTTTTAAACGTCATTGCTTCATCAGCGGTGCTGCATGATTGGGGTATTGCATGAAACAATTGTCCATATTTTTGTTGTTGTTATCCTTGATAGGGTGTGTTGCTTTACCAATACCACATGAAAGAAAAATAACCCCCCTTTACTTTGGACAAGTAATGGATGCGGAGTCTCATGATCCAATAGAAGGGGTTGCGGTTAGCGTCAAGTTGCTGTGGACAAACCCAAAAACAAGCGATGTTTTGACGAATATGACAAAGACTGACTCTTATGGGAATTATGAAATTGGGCTAACAGAAAGTGCTACTTGGTTTTTTCTTTGGCTCGTGCCTGCTGAGGGGGTGTGTTCTGGTGTTATTACATTCCACCACGCTGGGTATCAAGTGCATAAATATGAAAGTAACAGTTTTGGAGGGTCGGCAGTGAATGGTGTCTGTACTATGAAAAAAATAGAGTATGATGCCCTTCTTGAGAGAGAAGAAATAACCCAGAGTCCGTTGAAAGATTCCAGTGAAAAAATTCAAATTGAAAGCGTATGGCATTGAGACAACAGAAAAGAGCTTTGACGATTGCAGTCACATTGGAGGTGAGTTCTCTGCGTACGCTTTTGCTGCTGCTTGTTCTGCTGGCCTCGCAATGGCTGGTATTGAATCATTCTGCTGATCACCTTTTTCATAAGGCGAGTGCCGTCTGTCAGCTTTTCGTTCAGGCTGAACAGCCTTGTGGTGGTGTCTCCAATCTGGGTGCCGATCTGTTTCTGTTGTCCACTTTGTCCCTCTATCTTCTGCCCTTACGGGCATCTCTCTTTCCCTCTGCGTTAACGCACAGTTTCTCTGCTCGTGCGCCCCCACCTGTTCTGTAACGTCTTTAAAAAAACGCTTTTTTAAATAAAATTGACAGAACAGGAGTACAACTGTGAATCGATCACCGTTGCTCGTGGCGCTTTGCGCCGTGACTTTAAATGCTGCTGGAGCGGTGCAGAGTGCCAACAGCTTTAATCCAGCCATTAGTTTGGTTTTGAATACGCAATATTCCCACTACGATAAAGACGCTTCTGGCTATCGTTTGCCAGGATTTTTACTCAATCCAGAGAGCGGCTTAAGCAGCTCTGGTATGAGCTTGGGTGAGTCAGAGATGACCCTCAGCGCCAGCATTGATCCGCACTTTTTTGCTCAGACCACTCTGGCGTTTGATGGTGATGCTGGGGTTTCGGTGGAGGAGTCCTTTATTCAAACCCTCGGTTTGGGCGAGGGGATGACGCTCAAATTTGGCCGCTTCTTCTCAGCGATGGGCTACCTCAATGAAAAACACGCTCATGCTTGGACGTTTATTGATGCGCCGTTGATCTATCGCGGTCTGTTTGGCGATCAGTTAAAAGTGGAAGGGGTGCAGGGGAGCTGGTTGCTGCCCACTGATCACTTTATGCAGGTGGGTGCTGAGGCGCTCAATGGCGCTTGGACGGCCTTTTATACTTTGGCGGACGACTGGGATGAGTCGCAGAGCTGGCAGTTGGGGTTGAGCTACTGGCAATCTTCCAAAGTGGCGGGGCGTGTTGGTCAGGGTCTGAACTCTGAGTTGCAGTTTGATGGCGAGAGTCGAATTGGCAGCGTTGATTTTGTCTATAAATGGGCACCCAACGGCAACCAGATCAATGAAAATTTTAAATTCCAACTTGAGTATTTTGATCGTCATGAATCGGGGCAGTTGAGCGCGGCCAGCGGTTTTGATTATCAAAGCGATCAGCGGGGCTGGTATGCCCAAGGGGTCTATCAATTTAGACCGCAGTGGTCTGTGGCGCTGCGTTACGACCACTTGAGCAGCAGTAACAGCGGTGCAGATGAGGCGTTACTGAAAGAGGAAGGTTTAACGGAAGGGGTAACACCGCAACGTTACAGTGCCTTGTTGGCATGGTCGCCGAGTGAATTCAGCCATATTCGGTTGCAATACAGTCAGGATGGCTCTTATGACAGCACTGATAACCAACTGTTTCTGCACTACAGCGGTAGCTTAGGCAGCCACGGTGCGCATCAATATTAAGGAGTAAAAAGAGTGGTTGATCGTCAGAATTGGGTTCTTTTTAATCTCTTGGTGGTGATGTTCTGTTTCAGCAGTGAGGCGCTGGCCAAGGTGAAACTGTTTGCCTGTGAGCCGGAGTGGGCAGCGTTGGCGCGGGAGTTGGGAGGCGAGCGGCTCTCCATCACCACTGCCACCACGGCGCTGCAAGATCCGCATTATATCCAAGCGCGCCCCAGTTTGATTGCTAAGATTCGCCGTGCTGATCTGTTGGTCTGTAGCGGTGCGGATCTGGAGATCGGTTGGTTGCCGGTTTTACTACGTAAATCGGCTAACGCCGAGATTCAACCGGGCAGTCGGGGTTATTTTATCGCCACCGAACAGGTGGAGCTGCTGGGCAAGCCGACGGTGTTGGATCGCAGTATGGGTGATGTTCACATGGCGGGAAATCCGCACATTCAGTTTGACCCCTACCGAATCATGCAGGTAGCTCGTGCCTTGGCAGCGCGTTTGTCTGAGGTAGACCAAGGGCATCAGGCTCAGTATGAGGTGAATTTGCACGATTTTTTGAGTCGTTGGCAAAGCGCCATTCAGCGTTGGGAGTTTGAGGCAACAGCACTGCGAGGCCGTTCGATTGTGGTGCAGCATGAAAGCTGGATCTATCTAGAGCAGTGGCTTGGTCTGAAGAGGTTGGCGGCCTTGGAGCCAAAACCGGGCGTGCCGCCCAACGCTGGGCATTTGACCAAGGTGCTGGCTGCGGTGAAAAAAAATCGTCCCGATTTTATTATTTATGCTTCTTATCAGAGTGGAAAAGCAGCCCAGTGGTTGGCGGTAAAAACCGGTGCATCAGTGGTGGCAATTCCCTTTGGTGTTGATTCTGGTGAGACCTTGATTCAGTGGTACGATCGTTTTCTCCAGCAGCTTTTAAAGGCGCAATCGTGAGCGATGTGGATCTGACCATTTTGGCTCCGGCCTTTTTTGCCGGTCTGCTGGTGCTGCTGACTCATGTGCCGATGGGGCAGCAGGTTCTGAAGCGAGGCATCATCTTTATTGATCTCGCCATCGCCCAGATTGCTGGTTTAGGCTTGATTGCTGCCACTCGTTTTGATTGGCAACTGCACGGTTGGCAGGTGCAGCTGTTGGCCGTTGGTAGTGCGCTGTTGGGTGCGGCGTTGTTGAGCTGGATGGAGCGGCACTGGCGAGAGAGGCAAGAGGCGCTGATCGGGGTGGTCTTTATTCTGGCTGCCACCGGCAGCATTTTACTGTTGGCGGATAATCCACACGGCAGCGAATCTCTAAAAGATCTGCTGGTGGGGCAAATTTTATGGGTCGATTGGTCGCAGTTGTGGCCGCTGGTGCTGGTGACGGCGCTGACGCTGTTGCTCTATTTTCGTTGGCCGAGTTTGGCCACTGGCGCGGGGTTCTATTTTCTGTTTGCGTTGGCTGTGACCAGTTCGGTGCAGTTGGTGGGGGTCTATCTGGTCTTCTCCAGTTTGATTATTCCCGCTCTGGGCAGCGTTGGTTTTAGCGGCAAAAAAGCCCTCTTGATTGGTTATCTGATTGGGATTTTGGGCTATGCTGGCGGCTTGGTTTTTTCATCGCTATTGGATTTGCCCAGCGGGGCGGTGATTGTCTGGACGATTGCGATTGTAGCAGTGATAATTCGTTCTGTTTTTCAGGCTAAAGTAAGCGTTAGAGGGATGTTTCCTGACGGGTAGATTTGATCATGGTGAAAAAAACAGCAATAAAAAGTAAGAGCCTGCATCAGTTTATTCTGAAGGCCACCAAGGCCGAAACGCTGTTTAAAGGCGAAACCATCCAGAGCCTCTGGAGCGGTTACGGCAGCATCGACCGTTACGGTCTGATCGGTGTGGCGCGCAGCAGCGTGGTGGTCAAGCACGTTCGCCTGCCGGATCAAGCAGCGCATCCACGAGGCTGGAACAGCGACCGTTCTCATCAACGAAAAATCCGCTCCTACGATGTGGAGAGTGCGTGGTATCGCCACTGGGCTGGGAGTTGTGATGCCTCAGTGCGCGTGCCGGAGTGTCTGGCGCTGGAGCAGCAGGCAGGTGAGTGGTTGATGGTGTTGGAAGATCTCGACGATTCGGGTTATCCAGAGCGTAAAGATCACGTCACCTTGGAAGAGATGCAGGCGTGTCTGAGTTGGTTGGCAAAGTTTCATGCGCGTTTTATGGGTGAAAAACCGCAAGGGCTTTGGCCGGTGGGCTGTTATTGGCATTTGGAAACGCGCCCCGATGAGCTGGCGAGCATGGAAGAGGGGACGCTGAAATCGGCAGCAGCGGAGCTGGATCGGATTTTAACCGCAGCGCCGTTTCAGACTTTGGTGCATGGGGATGCTAAGCTGGCTAATTTCTGTTTTTCCAGTGATGGCAAGCAGGTGGCAGCGGTGGATTTTCAGTATGTGGGTGGTGGCTGTGGCATGAAGGATGTGGCCTATTTTATCAGCAGTTGTTTGGATGAGCGGGAGTGTGAACGGTTAGAAGAGCCGCTGTTGGCGCACTACTTTGCGGCGCTGAAAGAGGCGTTGGCGGAGTATCAACCTGAGATCAATTCGGCTGAGGTTGAGGCGGTTTGGCGGCCACTCTATCCGGTGGCGTGGAGCGATTTTTACCGTTTTCTCAAGGGCTGGAGTCCAGGGCATTGGAAGATTCACCGTTACAGTGAACGTCTGGTGGCTGAGGTGGTGGCTTCGTTGGCTGTAGGTGGTTTGTAAAGGGAAGCGGTGGTGGTAGGATGGGTGGATCTGTGTAATTGCTTGATAGAGCAGGCGCTTTGTACCTGCTCTGTCGGCTTTGCGGGTTTTTTCCGCCTATTGGCCGCGAGTTACGCGCCGTCCATCAAGCGACTGAACCGGACAACCCTTATGAAAATAAATTGTAACTACTCAGCCCACCCTGACATCACCGATTTGAACTCTCCGCCACTTCTGGTATAAGATTTCTTGTAACTACTCAGCCATACAAGTAATTGATTTTAAATGATAATATTTGGATGAA
>CAZTQX010000112.1:0-7245 GCA_964615985.1 uncultured Gammaproteobacteria bacterium | reverse complement strand
AAATCACCCCATGTTGTTACCTCTTTGTGTTTGCCGCATTTGTGTTCGTCGGAGAAAATGGAATCAATGTCAGCGAAACGTAGCCCAGCAATGGGGTTTTCTTTGTTAACGTACATTGCCAGTGTGTCCATTGCTACGGGTATTTTGGTCGGTTTGTAACCAAATTTTTCTTTAAATGCTTTGCGTTCCTTTTTTTTCATCTTGCGGCTCATGGGGCCGAGGTTGGCTTCTCCTTTCATCAGGGCTTTAGGAGCGGTGGAAGAGCCTTTGGCCTTCATGGTCATGGTTACGTCGGGGTGGTGTTGTTTGAAGTCCGTTTGCCACTGCCCCATAATTTTTTCCAGACTGTCGGAACCCACGCTGGAAAGTGTTCCGGAGAGAGGCTGTTCTGTTTGATAGTCTGGTAGCTTGGAATCAACAGCGTTGCTGGCAGCAGCACTGGTGGTGATGCATAAGCCGAGGCTTAGCAGAGAAAAAAGTATTTTTGTTTTCATTGGGTTATCTCACTGGCTATTTTTGGAAAATTGGATAGAGCCGCAAGCCGAACATATTTCGGCTTGCGGTGTGGCAGAGTATCTCCTTGACGGGCTTAATTATCCTGTAAAAAGAGATTGATCTGATTCAGGATATCCAGTGTGCCACTGTCGGAAGCAACCTTTTCCTGTGGGGGAGAGAGGCGCGAGATATAGTCTGCAATTGCATCTGTCTCTTCTTCTGACAGATTGTTAATCGCTTGGGACATAGCCAGCGGAACAATGCGTGTGTTTTCACGAACATGCTTTAATTGTCGAGTGAGGTAGTTAAAGTGTTGCGCTTGCAGTTTAGGAAAAGCAGCAGCGGCTAAGCCTTGGCCTTCGTTACCGTGACATATTGAGCAGTTTTTGGCGAATAAAAGTTCACCCAGCTTGACTTGACGACCATCACCGACACCGTTGTTGGTGTTCATGGGCAACGACTCAATGTAGCTGGCGACGTTGATCAAACCTTGATCTCCTCCGAGGGTTTTGGGTTTGACGACCTCATCCATAAAGGGATTGATGCGAAATTTGTGGCGCATATCCAGAACCTGTTTGACGATGACCTGCTTGTGTTGGCCAGCCAATTGTGGGTATTGGCCACTGTTTACGCCCCAGCCCTGTATTCCATGACAGGCTGCACAGACTTTTTTGTAGAGGGTTTTACCGGCGGTTAGATCGGCTTTGAGAGCTAGGGTCTTGTTGGCCTCTTTCCCTGGTGGTGTCCACTCAACTATTTTGACCTCTTCTTCTCTGGCATCAGAAAATTGCGTCATGATGTCAGCCATGTGATTTGCGAAGGCACTTTGCTCTTTGGGAGGTTGGATGCGGGAGAGATGGTCAGCGATGGCGCGCAAGTCTTTCTCTTTCAGCTTTTTAACCATGGCGCTCATAGCCACTGGTACTTGACGCTTGTCTGTTTGCACATTTTTCAGTTGGCGTAGTAGATAGGGGTACTGTTGGCTTTGCAGTTTTGGATAAGCAAAATCATCATTGCCCTGTCCTGTTGGACCATGACAGACGGCACAATTTTGTTGGAAGATGCGTTTACCGCGTTTTACCAAGTGGCCGTTGCCTTTGCCGCCTTCGGTGCTAAGGGGCAGCAGCGATATGTAGGTGGCCACATCGGCTAGATCTTGATCAGGCAAATTATCTTTGGCTACAATGAGATCCATCGGTGGATTGAGACGACGTTTGTGGCGAATGTCCAAGACCTGTTTCAGAATCACACTTTTATGTTGTCCGGCGATTTGAGGGTACTCACCGTCTTCGGATCCCCACCCTTCCAGTGTGTGACAGCCGGCACAGAGTTCACTATAAACCTCTTCACCGTTGTCGAGATCAACCTCTATGGCACTGATCTGCGCGTGTTCTTTGTCAGGTGGTGTCCATGCTCCAGATGCACTAACGCTAAAAAATAGTGATGCGAGGATGACAAATGCGTAGTGGTTATGCTTCCTGAGGGCTTTCATTATGGTTTCTCCGTTAAATAAGGGTTAAAACTTGATGTTTTATTAATGTTGAATTTTTTGTTGCTCTATTTTCAATATTTTAGATCATTGAAAAAATCGGTTTTCGATTGATGATCGTACGCAGGCAATAAGGTAAATTTCTGACAAAGTGCAACATCGTCGAATAAAAAAGGGTACAATCCCGCTCTTCTCGATTTTTCGTCCGCTCAGGCTGCATTACTGGCTTCATGAGTCGCATTTTTATAGGTTCCCCTGCATGTCCACTGATACCGATCTCCAATTTTCTCAATTGGGTTTAGCTGCCCCGATCCTCAAAGCCGTTCAAGAGGTGGGGTATGAAGCGCCATCGCCCATTCAGGCGCAGAGTATTCCGCCTCTGCTGGAGGGGCGCGATTTGTTGGGACAAGCGCAGACCGGCACGGGTAAAACCGCTGCTTTTGCGTTGCCACTGCTGAGCCGTCTGGATGTGAGCCTTAAACATCCGCAGATGCTGGTGTTGGCTCCCACTCGGGAGTTGGCGATTCAGGTGGCGGAAGCGATGCAGACCTACGCGCGTCACATGAAAGGTTTTCATATTCTGCCTATTTATGGTGGCCAGTCGATGGGCATTCAGCTGAAGCAGTTGCGCCGTGGTGCGCAGGTGATTGTTGGTACCCCTGGGCGGGTTTTGGATCATCTCAATCGTAAGACGTTGAAGTTGGATAAGCTCACCAGCTTGGTGCTGGATGAGGCCGATGAGATGTTGCGCATGGGTTTTATTGATGACGTTGAGACCATTTTGGATCATTCGCCTGATGATCGCCAAGTGGTACTGTTCTCCGCGACCATGCCCGATGTGATTCGTCGCGTGGCGAACAAATATTTGAAAGATCCGATGGAAATTCGGATCAAAAACAAAACTGCCACCGTCTCCACCGTTGATCAACGCTACTGGCAGGTGAGTGGTACTCACAAACTGGATGCCTTGACCCGTATTTTGGAAGCGGAAGATTTTCAGGCGATGATTGTCTTTGTGCGCACTAAAACCTCCACAGTTGATCTGGCAGAAAAGCTGGAAGCACGAGGTTATTCCACCTCAGCGCTGAATGGCGATATGAATCAGCCGTTGCGTGAAAAAGCCATTGATCGTCTGAAAAAGGGTACCTTGGATATTATCGTCGCTACAGATGTGGCTGCGCGGGGTCTAGATGTGGAACGCATCACCCATGTGATTAATTACGATATTCCCAACGACACCGAAGCTTATGTGCATCGCATTGGCCGTACCGGTCGGGCGGGTCGAAAAGGCAGCGCGATTCTGTTTGTTGCGCCTCGTGAGCGTCGTATGTTGCGCTCGATTGAACGCGCCACTCGCCAGCCCATTGAGCCGATGACGTTGCCGAATCGGGACGATATTAAAAACCGGCGTGTGATCCAGTTTAAGACGTTGATCGATGAGACCTTGGAGAGCCAAGACCTGAGTTTCTTTGAGAAGGTGATTGACGGTTACCAGCAAGAGAAAAACGTCGGTATGAGCGAAGTGTGTGCCGCATTGACATACTTGGTGCAACGTGAGCGTCCTTTGCAGCCGGTGGAAAAAGACATCAAACCACAGCGCGAGCGTGAACCACGCGAACCACGTGAGCGAGGCGGTCGTGACCGGCCGGAACGAGGTGCGCGAGGCGAACGTCCTGAACGCGGTGAGCGTAAACCCCGTCGTAACAGCGATGATAAACCCGGTGAAGGCATGATGCGTTTTCGCATCGAAGTGGGGCGTGACGACGGTGTGCAACCCAAACACATTGTGGGTGCCATTGCCAATGAGGCGGGTCTAGACAGTTTTAATATCGGTCAGATTAAACTGCATGAAGACTACAGTACGGTGGATCTGCCTGCGGATATGCCCCGCGAGATCTTCAAACACCTGCGTAAGGTGTGGGTTTGTAGCAAACAGTTGCAGATCACGAAACTTGAGGCAGGCGAACAGGCTCCTAAACAGAGTTTTTCGAAAACGGATAAAGGTGATAAGCCTTTGAAAGTGAAACGTAAAAAGAACAAAAGTCGTCCGCCGACAGACTAAGCCGATACTCTGATTAGTGTGATGGCTTCGGGAAAAATAATTCGAGTATAGTCTTATGGGCTGTGGCGTTAAGCGAGCGGAGTGGGTTTGGGTCTCGGTGATGGTGTCAACGCTGCTGGCGTTGATTCTGTTTTTGCAGCTGCGGCCAGCGGCTTATCTGAGTTATGAGCTGTTTGTGGTGGATCGTGGTCAGCAGATTAAGGCGGGTCAGCTTGAGATTTCAGAGCCAAATTTTGCCCGTTTTATGCTTGATCGAGTCGCAGACCAGGAGCTTTTCTTACTCTCGTTGAACTTGCCGTGGTCATTGCCAGCAGACAAACCGCTCTCTTTCTCTGTTGTGACTCGTGAGGCATTTTATGAAAATGGTCAGCGTCAAACGGTGTTTCTGCCCACAGAACAGTCTCTGTTTGAGTTAGGTTTTGTCAGCCAGTTTGAGCAAGGAGCGGCGCGTTTTAGCGTTGATCGCAGTCAGGGACGGTATCTCTATATGGGTTTTTTTCAGCTGCAAGATGAGCAATGTTCTACGTTTCGGCGCTGTGTTTATCAGCTGAAAATATTACAGCCCGAGGCAGGGCGGGCTGCAGAGAGTTTTCGTCTGCTCAATCGTTAGTTGAGTGCTTCTTGCATCAGGCGACGATAATGTTCGACTAAAGGCCCTTGGTTTTTCAGCAGTCGGAAGGTGGCCAGCAGGGCTTTTCTGGCCGCTTGCTCGCCAAAATGGGGGGTTTCAATCATCAGTTGCAGCAGTGCTTGCAGACCTTGTTCAAATTCTTGCTGCAAAACCTGTTGAATGGCCAGTTGGTAACGGCTGCGATGATCGGCGGGATTTTGTGCGATGCGCTTTTCAAGCTCTTCTTGGTCTGGGCTGTTCTGTTGAAGCCGAATAAAACTCAGTTGAGCCAGTAGAGCAGCGATCTCCTCTTCTCTGCGTGCTTCTTCGGGCAGGTTGCTGAGCAGTCGGTGAGCTTCATCAAAACGCTGCTCTTTTAACAGCAGCTTGCTGATCACTTCGGGTACCTTCAAATTATCAGGATCGTCAATCACCGCCTGTGCCAGTGTATTGAAGGCTTGACTGATTTTGCCATCGCGGTAGAACACCAAGGCGTTGGCAATCTGTTGATCGGAATCGCGGGCAACAAACTTGGCTAATAAGCTTTTCAGACTGTTCTCATCTTGATAACCGTGCAGGGTCTGTTGTACGGTTTCGTTGCGAAACAGTTTCAGGGTCGGCACGCTGGTGACACCGTATTCGGCGGCAATTTTTGTCTCTTGTTCGGTGTCGACATTGACCAGCAAGAAACGTCCTTCTAACTCATGCACCACTTTGTCTAACAAGGGGTATTGGCGCAGGCAGGGGCCGGCTTTGGGGTTCCAAAAATTCACCAGCACGGGGCCTTGGTGGGAATTTTTCAGTACCAAATCGGTAAAATGGGCTTGAGTACCCTCGTGGATGTAGGGTGAGTTAAGATTGGTGGCGGTCATGGTGATGGCTTCGTTACTCGCAGTAAGGTGAAGGTTTGCAGGCATTTTGTCCTGTTGTCTCGCTTGGAGCAACGGTTGTTTTATTAAGATTTTCTTAGTTGGTTTTGATGTCAGATAGAGGAGAGGTTTTATGTTAATCGAAGGGCCATTTCATTTTTCGGTATTGGATAACGATTACGGCGTGCGTGAGCTGCATTTGCGTTTTAGCGCGGATTTTCAAGCCTTGGCAGTCAACAAGCAGGCTGAACAGATGCAGGCTTACTGGGCCAGTTTGGAGAACGAGTTGGAGAATTTGCCGGACACCGACCCCAATTTACAAGGCATGTTGATTGTGCAGCAGGTGACCGAGCAGTTGTTGCCACACATCCAATCGGGTGAGGTGCCGTTGACTGAAGAGATCGTGATTCAGATTCAGCCTGACAGCCCACTTTCCAAATTTATGGGCATTGAGATTGAAAGCAGCTCCCACTAACCCCCTTTCCGCTTACCACTACACCGCTGGCCATGATCGCTCTCTGTGGGCATGGCAGTTTTTGCGTCGCAACCGCGAGTATCAACAGGATTGGGCGCAATTTTGGGCGACCTGGCAAGCGTTAGAAGCGGATTACGGCTCTGCTCCAAATCGTGATTTCAGTCGTTGGAAAAACGATTCCAGAGCTTATGCCAGCGAAGGGATTTGTGGGGGTTTGCAGGAAGAGGCCGGTTTTGGCTGTGCTGGCGCAGAGGGCAAGCTGCTGATCGAATGTTGGTTGGGAGCCAAGTGGGGTTTCTATAAATTTCCGCTCAACCCCGAATACGACTGCCCCAAAGTGGGTGACGAGCTGTTGTGGCGCGAGGTGGAGCTGCAAGCGGTGCCACTGTCGGCAGAACGCTGTGAGGATTATCTTGATTCCGACTGCAAAATGGCCTTTGGTTTTGATCTGAGTCTGGCGCTCAAAGAGCAGTTGGAGCTGGTCAAAATGGCGCTGCAACAGCAGAAACGTCAGCAGCGTGAGGCGGTGCGTCGGCAGACGGTGCAGGGTTTGGCTCCCCGTTGGTTGTTGATGCTGCGATTGTTGGATGGTTTTGATGCGGGGAGTGACGAATCAGAGCTGAGTGATCTGCTGGAGTTGGATCGTTTTTCGTTGCGCAGCTTGCAGCAGCAGGCCGAGGCGCTGCGAGCGGGGGGCTATCGGCAGTTGTTGTTATTGGCCGAGAGGTAGACCGGCATGGCGCGTTTCGTCGTCGGATAAAATGCGCTCTTGGATCACTCGCCACTGGCCATCCTCCTCTTTGGCCAGCACCACCTCAACACCGCTCTGGCACTGTTCGCCCTCGTTGGTCAGAGAGACCTCGACGGTTTTAAACATTACTCGCTGTTCGGTTGTCGCCACCATCTTCAAGCCGTCGTAGTGCAGTGAGGCCAAGACTTTGTTGGCAAATTCATGCTGGCATTGGTTAAACCAATCTTGATAACCGATCACCTCAAACTCCGGTACGCCGTGAACCTGCACCTCTTTGGAGATCAGGTTCATGTGAGCAGCAAAATCACCTTCGCTGGCGGTGTGGGCGCTGTCGTCTAACCAGCGTTGGGCAATCTGTTCTGACATGAGGTTTTTCCTTGGAATTGAGGTGTGATTCAGTTGAGTGGCACATTCTAGCGGCATGTATTCAAAAAGAAAGGGTAACTACTCAGCCCACCGATAACGTGCAACCTATTGATAATAAAAGATATAAT
>CAZTQX010000111.1:0-7286 GCA_964615985.1 uncultured Gammaproteobacteria bacterium | reverse complement strand
AAGCGCTTATTCTTAGCCCCTCCAAGGTAACCCCTGGTGGGGCTTTTTTGTGGCTAAAATTTAACCTATGTGTTATTTTTTGGCGGTTAAAAAAGCGCGGTATTTCTTTAAGACCTTTTTAACGTAGCCTTGAGTCTCTTTGTAAGGTGGAATGCCTTGGTATTTTTCCACCACCGTGGGACCGGCGTTGTAAGCGGCGATGGCCATCTGGTAGTCGTAGTTAAAGCGGCGCTGTAGCTCGGCGTAATAACGCACCCCACCGGCAATGTTTTGTTCGCCATTCAGTGAATCTTTGACCCCTAACTGCTTGGCTGTTGCTGGCATTAATTGCATCAGACCCTGAGCGCCAACCCGAGAGCGAGCTTTTTCATCAAAGCAGGATTCTACTTCAATGATGGCGCGAATCAGGTGCTTGCTGACTGAGTGTTTTTTCGCTGCCTGCTCAATAGCTCGGCGATATTTTTCTGCGCGTTGATCGAGAATCTTGCTGGTAACTTGGTAGCAAGAGCGCGTCGCGGTGGGACGGCCGTGATATTTAACGAACTTAAACCGTCCTGCTTGGCTTTTAAGTTTATGGTTGGTGATCCACTGGGTGCCGTCGTTCTCTTTATAGATGTAGATCTGTTCGGCCTGAGTGTTGATGCTGAACAGAGCCAAAGATGCGGCCAGAGTGATGTCTGTTTTCTTCATTACGATTTGACGCAGGGGTTCCAGATTTGGCTGAAATGGCTTGCCGATGGGCGTTTAGGTTGTTCGATGGGTTGCTTTTCGGTACCGAGATAGAGAAAGCCGACAATTTGATCATCAAAGCTCAAACCTAAACCGTCATTGATGTTCCAATCAAAGATGCTTTCACCGCTGAGCCAAATGGCTCCGTAACCGAGGGCTTGAGCGGCCAATAAAATTTGTTGGCAAGCGGCACCAGCGGAGAGTATCTGCTCCAGTTTATCAACGCTGGGATTCTCTTGAATTTTCGCCACTACGGTGATGATCAGGGGTGAGCGCAAGGGTTTGGCTCGCTGGCGCTCCACTTGATCGTTGCTGGCTTGAGGATGACGTTGTTGATAACAATGTGCCATCAGACCCCCTAGTTTCTGTCTGGTTTCTCCTTCAATAATCAGAAATTGCCACGGATGCAGGCCGCCATGATCCGGTGCTGCGACGGCTGCTTGAAGAATCTGTTCCAATTCAGCGCTGTTCGGAGCCGGTTCAACGAGATGTTTGGCGGCTGTTGAGTAGCGCTGTTGTAAAAAAGTAATCTGATCCATAATTGAGCTTGAATAATTCGCTAATGCAGGAGTGCTGTTGGTTATAATACGGCGCTTGAATTTGCAAGAATAGGTTTAAATCGTGGTTTTGTTGTATGTCTTCCTCTGAGTTGTTGGATGTTGGGATTGTGGAAAAAGGCTTGGATGCGGTACGGGTGGTTTACGAGTCGTTACAGTTCTTTGCTGAGCTGGATTCCACCAATGCCCAGTTGCTGCGTGAAGCAATGACACCCGGCTTTCATATTTGCGTTGCTGAGTCTCAGACCGCTGGGCGAGGGCGCAGAGGGCGGCAGTGGTTTGCACCGCTGGGCAGTGGTTTGACCTTCTCTTGCAAACAGTCGTTGTGTTCAAGTGATGGGCGACTGTCTGGTTTTAGTTTGGCGATGGGGATTGCACTGACAGAAAAGTTGGCTGAGTTGGGGGTGTTTGGGCTTGGCTTAAAATGGCCAAATGATTTGCAGGTAGCGGGGGAAAAATTGGCCGGTCTACTGATTGAGGTTCAAGCCAAAGATGCCAATAACAGCGCAGTGGTCACGGGGGTGGGCTTGAATTACGCTCTGACTGCGGAGCAGAGGGCGTTGATTGATCAGCCTTGTGTGAGCGTGGCTCAATTAGAATGTTCGATTTCGCGTAGTGATCTTTTGGTGGCGTTGTTGGCCGCTTTGGCTGAGGCATACCGAGAGTATGAAAATTCTGGTTTTGCGGTATTTTATCCGCGTTGGGCTCGCTGGGACGTGCTGTACGGTAAAAAGGTGAATTTGATCTTGCCGAATCGAACGCTGCAAGGCGTAGCTCAAGGAATTGATGAGAATGGTGCCTTGCAGATTTTGATTGAGGGTAAGCTGCGCCGGTTTAGCAGTGGTGAGGTAAGTGTGAGAGTGGTGGCGTGATTTTATTGATTGATTGGGGCAACACCCGTTTGAAATGGCGTTTGCTCCAGAATGGAAAGCGTTCTGGAGTGCAGGCCGTTGGTTGGCAAAAGGAGGTTCTGGAGGTTCTGTTTGCTCAACAGTGGTCATCATTGCAGCCACGGCGCGTTTTGGTTTGCAGTGTTTTATCTGATGAGATGGATTTGCGTTTGAGTGCTTGGATTGAGCTGCGATGGGGGGTATCAGTGGAGTGGTTGCGTTCCAGTGCTGAGAGCTTCGGAGTGCGTAATGCTTATCGTAATCCTCAGCAATTGGGGGCGGATCGCTGGTCGGCGTTGTTGGCGGCGCGGAGATTATTTCAAGGTAATGTGTGTGTGATTTCCGTAGGCAGTGCGCTAACCCTGGATTGTTTGGCTACGGATGGCAAACACTTGGGAGGGCAAATTTTCCCTGGTTTGCGCAGTTTACGGCGAGCATTGCAATTGGATGTGGGTTTGAATAACAGCAACGGAGAGGCTGAATGGCTGGCAAAAAGTACTCAAGATGGCATTGTCGGTGGGACTTTGCACGGCTTGGCCAGTGTGATTGGTGGCTTTGTGGTGCAGTGTGAAATTAATCTGTCTGCTCCGGTTAAGGTGGTGATGACAGGAGGAGATGCAGAGCTTTTGAGTGACGTGTTGGATTTAGAGGTGCTTGTGTTGCCTGACCTGATTTTGCAGGGTGTTGAACAGTTGCTGGATTGATAACGTATGCGTGTGATTCTATTTTTATTGTTGTTTTTAAACCTGTCGGGGGCGGCTTGGTACCTGTTTTTATCACCGAAACCGGAGGGCGTCGTTAATCTCTTCTCTGATGATGTGGAAGAGTTGCAGTTGGTTACGGAAAGAGCGTCCAATGCCACAGCAAATTTATCTGAGATCAGTGTTGTGGCTGATCCAAAAGGAGATGAACCGCTTTTATCAACGCCCCCGCTGGAGACTTCTCAGCAAGAAATTGCTGTCATTACAGGCGAGGCTGAAAGTGACGGTTTGGGTGAAAAAATAGAAGTTGGGTCGACTTTAATCACAGCGGTAGCAAAGAGTTGTTTTAGTCTGGGGCCGTTTATCAGCTTGGATGCGGTAAAAAGTGCGACAGTGAAATTTGCTGAGAAACAGATTGAAGTCACGCAACGTGAGTTGAACGAACGTTATCTAAGCTCATATCAGGTTTATTTACCGGCTTTGCCCTCATTAGCGAAAGCAAAACAGGTGACTCAACAGCTGAAACAAAAGAAGATCAGGGATTATTACATTATTTTAAAACGGGGCGCACAACGTTATTCGATTTCGTTGGGTCTGTTTAAGGATAAAAAACACGCCTTGCGCCGTGTCACGCTGGTGAAAAGAAAAGGTTTTAAGGCTCAGATGTTGAGTCGTTTTCGTACCCGTCAACTCTACTGGCTCGATTATATGGACAGTGAAGAGGGCGATGATATTGTGTTTTTGGATGGCAAAGAAGGAAAAGGATTGCAGCGCTTAGAAAGGCAGTGTAATTGATTGCGTTAAAGGTGATTTTTGCCTACAATCGCGCAGCAAGATTGGTAATCACTGATCTGCGGTAAGACTTGTTTGCTGGCGTAGCTCAGTTGGTAGAGCAGCTGATTTGTAATCAGCAGGTCGTAGGTTCGACTCCTATCGCCAGCTCCATATTGTTTTCCTCGTTTCACCCCTCATTTTTGAATGTGTCGCTAACTGTAATCGGCGGCGTTATAGTACGTTCTACCCTTCAAGATCTATTGCCTTATGTTCTCTCCAACACCGAAAAAACCCAAAAATAAACAGGATAAACCAGCCGAAGAGTCTTTAGGGGGTTCTTTGCAGGCACTGCTTCGTCTGGGTACTCGGCAGATTCGTCGTTTGCTGGTTTTTGTCGTGGGCGGTACGGTCTTGATTATTGGCATTATTATGCTGGTGACTCCAGGGCCTGCGGTGGTGGTGATTCCCATTGGTTTGGGTATTTTAGGGATAGAATTTGCTTGGGCGAGACGGTTGCTGGAGCGTTTTAAGGCCGGTGCGAAAAATCTCAGTGGTGGTTTAAAGGGGTGGTTTCGACGCGCTAAAAAAGGCGAAATTACCCTATCAGCCTTGACGATTTATCCTTGTAAATCATTGCAAGGTATCCCCTTGGATCGTGTGCTGTTGGAGGCGCGGGGTTTAAAGGATGATCGCCGCTGGATGGTGGTGGATGCGGATGGCCACTTTATCACGCAACGTCAGCAGCCGAAAATGGCGCTGTTGGCGGTGAATTTGTCCGAACAAGGTTTGCAGATCTTAACGAACAAGGGTGGTTCGGTTTTTGTTCCACGGGGTGGGGGTGTGTCTCGGCGCGTCAAGGTCTGGAGCGATTGGGTTGCAGCGGAGTCTTGTGGTGTTGAGGCGGATGAGTGGCTTTCGGATGTTTTAGGCCTGCCTTGTCGTCTGGTTTATATGCCCGACGATGTGTTGCGCCCCGTTGATCCTCGCTACGCCCAAGAGCAGGATCAGGTCAGTTTTGCCGATGGTTTTCCATTGCTGCTGCTCTCGGAAGCTTCATTGGCAGCATTGAATGAGAAATTGGAAAAGCCAGTAACAATGAGCCATTTTCGTCCCAATTTGGTGGTGAAAGGCTGTGAGGCTTTTGCCGAAGATCAGTGGCGAAGGCTGAAAATAGGTGAGAGCGAGCTAGAAGTGGTGAAGCCTTGCAGCCGTTGTGTCATCACGACCATTGATCCAATAACGGCTAAAAAAGACCCTCAACAGCAGCCCTTGAGAAGCTTATTGACGTTTCGTAAACGGGGCAAAGAGGTCTATTTTGGTCAAAATATGATTGCTCGTAAGCACGGAGAATTGCAGCTTGAGCAGCAGGTGAACGTACTTGAAATGACTCAAGAACGTTCCGTTATTTAAATAAAATTTTGTCTTAGGTGGTGGTGTGAAAAATCAGTTTATGTTGGTGGTGATGTTATTGATGTTGGTTCCTCAACAGGGTATGGCGACCGGTTTTGGTGCTTATCCGGCACTGCCTGGGATGCCTTCTGGGGGGATGCCGCAGCCAAATTCACTCTATCCGCCGCTTGCCGGAGTCCCATCAATGACAGCAAATCCTATGTCGGCTTATCCACAAAGTGGCGGTGGTAACAGTTGGACTGCACCACCTCAGAGTGCCATGAGTGGTATGCCAAACTCACTTTTCTCCCTGTTTCAGTCGCAGCCAAACCAGTCTCCCTCTGCCATGCAACCGTTTTTTAGTGGCGCTCAGCCATTGCCACAAACTGAAACCAATCGCAGCGGTTGGCCACAGCAAGCGCCTTACAGTGCTCAAGGCAATTCTGTTTTGGAAGGGGTGTGGCGGGGTAGCAACGGTGAGATGATTGCTATTAAGGAGAACCGTTTTCTCTACTCGGATCAAGGTACGCAGAAATTCAGTGGTTATCTTTCCATTGGTCGTGATCGTTTTCAAGCCACGATGCCGAGCAGTAACGCGGTGGCCAATTACGAATATTGGCTGAAGGATAATAAATTGACCGTTCGAGACGAAGCAGGGCGTGTACTTTACTTTCAGCGGGTTTATCGTTGATTTTTGTTGGCTCTGTTTTGTGGTTTTAGGTGACGAGCAGTTTGATTTGACAGCTTTTGAGCAGCTCTTTTTCTCGTTGCAGTTCGGCATGGGTGAGAGGGTGCTGGTCTAGCCACTTTTCTGGAAACCCCAGTGTAAGTTCGTCCTGATCTAATTTGAGGATCAGAAACGGCAGTGGCTGTTGATTGCGTCCACGGTGCAACAAAATGGCCAAGCGTAATAAAACACTCAGCCGCAGCACCTTTTTCTGCCGCTCTTCAGGCAGTGAATTGGCAAAATATTTGTGGGGAAATTTGCCTCGCTGTGCTCGTACCAGAGCGGCCAACTGTTGCTGATCAAAATTGGAAAAGCCGGGAAGATCGGCAAAACTGAGCAGGTAAGCGCCGTGTTTGTGATGACCTGCATGGGCGATGGTTAAGCCGATCTCATGCAATTGTGCGCCCCAACTGAGGAGATTTTGCTCCTCTTCGCCTGCTAAACCCCAACTCTCTTTGGCCATCATCAAGAGGCTTAGCGCCGTCTCTGCAACGCGTTGTGCGTGTTGAGTGTCGATGTTGTGTCGTTTCAGTAGGGCTTGTGCGGTGTTTTGGCGCAGATCTTCGTGGCGGCTGCGACCAATGAGTTCATAAAGAACACCCTCGCGCAGCGCGCCACTGGAGATCTCAATCTGTTGCAGGCGCAGCGCCTTAAACAGAGCGTAGAGTACCGCAAAACCCCCAGCCAACACGGGGCGGCGTTTGCTGTTTAGACCTTTGAGTTTGAGCGCATCGTTGTGGCCTGCGGCCAGCAGGGCGGCGTGCAATTTTTCCATTGCTGGGCTGGAAATGCCGTGTTCGCACCAACCCATCTCTTGACAAATATTGGCAATGGCCTTGAGGGTGCCAGAGGCTCCCAGTGTCAGTTCGCGCTCCAGCTCCCGAAATTGGCGTGCCACGGGGCGAATCATTAGGCGAGCTGAGGTGATGGCTTTACGCAGTGCCGAGTCACTGATAACGCCTTCAGAAAAATGCTTTTGGCTCATGACAACGCAACCCATCGAGAGGCTCTCGCGCTGCACTGGCTTGATGCCTTGACCGACGATCAGCTCGGTACTGCCGCCGCCAATGTCGATCACTAACTGCTGACCTTTTGCAGGAGTTTGGCTTTTGGCCACCCCCAGATAGATCAGGCGTGCCTCTTCACGTCCGGCAATGATGTCGATACGGTGGCCTAATGCTTGGCGGGCTTTGCGTAAAAAAGCGGGGGCATTGTTGGCGCGGCGTAGGGTGTTGGTACCCACCGCCCGAACCTGTTGTGCTGGCAGTTCACGCAGCCGTTGGCCGAACCGTGCCAAACATTCTAGGGCTTTGGCCGCGGCTGCTGGGGTGATGTTGCCGTTGTCATCCAGACCGCTGCCGAGCCGAACGCTCTCCGAGATGCGGTCTTGTAGGTGCAAATAGCCGTCATCTTCACGGGCAATGATCATATGAAAACTGTTGGAACCCAAGTCGATGGCGGCGAAGAGGTTGGCAGACATGAGATAAAATCCTGAGAATAAAGCAGAGTTTACCTTAGC
>CAZTQX010000110.1:4130-7642 GCA_964615985.1 uncultured Gammaproteobacteria bacterium | reverse complement strand
AGAATCCGCCTATGGTTCCTACCTTAATTGTCTAAAACTGTCCGAAGTGTTGATAGAAGAAATCTTATACCAGAAGTGGCGGAGAGTTCAAATCGGTGATGTCAGGGTGGGCTGAGTAGTTACGAAAATTTTACAGATTCCTCTCTCCATGCTAGCGTGCGCGCAATTAGTAGGAGTCTCACCGTGAAGCCAGTCGATTTTTCCAGCCTCAACCTCAATCCCTCTCTTCTCAGCAATCTCAGCTCGTTGGGCTATGAGAGCATGATGCCGATTCAGGCCGAAAGTTTGCCGCCCATTCTGGAAGGCAAAGATGTCATTGCTCAAGGCAAAACCGGTTCGGGTAAAACCGCTGCTTTTGCCTTGGGTTTGCTGAACAAACTGGAGGTGAAACGCTTTCGGATTCAAACCTTGGTGCTCTGCCCAACCCGCGAGTTGGCGGATCAGGTGGCGGTGGAGATTCGTACCTTGGCGCGCAGCATTCACAACATCAAAGTGCTGACCCTCTGTGGTGGCAAACCTTTTGGCCCGCAAGTCGGCTCACTGGAACACGGTGCGCACATCATCGTCGGTACTCCAGGGCGAGTGGAGGATCACCTGCGTCGTGGCACCTTGAAGCTGGAATACGTGAGCACTTTGGTGCTGGACGAAGCGGATCGCATGTTGGATATGGGCTTTCAAGATTCGTTGGATTTTATTACCGATCAAATTCCCACTCAGCGTCAAACTCTGCTTTTCAGTGCCACTTACCCTGATCGCATTGACTCCATTTCCCAACGGATTATGCAGAATCCACTGATGGTCAAGGTGGAGGGCAGTCACGATAACGACACCATCGCGCAGAGTTTTTACCAAGTGGCCGAAGATGAAGATCGTCTTGATGCGCTGCGCTTGTTGTTGCAACAGCATCGCCCCAAAAGTGCTCTGGTGTTCTGCAACACCCGTAAAGAGGTGCAAGAGGTGGCCAATAGCTTGGGGCGTTTGGGTTTCAGTGCCTTGGCGCTGCACGGTGATCTGGAACAGCGGGATCGAGATCAGGCGTTGGTGCGTTTCGCCAATAAGAGCGTCTCGATTTTGGTGGCCACCGATGTGGCAGCACGCGGGCTGGACATTGATGCCTTGGATGCGGTCTTTAACTACCAATTGGCGCATGAGCAAGAGGTGCATCTGCATCGGGTTGGGCGCACCGGTCGCGCCGGTGGTAAAGGTATTGCCTGTACGATTTACAGTGAGCGAGAAGCTTACCGTGTTGCCTCTCTGGAGGTTTATCTGAACCGTGATGTGGAACGAGGGACTTTGCCCGATGCCAGCTTACTGGATCAGCCCGGTTATCCAGCCGAGATGGTGACGTTGCAAATTGACGGCGGTAAAAAACAGAAAGTACGCCGTGGGGATATTTTGGGAGCCTTGACCGCAGGCAAGGAGATCGAAGGCAGTGCGGTGGGCAAAATTCATCTGTTTCCCAGTTGGGCGTATGTGGCGGTCAAGCGGAACGTGTTGGCCTTGGCGCTGAAAAAAATCGGCCAAGGTAAGTTGAAAGGGCGCAGCTTTCGGGTGCGTCAAATCGGTCATTAGAGGCAAAGTCAGATGCGGATCAAATCACTGCCAGATCAACTGATCAATCAGATCGCCGCCGGAGAGGTGGTGGAGCGCCCCAGTGCGGTGGTCAAAGAGCTGTTGGAAAACAGTTTGGATGCCGGAGCGGATCGGCTGGAGATCGAGATTGAGCAGGGCGGCATTCGGCTGATCAAGATCCGTGATAACGGTGCCGGTCTGCACCCCGATGATCTGAGTTTGGCGCTGTCGCGTCACGCCACCAGTAAGATTGCCTCGTTGGAGGATTTGGAGCAGGTGCAGAGTTTGGGCTTTCGTGGCGAAGCGTTGCCCAGCATCGCCTCGGTGTCGCGTCTGAGCTTGACCTCGCGTTTTGCCGACAGTGAGCAGGCGTGGGCGCTGGAGGGTGAGGGGCGCGAGCAGTTACCGGAGCCAAAACCGGCCTCGCATCCCCAAGGCACCACGCTGGAGGTGCGCGATCTCTTTTTCAATGTGCCCGCACGGCGTAAATTTCTGCGCACCGATAAGACCGAGTTTGGCCATATTGATACTCTGGTGAAACGCATGGCGCTGAGCCGCTTTGATGTCGCCTTTCGTCTCAGCCACAACGGTCGGCAACTGTTTCAGTGGCCGATCTCTGATTCCACTTTGGGCAGTGAGCAGCGGGTGGCGGGGGTCTGTGGTGAGGCGTTTATGCAGGCGGCGCGTTTTTTTGAGTACGATGCCGATGATCTAAAACTGTGGGGGTGGTTGGCGCTGCCGAGTTTTTCCCGCAGTCAGGCGGACATGCAGCACTTTTACGTCAACGGTCGAGTGGTGCGCGACAAGGTGGTCAGCCATGCGGTGCGTCAAGCTTATGCGGATGTGCTGTATCACGGTCGTCAACCGGCCTTTGTATTGTTTCTGGAGCTGAATCCGCGTCATGTGGATGTCAATGTTCACCCCAGTAAACAGGAGGTGCGCTTTCGAGATTCGCGTCGTCTGCATGAGTTTATTCGTCGTAGCCTGAAAAAGGTTTTGGCGGATTCAAAAGTCGGTGAGAGCAATGAAACCGCCGTGCCCATCGCAGCCACCGCCAAGACGCTGCAAACGGCTTCGGAGCCGTTGCCCAGTTTGAGTCAGCAGAACCGTCTTAATCTTCCCAGCGCCAAAAGCGCCAACATCAAACCGGCGCAGATTGCCCAACAGAGTCGGCTTTATGCCGAGTTGGCAAAACCGTTGTCCGTTGCTGAAAAGGGCGTGGCAAAAAATGCTGTGCTGGAGCCAAAACCGGTAGAGGAAAAAGAGGCGTTGCACCCGTTGGGTTACGCGCTGGCGCAGTTGCACGGGGTCTATATTTTGGCGCAAAACAGCGATGGCTTGATTTTGGTGGACATGCACGCTGCTCATGAACGCATCACCTACGAACGATTGAAAACCGCGTATGCCGAGCAGGGCATCGGTTGTGAACCGCTGCTGGTGCCGTTGAGTCTGAGCCTCAGCGAGGCGGAGGTGAACGCCGCCGAGCAGCATCGAGAGCTTTTTAGCGGTTTGGGCTTTGAGCTGGATCGCATTGGCACGGAGCAGATACGGATTCGACAGATTCCGGCGCTGCTGCACGGCAGCGAGGTGGAAAAATTGGTGCAGGATGTGTTGGCGGATCTGATGATGTTTGGTGAGACCGAGCGCATTCAAGCGGCCATGAACGAGGTGCTTTCAACGATGGCCTGTCACGGTTCGGTACGCGCCAATCGGCAACTGACCCTGAGCGAGATGAACGCCCTGTTGCGGGACATGGAGCAGACCGAGCGCAGCGGCCAGTGCAATCACGGTCGGCCTACTTGGACGCTGTTGTCGATGAATGAGTTGGATAAGTTGTTTTTACGCGGTTGGTGAGGGTATGGATGGATTCTGTTTTCATCGGTCTCCTGTAGGGGCAGGCTCCTGTGGCTGCCCTGATAAGAGAAGCCCGCAAGGGTTAG
>CAZTQX010000110.1:0-4030 GCA_964615985.1 uncultured Gammaproteobacteria bacterium | reverse complement strand
CCTGTAGGGGCAGGCTCCTGTGGCTGCCCTGATAAGAGAAGCCCGCAAGGGTTAGCTGATATTGTGCATCGATTTAAAACATTGACCACAACGCGATACATTACACTTTTGTAAACCAAAGTGATTGGCCACGATTTGAGCAGAAATTATGGCAGCGTAATTACTGGGAACACATTATTCGTAACGAAGATGAGGGACGTAGTATTTCTGAGTATATCCACAATAATCCAGCACGCTGGGCAGAGGATCAACTGAGATGAGAAACCCTTTAGCTATCTTCATTATGGGCCCTACCGCAGCGGGTAAAACCGATCTGGCGGTGGAGCTGGTGCAGCGCCTGCCCTGCGACATTGTCAGCGTCGATTCGGCGATGGTCTACCGAGGTCTGGATATTGGGGCTGCTAAGCCTGATGCGGAGACCTTGGCGCGTGCGCCGCACCGTTTGATCAATCTGCTCGACCCCAGTGAAGCCTATTCGGTGTCGCGTTTTTGTGCCGATGCCCGTGCCGAGATGGATCAGATCGTGGCACGAGGGCGTATCCCGCTGCTGGTGGGGGGCAGTATGCTCTATTTTCGGGCGTTGGAGTTTGGTCTCTCGCCACTGCCCAATGCCGATCCCGTGGTGCGTGCCGAGTTGAACGCTGAGATTGAACAGCGCGGCTTGGCAGAGATGCATCGGGAGTTGGCGCAGATTGACCCGCCAGCCGCCGCCCGAATTCACAGCAACGACTCACAACGCATCCAGCGGGCGCTGGAGGTGTGGCGCTTGAGTGGCAAAACCCTTACAGAGCTTCAACAACAAGCGGGCGAAGCGTTGCCGTTTCGGCTGCTTAAATGGGCGTTGTCGCCGCCTGATCGAGCGGTGCTGCATCAACGCATTGCCCAGCGGTTTGAGCTGATGCTGAAGCACGGTTTTGTGGAGGAAGTACGAGGTTTGAAAGCACGACCGGAGTTGAATCTGGATCTGCCTTCGATGCGTTCCATCGGCTACCGTCAGGTGTGGCAGTATCTTGAAGGTGAGTTGGATGAAGCGGCAATGTTGGAGCGTGGCATTATCGCTACTCGACAGTTTGCCAAACGTCAATTGACTTGGTTACGAAGTTACCCTGAGGTGGAATTTTATGATCCGGCAGCGCTGGATTACGACGAGATGGTGCAGCAGGTTGAGCGTGTTTGGGATAAAGATCAGAGTCCTATTACAAAACTCTGATCTGATGGTCGTGCTGCTTATTTCTTGTCGTCGCTGTTAATAACGACTTTGCTCTGTTTACGCAGACCGGTGACGTATTCAGCCAGTTTGCTGTTCAGAACGATTTTTTTGATCTGATCTTTCACATCGTCAAACTTAGGTTTGGGGATGTCACGCACGTCTTCCAGCAAAATGATGTGCCAGCCGAAACGGGTCTCAACGGGTGTTTGGCTGTATTCGCCTTTTTTCATGGTTTGTAACGCAGCGGCAAAGGCAGGCACCATGGTTTTGGGTCGGAACCAACCGAGATCGCCGCCTTTGGTGCTGCTAGGGCCGATGGATTTCTCTTTGGCCAATGTGGCGAATTCTTTGCCACCTTTTAGATCTTTGATGATCGTTTCGGCATCTTCTTTCTTCTTCACCAAAATATGACGCGCTTTGAACTCGGTGCCTTCGATTTTGGCAACCTGTTTGTCATACTCTTTTTGCAGCTCGGCATCGTCGGCTTTGACCGCTTTGAAATGGCTCTGTACCGCATGGTTGGCCATCAGCACGGTGGTTTGGTGAGCGATCTCTAACTGGAGTTTGGCGTCTTTATCCAGACCTGTTTTCTTGGCTTCCTGTTTGAGGATTTCCAAGTTGATCAACTGCTCAAGCGCTTGTTGGCGATTGCTGCGCTGGCCTTGAGCCGCTTGTTGGCTCAGTTGGTAGCTGACCATCTGTTGGCTGATGTCGTGGCCGTTGACGGTGGCGGCGACATCATCGTTGGCTGCCAAGGCTGCGCCAGCGGTTAAGGTTGCGCTGAGTAACAGTGAGGTGATGATAGAAGGGCGAAAAGTTGCCATAAGTCTTTGTTTCCTTAATTGTGTGACAAATAAAAATTAACGTGGGAACACTTGTTTAAAGGGTTTGACGCTCACCTGAGCGTAAACCCCTGCCGTTTGGTAGGGGTCATTATCGGCCCAGATCTGCGCCTTTTCAAGAGAGTCGAACTGCGCCACCACCAAACTGCCACTGAAACCGGCTTCATCAGGATCGTTGCTGTCGATGTTGGGGTGTGGGCCTGCCAGTACCAAGCGTCCGGCATCTTGCAAGGTTTGCAGCCGTTCGAGGTGAGCGGGGCGTGCCGAGAGACGTTTGGCCTGACTGTTCTCCACATCGGTGCTGAGAATGGCGTAGAGCATTTATGAAACCTCCTGATCGGTTTTGGCTTCGGATTCAGCGGGTTTTTTCGGACTGTCTGCGTCATCTTCGATGTAGCGAGTCAAGTAGACCGCTTGGCCGATAATAAAAATAAAGGTCAAACCGAGCAAACCAAACAGTTTGAAGTTGACCCAAAGCGCCTCTTTGTCCCGTGCATCCTCGCATAAGTTCCGTGTGGCATCGCTGTAGCCCGTTTCACAGACCAGTTTGTCGATCTGCTCTTGCTGAATCTCCGGCATGGCGGTTAACAGGGCGCGTTCGGCGGCGGCGTAATCTTGGGCAAAATAGAGGTTGGCAGCACCTGAGAGCAGAAAAAAACCGATCCAGAGACCGTTGAGGCGTGTCCAAACCGGAGCTGGCAGAGTCAGTTGAGCGCCAATCATGCGTTGGATCAAAGACTTTTTACCGATGAACTGACTGCCAAAGAAGGCGATGGCAAAGAGCCAGTTGATCAGGGTGGGTTTCCACATAATGAAGGTTTTGTCGTGCAGCAGCAGAGTGAGGGTGCCCAAGGTCAGGATCAGACCGAAGGAGATCAGATGCATGTTTTCAAAACGACGATGACGGAACCAGTAAAAGCCCACTTGGATGCAAGAGGCAACAATGGCCACCACGGTGGCGGCGTAGATGCCTTCCAGTTTGTAGGCGATAAAGAACAGTAAAATGGGGAAAAAGTCGTAGAGAAATTTCATGTCTGAGTCTGCGTAAAAAAGATGGCCTATCATAGCTTAAATTAATCAGAATGTGGTTTGCATCTTGCGTTGTTGGCTTCCCAAAGGAGTTGACGTTATGTTGATCGTGCAACGCAGGGATTTTAGGGGCAAAATGGGCGCTTTTCAGCGTGGAAAAGTCTTTATGAGCCAGTTTTTCGAAATTCACCCCACCCATCCGCAGCAAAGACTGCTGAAACAGGCGGTGAAAATAATCAAAGAGGGTGGGGTAATCGCTTATCCTACCGACTCTTGTTATGCCTTGGGATGCCACATTGGCGATAAGTCAGCGGTGGAGCGTATTCGGCGCATTCGCCAAGTGGACAACAAACACAATTTCACCTTGGTCTGTCGTGATCTGGCGGAGATTTCTACTTACGCCAAAGTAGATAATTCGTTGTTTCGCCTGTTGAAAACCCACACCCCAGGCCCTTACACCTACATCTTAAAAGCCACCAAAGAGGTGCCTAAACGTCTGCTGCACCCGAAACGTAAAACCATCGGCATTCGGGTGCCAGATCACGAAGTGACTCAGGCGCTGTTGGCCGAGCTGGGTGAGCCGTTAATGAGCAGTACCTTGTTGTTGCCCAACGAAGAGTTTCCTATGACCGACCCGCTGGAGATTCGAGAGCGGCTGGAGCATGAGGTGGATCTGGTCATCGACGGGGGTCACTGTGACCCTGAGCCGACCACGGTGGTGGGTTTGGAGAGCGGTGTGCCGGAATTGTTGCGAGCGGGAAAAGGTGAAATTGCTTGGCTGCTGGATTAGGCCAAATTTTCGATTGAGTCACGTTGTGAATTAAAGTTATTCCGTATAGTCTTGTTCTTTGGTCATCACATCAGCTTGCGGGGTATTTATGAGTAATCCAAATGATCAACACTTCGGACAGTTTTAGACAATTAAGGTAGGAACCATAGGCGGATTCTG
>CAZTQX010000109.1:5860-7666 GCA_964615985.1 uncultured Gammaproteobacteria bacterium | reverse complement strand
TGTATGGAAGGCAAAGTATGTTAGTTTGCTTCGTTTTTAGACGATTGTATTTTATACCCTATGAAGTTTAGCAAAAGTTTTGATGTCCCAAACCCCATTCCTGAACAAGCCATCAACAACGCCGTCAGCCTGATGCAACACGGTATGCTCTATCGTTATGGGCATAGTGATGGTGTCAGCGAGGTCTCCCAGCTTGAGTTTGAGTTTGGCCAGTACACCGGCCATCAATACGTGGTGGCGGTCAACTCCTGTGGTAGCGCCATGTTCATCGCCCTCAAAGCGATGGGCATCCAGGCCGGTGACAAGGTCTTCACCAACGCCTTCACCTTCACGGCGGTGCCGAGCAGCATCGTTCACGCCAACGGGGTGCCGGTTTTCTTGGAGTGCAACGATCAATACGTTATTGATCTGGATTACTTTGAGCAGCAGTTAAAAGATCAGCTGGATGTGAAATACTTTATCTTGTCGCACATGCGCGGGCATATTGCCGATCTGGATAAAATCAAAACCTTGTGTGATCAATACGCTGTGCGTTTAATCGAGGATTGTGCCCACGGTTTGGGCAAACGTTGGAATCCAAATGACTCTGATCAGAATCAATTTGTCGGGCATCATTGCGAAATCGCCTGTTACAGCACCCAAAGTCACAAGATTTTGAATTCAGGCGAGGGTGGTTTTCTGGCCACCAACGATCCTGAGCTGGCGGCTTACTCTATTCTGGCAGCGGGATCGTACGAAGGGTTGTATAAAAAACACCTTGCGCGGCCAATGGATGACAGCCTGTTTGAGAAGATCAAATTTGATGTGCCGAATTTTAGCCTGCGCATGAACGTGTTGATTGCGGCTGTGTTACGGCCTCAGGTGGCGTTGATTGATCAGAGAATTGAATCCTATAAAGAAAAACATGATCGTCTGATTGAATTATTGAGCGGCATTGAGGGCATCCATATTCCACAATCGCTTGAGCAAGCGGAACATGTGGGTGACAGTTTGCAGTTTAATCTGGTCGATTTCAGTCAGCAGCAGGTGACGGACTTTATCCAGTTGAATGCAGAGCGTGGCGTGAAGATTCAGATCTTTGGCCGCAATGAAAACGCCCGTGATTTTCGCAATTGGTGTTATTCGTTCAGTGACATGCCCGCAATGGACAAGACGGCCAATATCATTTCACATGCCTGTGATCTGCGCTTGCCGATTACCTTTACCTTGGATGATGTTGAGGTTATTGCGGCGATTATTAAAGAGGTGATGCAGCAGGTTAAGTGATGAAGGTGGTTTTTGTTGGGTTAGGGTGTTGATGGATTTAAATCCATACTATAATTCAGGCCACACCCGTAGAGACAAGGCATGCCTTGTCTCTACAATTTAAGCCGTGATTTAACCCCAGAATTTCCCTCGCCGCAAAAACCAAGGCAGATACCCCAGCGGTGTAAACCCCACCACAAAACCCAGTGCCACCCCTGAAGCAGACATGACAAAATGTTTCAGGTGGAAAAAGCCATTAACGTAATGGTCGTAATAAAACTCCACTCCAAATGCCAGCAGCAGAAAAGCAACCAACAGAGCAACACGCGCCAACAGTTCAGGGTAGAGCTGCATAAAACCCAGCGTAAACAGCGCAAAGATAAAAATTCGATAACGATTCTGGCCAAAAACATCCAGCGGCGTGAGGGCGCGTAGATCGTTGCAGATCAGCAGCAGAGCTGGGATCAACAACAACAGCCCAAGCCAAAACCAAAAACGCTGCCATTCGGGAGAAAATTGCAGTTCGATGCGCTCTGCATGACCACCGATTCGGTGGGTTTT
>CAZTQX010000109.1:0-5760 GCA_964615985.1 uncultured Gammaproteobacteria bacterium | reverse complement strand
AGTCCTTTAACGCTTCCAGCGAAAAATAGGCGAGAGTAGCAGATAGAGGCTGGGTGTCACCAGCAGCGAGAACAGCAGCGAGACGCTCAAGGCACCGATGATGCTGATGGCCAGTGGGCGCAACATGTCCGCTCCTTGATGAACACCCCATGCCATCGGCAACATGGCCAAAATGGTGGCCGTCGAGGTCATCAAAATGGGGCGCAAACGCCGTTGTGCCGAGCGCAGCAGGGCGGAGCGCGTGTCGAGACCGTCGGCCTCAAAACGATCCACCAGATCCAGCATTAAGATGCCGTTTTTGGCCACGATACCGACACCGATGATCGCCCCTAAAAAGCTGATGATATTGAGCGAAGTACCGGTGAAGGTCAGCGCTAAAATGCTGCCGATCAGCGCCAGCAGCGAACCGGCGACGATGGCGATGGGTTCCACAAAGGAGCGGAACTCAATCAGCAGCACGGTGAAGACCAGCAACGTGCCGAGCACCAACACCAGCAGCAGGTTTTCAAACGCTTTTACCTGTTGTTCAAACAGACCACCGTACTCGATCACCCCCTTGGGCAGATGCAAATTCTGCTCAATGGTCTGTTTGATCTCAGCGATGGCGCTGCCGGTGTCGCGGCCTTCCAGATCGCCGGTGACGGCAATCAGTTGGCGTAGATCTTCGCGGTGCAGCTCCAACTGACCCTGATCTTTGCTGATTTCGGCCACCTGATCCAGCGTGATCAAGGCTCCGGTGGCAGAGCGCAGCGGCAGTTTTTTCAGATTATCCAACACCTTGACCTGCTCATCCTCCACCCGTACTCGAATGGCGATGCGTCGATCTCCCTCCAAGACGGTGGTGGTGGCGCTGCCCAGTAGGGCGGTGTTGACCGCTGTGGCAATGCTCTGAGCCGTGAGGCCAAAACGTTGCGCTTCGGCGTGACGAACGCGGAAGGTCAGAGTCGGGCCGGTGTTGACCAGCCCATCTTCGGTGTCCACCACCCCTGGCACTTGGTCGATCAGCGCATGCACTTTGGGAGCCGTCTCGATCAGCCAAGCGGTGTCGTTGGAGAACAGTTTGACCTCAATGGGTTTAGGAGACCACGTAAGATCACCGATCAGATCGCCCAAAATCCCCGGGAACTCCCACTCCACTCCCGGCAGAGCGTGGTTGAGTTTATCTCGCAGTTCGGATTTGACCTCCTCGGTGGGGCGTTGATGGTCGGTGTGCAGCTTGACCAGAAAATCGCCGGTATTGGGTTCGGCAATGGCCAGTGCCAGCCGTGCGCCGGTGCGCCGTGAGTAACCCTCCACCTCAGGAATGCTGAGCAAAATGGTCTCTGCTTGGCGCAACATGCGGTCGGTCTCCTCCAAGCTGGTACCCCAATCGGTGTGGTAGTCGATGACAAAACCGCCTTCGTCCATCTCCGGCATAAAGTCGCTCTGCAACTGGTTGTAAAGCAGCCCCCCTTGCCAGACAAACACCACACAGAGCAGCAGCACCAGCCAGCGCAGGCGCAGAGCGCCTTGCAACAAGCGTTCAAACAGCCACAACAACGGACGCAAAATAAAACCGCCCTGATCTATTTTTTCACCCTCGCCGCTCACTTTGGGTTGTTCTTTGACAAACAACGATGAGAGCGCAGGGGTGAGGGTGATGGCCAGCAGAAAGGAGGTCAGCAGCGAGACCACCATCGTCAGCGCCAAGGCACGAAAAAAGACCCCGGGTAGTCCATCGAGAAAGGCCATTGGAATAAAGACCACCACCGGCGTGAGGGTGGAGGCGATCAGCGGGCGCAGAATTTCGCGCAGAGCGTTACGAATGGCGTGCAGCCGCGCTTCACCTTGCACGATGCGGGCGTGAATCGCTTCCACCACCACGATGGCATCGTCGATGATCAAGCCGATGGCAGCGGCAATGCCCCCCAAGGTCATCAGGTTAAAGCTCATCTTGGTGGCGTACATTACCACCACCGTGGCCAGCACCGAAATGGGAATGACGATGATGGCGGTCATGACGCTGCCCCAATTTTTCAAAAAGGCGTAGAGAATTAGCAGGGCGAACAGCAGACCGATAAAGATCGCTTCCCAAACGCTGTTGACCGACTCCTCCACCAGTTGCGATTGATCGTAATAGAAAGAGAGTTTCACATCGGCGGGCAGGCTTTGGCGCAGCTCCGCCAGTTGGGCGTTGAGTTCGCTGGCAATGTTGCCGATGTTGCTGCCCGACGGCTGGGCGCGGATGTTGAGCAGCACAGCTCGTTCACCTTGAGCGGTGACTACATTAAAGACCGGCTCTTCGCCGCGCTCGATGCGGGCGATGTCGGAGAGTTTGATCGGTTGTCGTCCCTGCACCGTCAGTGGCAAATTGCCCAGCTCTTCAAGATTGCGTACTCGGCCATCAATCAGGGTCAGATAGAGGGTGTAGTTTTCCGTGTGGAAACCGGCAGGTGCGACCAGATTTTGCTGCTCCAGCGTGGCGGTGACATCGCTCAGGGTCAGTTGTGCTGCCGCCAATTTCAGCGGATCGACCACCACATGGTATTCGGGCACTCGACCGCCCACCAGATCAACGCGCCCCACGCCTTCGATGCGCAGAAAACGCGGCTTCAGGTCGTAACGTGCCAGCTCCCACAGCTCGGTCATGTTGCGTTCCGAGCTGGTGAGGCTGAGGCCGATAATGGGAAAGGCGTTAAAGGTCAGTCGCCAGACGGTGCTGGTGGCGCTGGCGGGCAGCTGACTTTTTAGCTCCGAGATGCGGCTCAACAGATAGAGTTCGCTCTGGATCATGTCGGTCTGCCAGTCGAAAAAGACATTGACCTCCGCCGAGCCACGACCGGTGGCGGAGCGTACCTGCACCACGCCGGGAATGTCCTTGACCGCCTCTTCAATGACACGGGTGATGCTGGCCATCATCTCATCGGCAGGCATCACGCCGTTGTCGATCAGCACCACGCAGCGCGGAAAGTTGGTTTCGGGGAAGACCGAAGCGGGCATTTTCTGCGCGCTGTACCAACCCGCCAGTGAGATGGCCAAGGTGATAAAGAGAATCGCCACGCGGTGACGAATGGCAAACGCGCCGCTGCCCTGCGGCTGAGTCTGGCTGGTTTTCATCGTCTCCACACTCCTTGGCGTTTGATGCGCACGGCGCTGTTGTCCGGCAGAGCGTAGGAGCCAAGCGTGACCACAGTCATGCCAGCGTGCAGATCGTCGCCCTGCACCTCAACGAGTCCGGCCTCATGCAGACCGAGGCTGACGCTGCGTTGGTGAGCAATATTGTCTTTGACAATGGAGAGGCTGCTCTGGCCGTCGAGGCTGGTGTAAAGGCTTTCACTGGGTACCACCAAACTCTGGCGGCGCTCTTCGATGGCGATTTTAACTTTGACGAATTGGCCGGGGCGCAGCTTCGAGTGGCTGGGCAGCGTGAGCCGCACCAGCACGGTGCCGCTGTTGGGATCGACCGTGGGGCTGATAAAGGCGACCTTGGCCTGAATGGGGGGCTGATGTTTGCCCACCAGAATGCGCGCTGTTTGGCCGATTTTGAGCAGTCTGACTTGGCTGGTGGCAATGTTGGCGCTGATGATCAGACGGTTGAGATCGACGATCTCCGCCAACACGGTGTTGAGATCCACCGCTTGCCCAGGCAGCACATTGACCCGCGAGACGATGCCGTCCAACGAGGAGCGCAGTTGCACCTGCGCCAGTTTGCCCTCGGCGGTGGCCAGATCGCTCTGTGCCAAGGCCAGTGCCTGCTGACTGGATTCGAATTTTTTCTGTGAGGTGTTGTTTTGCTTGAGCAGTTTGCGCTCCCGTTTCAGCACCCGTTGAGCGAAGCGCAGTCGAGCTTGGGCGCGTTTCAAATCCGCCAGTGGCAGTCGATCATCGAGACGAATGATCAGATCGCCTTTTTTCACTTGATCGCCTTCGCTGACCGGCACCGCCAGCACCAAGCCAGAGAGGGCGCTGGTGAGGTAGGCCGCTCCCGCTGGACGGCCTGCGGCAGCGGGTTCGGGGGCGACATAACCGTAACTGTCCAGATAGCGGTGCAGGTCGGCGCGTTCCACTTGCGCCACCTCCACCAGAACTTCGGTCTGGATGGTTTCTTCGGCCACGCTCGGTTGTGAGAGCAGCAGGCTGACGAACAGCAGTGGGGTGATTTGGGTTAGGGTCATTTTAACGATCTCCGTTATCGTCTGGGCGAGGGTTCTGTTGCCAGCTCTGGGCAGGGAATTTGAGCGGGGTTTGGGTGGCATCTTCCACCTGACCACGGGCTTTTTGCAGCGCCGCAACGGCGTTGAGCTGGGCGAGGTTGGCGCTGTTGAGTTGCAGCCGCACCGCCAGCAGATCCGCTTGGGAAAGTTCCCCCACCTGCAGTTGCGCTTTGCTGCGTTGCAACTGCTGTTTAATGTCCGTTTGGATCTGGTCTGTGGCGGCTTTTTTCTGCTGCGCGGCGCGGTAAGCGGCTACTGCTTGAGCGACCTGTTGCACCACTTTGAGCTGTTGTGATTCAAACTGCGCCGCAGCCACACGGCGTTGCGCTGCCGCTTGGGCGATCTGCGGCGCTTGGTTGTGAAACAGCGGCAGAGTCAAACCCAGCCCCAAGCTCCATTTGTTATCGCCCTGATCGTATTCGTATCCCGGGCCGATCTGAATGTCGGGGTACTGCTGCGCCACTGCCAGCTCTAATTGCGCCTCGCTGGCGGCGTAGTCGCTCAAGCTCTGTAACAGTTGGGCGTGGTTTTGCAGCGCCTGCTGACGGGCGTGCTGCAACTCGCTGGTGGTGATTTTTTGCGCCAGTTCGGCAAAATCAAATTGAACGCCTTTGAGCGCTTCGGGGTAGAGACCCAGAGCGTCGGCCAGTTGAATACGGCGGTCGTTGAGCTGCTGTTGTACATCGAGCAGAGCGAGGCGTGACTGTTCCGGTGCCAGTCGCACCCGCGCCAGCTCCAGTGCCGAGATGTTGCCTGCGGCGTACTGCTGTTCGATGCGGCGTAGGCTTTCTCGTTGCAGTTGCTGCTGTTGGGCGAGAATTTGCTCCTGCTGCTGGGCAAACCAGAGGGCTTCGAGCTGTTGGCGCAGGTTGCTGCGAATCTGCCAGACTTGAGTCGCCAGCGTCAAGCGGGCTTTTTCGCTCAGTTGAGCGGCCTGCTGTTGACGAATTGCTCGTTTGCCTGCGGTTTGGTAAGAGAAGCTGAACAGTGAGCTGAGAATCCACGGTGAGGGGATGCTGTTGGTGTTGTTAAAGGTGGGGGTGAAAGCGAATTGGGGGTTGGGGTGCTGGGCGCTGCGCTGCTGGTTGGCTTGGGCTTGTTGCCAAGTGGCGCGGGCGGCATCCAGATCGGGGTGAAAATAGAGCGCCGCCAGCGTCAGTTGTGGCAGATTCCAGCGCGACAGTGGCCACTGAGAGAGCGGTGCATCGTGCTGTTCCAGAAAGGTTTTCAGCGCCGGAGAGTCCAGTGACCGCTGTGCCTGTTGCTGGTTGATCAGCATGGGGTCGAGCGGTTTGGCGTGGTACTCGATGCAACCGCTGAGGGTTAAGAGGCTTAGGCTCAGAGCGATCTGAAAGCGGGGGCGTGAGGGGTTACTGTCCGAGGTCATGATGATCCTTTTTTGACTGAGACGGTTTTGATGAGGGGATGATAACGAAGCGGGGGTTATGGGGAGGTCAAGGGAAGGTTAAGGTTTGGTTAAATGGTGGTTTTTTGGTGTGGTGTGTTTAATTGATGGTAGAGGTGCGTTTCCTGTGAGCCCGTAGCGTTGTTCTGCTTTAAGAAATAA
>CAZTQX010000108.1:0-7712 GCA_964615985.1 uncultured Gammaproteobacteria bacterium | reverse complement strand
ACAAGCTTTAAGGCAAAACCCATGAAACAGATGCTCAAACTGACGCTGCTAATCAGCGCCATCGGACTGCTACCCAACAGCGCCTCGGCCTTTGGCCCCAGCGTGCCACTCTATGGCAATTGGTGTGGCTCCAACTACCCCAGTAACCCGATAAGTGCTGCGGCTCCGATCAATGAAATTGATGCTGCCTGCCAACAACACGATCTGGCTTACGCACGGGGGTATCAAGCCTATGGCGATTACCAACTGGTCAATCATCTGAGCGCCATTCGCAACCGCCAACATCAGTGGATTGCCCGTCAAGTCAACGGCACCAACGTCCAGATTCAGCCTGGAATTTCTCTGGGCATGATCGATCAGGCCGCCCTGTCCTTTATGTTGGAGAGCATTCGTTGGCAACGCATTGGCCGTGATGGCGTGAACTGGATGAGCCTGGGTTTTCTGCGCCCTTAACTACGCCTGCACCAAGCGCTCTAAGGCTCGATAGGAGAGCGCTTCGGTAACATGTTCCATACTCAAACGCTCACTCTCTGCCAAATCGGCAATGGTGCGCGCCACTTTTAAGATCCGATGATAGGCGCGTGCCGAGAGGTTGAGCCGTTCCATCGCCACATCCAACAGTTGACTGGTCGCCCCATCCAACTCCGTCACCCGCAACAACTCCCGATTCTCCAACTGGGCATTGATTGTCTTTGAACGCTGCAACTGCCGAGTCCGACACTGTGCTACTCGCGCCCTCACCATCGCACTGCTCTCAGCGTTCTCATCCACCTTGGACAACATCTCACGCGCCATGCGTGGCACATCAATCTGCACATCAATGCGATCCAAAAATGGCCCCGAAAGACGTGACAGATAACGCTGGCGCTGACTTGGTGAGCAGCGACACGCCACCTTGGGATCACCCAAATTGCCACACAAACAAGGATTCATCGCCGCCACCAGCTGGAAACGCGCCGGATATTCCGCCTTATGGTTAGCTCGTGAGATGCTCACCGAACCGCTCTCCAATGGCTCGCGCAAGACATCCAGCACCGCCCGATCAAACTCCGGCAGCTCATCCAGAAACAGAATTCCGTGATGCGCCAAGGAGATCTCACCCGGTTTAGGGTTCGCACCACCGCCCACCAGCGCCACTCCAGAAGCGGTGTGGTGTGGCGCACGATAAGGGCGCTTTTTCCACTGTTTGACATCAAAACCGTCCAGTGAAATGGAGTTGATCATCGCCACCTCCATCGCTTCCTGCTCCTGCAAAGGCGGTAAAATTCCTGCCAAACGGCTGGCCAGCATCGATTTACCGGTACCCGCTGGCCCCACCAGCAACAAGTTATGCCCACCAGCGGCACAGATCTCCAAGGCACGTTTGGCCTTGTATTGACCGAATACATCGAGCAAATCCGCCCCACCGCTCAGCTCAACGGCCAAGGTTTGATTGATGTAGGGTGAAAGTTTTTGTCGGCCGGTCAAATGCGCACAGACCTCCAGCAGGTGCCCCGCCGAAAATACCTCACACTGCTGACTCAGCGCCGCCTCTGCGGCGTTCTGTTTCGGCACCACCAAACCCCGTTTGGCATTCGCTGCCGCCATCGCCGAGGGCAACACACCCCGAATGGCGCGCAGCTCACCGCCCAAAGCCAGCTCACCGACAAACTCCAAGCCGTGCAACGCTTGCTGTGGAATCTGCCCAGAAGCAGCCAAAATGCCCAAAGCAATGGGGAGATCAAAACGCCCACCCTCTTTGGGCAGATCCGCTGGGGCTAAGTTGATGGTGATGCGGCGAGTGGGGAATTCAAAATTGGAGTTCAGCAGCGCCGCTCGTACGCGATCTTTGCTCTCTTTGACCGCCGTTTCCGGCAGACCAACAATGGAGAGTGCGGGCAGACCAGGGGACAGATGCACCTCAACGGTCACCGCTCGGGCATAAATACCCGTCAAGGCACGGCTGTAACAGATGGCCAACGACATGAGGTTATTCCTTATCAAAAATCTTGTAATTGTGATTAAGGTCTCGGTATCCCAATAACAAAATCCTTAATCTACTTAACAACGAAACGACTTAACTACAGCGTTTTTAGAATTTCATACATACTCTCCCTCAAGTAGTTGTGGTATCTGCGGCAAGTTCTTTCCTCGGCTTGTCGCTTTTTTTATGCCAGTGGCTGCGACATCTGCAACGCCATCTCCCCATCAAGTTCTAACGCCTTATCCTCATCAACACTGGATACCTCTTGATTCAAATCACCCAACATCGCTTTTAACTCACCATTTTTCACTTTCAAGGCATCGTTCTCGATCTCCAAAGCCTCCAACGTACCCACCTCACGAACACCCAAATCCAATGAGGTCACCACCTGCTCGACCGTGGTCGCCAGCGGCAATTGAACCTGATGAAAACAGGCCAACAGCTCATCCAAACCCTGTTGGTAATCCGTCACGCTCTCCTCATTGCATTGTTGATACACCTTAAACAGAGAGAAGTAACAGGCTTGTTTTTTCTTATCCACCTGCAATAACGCTTCTTCTAACTCCTCGCCTTGCATTTGCGCCAAAGTGACAAAAAAAGTCTGATACGACTCCGCCGCCTCCTTGTTTTGCAACGGCTGCAACAACGCTTCCAGCTCCAACCGTTGCCTTTTACGCTGTTTTAACTGCGCCACCACACTCCAGCCGACAAACAACAGCAGCAACAGAACGCTCTCCCACAACAGCATCCACAAAGTCGGGTTAACTTCAATCATGCGGTTTCTCCCTGCGGCTCAGGCCAATCAATCACCGCCCTCTTCTTCTGCCAATAACGCCGCGTAAAGAACAGAACTCCAGCCAAAATCACGTTAATCGCCAACACAACCAACATCACCTGCAACCAGTTCACCGGTTCTTTAATATCCTCTGGAGAAGGTTTTTGAATAATCGGTTCTGGTAGCTTTGGCTCTTTATCCACCACGGCCTCTACCACTGGCGGTTCCACAACATCTGGCAATGGCACCGTAATCAAAGGCAATGTCACAGTTTGTAAGGGATCTGATTTCAGACTCAATTCGACTCTAAGCTGCGCTCCCGCCGCCACCGAGGCTTGCCAAACGTGTTCTTCCAATCGCTCTAGATTTTGCGCTTGCCACACTCCTTTATCCGGCTTTTGATAGAGCTGTGGTGATGAAGCCAATAAAGGCCGAAATTCGATTTTTGTACGCAGATTTAAACGATACTTTCCCGTCTCCTGATCCGCTTGCAACTCAATCAGAAACGGCCAACTGACCTGTACCTGCTGATGCCAAACCCGTGCAAAGGTACCGCCATCAGCCACCACCGTCAGATCGTAAGCGCCTTCTTCCGGCAGATTTTTCTCCAGTTGATAAAAACCAGTTTCATTACGCTGCAACAACTGTGGTTCTGTTGAACTTGCCGCTGATTTAGCCTCTAAACTTACCTCTACCAAACTCAAGAAAATCTTTTTCTTAATCTGTTTACCCTCACTCTCCAGATGAGCTTGCAAAACCAGCGCGCTGTTGGGCAATATCAAAGGGGTCACAGGTTCCACTCGAAATTTAAGGTTCGTCACCACCATCGCGCGATTATCAGGATCAGCCGCAGCCACAATCTGCCACTCACCCAACATTGGCGCCTCCATCGTCAGCAGGTCAAAACCCTTTTCGGAGCGCCACTTTACGCCAAGGGAACCAGCCTGTGGTAACAGCTCCACACCATCAGGACGAATCAAACGTGGCGGCTTTTTAGCCTCAGAGCGAAACAGCAACAGCGTCACCTCTTCAATACTGTCATCCACAAAAAAACGGTTGGCCGTCAAAGGCAAACTGTCTGGCGGCGCGGCACTCTCCAGCAGATGCAAAAAAATACGTTGCAGTTGATCCGCACGTTCGGCTTTAAAATAGCTGCCACCACTGCCCGCTGAAAGTTGCTGAAGCAATGCTTCATCCGACTCGTTGGATAACGCCACCGCATGAACTTTCACCCCAAGCTGAGACAGACGAGGTAACAGTTGCTGCAAAATCCGCTGTCGTGAGCGTTGACTTTGCTTGGCATCCCGCGACACATCCACCACTCCATCGGTCAATAAGATAATGTTCTTCTGCACCCCACTCCCAGAACGCCAACCTTGAATGGCTTGTCGCAAGGCCTCTTCGATATGGGTGCGTTGACCACGAGAATGAATGGCCGCTGATTTTTGTAGCGCCTTCACTCGCCAACGCTGATCCACAGCGGCGACCGCCAGCAGTAGTTTTGCTTGCTGGGCAAACAACCAAATACCGGCACGGCTCTCGCGGGGCAACAACTCCGTCAACAACCGCAGCGCCGAAACTCGCAAATTCTCTGGGTCGTTCTGTTTCATACTGCCAGAGACATCCACCAGCACACGCACCTCTTGACTGCTTTTGGCCACACTGCTCCCCGCACAAAACAGAACCACAACAGCCATCAATAACACGCCTTTCATCATCTCCCCCGTCACTCCTATTTGGGCTTTGATGATCAGAACAGCATAAAACCTACCAGCTTCTGGCCGGACAAAAACAGCCTTTAGGAACCCAGTCAGCACAACTGATCGGGATTTTCCCCTACACTCAAAAACAGCGTGTTATATCAACAGAGACAAACTGAGCAATTTCATCAGATTTTATTGGTAACTCATCTGGAGAATGCGATTGACAGAGTTTTGCAATTCAGACCGCGCGGCTGCGCGCACCACTTGGGAGTAGGCTATATGATAAAAACATTCGTTATCGCCTTGGCATTCGCCAGCACAGCGATTTCCACCGTTGTCAGTGCCGCTGATAAGGACATCGAGGTTCGCCTCACACAGAGAATTGCCTCTATCGACGTTAAGCACAACGGCAGAGACATCACCATTATTCGCAATCAAAACACCAAGAATGCGATTAACCCTATTTTTGCCAGAACTTCGCCTAAATGCCCGCCCTTCTGCATCCAAAGGATGGAAGTTGCACCTGGTATTGAAGCCATCGGTGAACTGGAGATGATCTACTATCTGCAACTGGCTTCGACCAGCGGCAAAGCAATGATCGTAGACGTTCGTTCCACAGCGTGGGCTTCACAAGGCACCATCCCTGGTTCAACCAACATTCATTGGCACCGGCTCAGCCCCGATCACAGCAAAGAAGCTGAGATTGATAAAATCTTAATCGAACGCTTTGGTGCGAAGAAAAAAGGCAAAAAGCTCGATTTTAGCAACGCCAAAACCTTGGTGCTCTACTGCAACGGCATTCTCTGTGATCAAGCCTCATTCACCATTCGAGTGCTGCTTTACAAAGGTTACCCCGCGAAAAAATTGCTTTGGTATCGGGAAGGCATTCAGATCTGGGAAAGCCTTGGCCTGACCACCGTCAAAGACCCTGGCAAATAAATTCAACCAGCACCTCCCACAAAGGTGGTTCACCCACCTTTGTCGTTTGTTATCAACTGAGCAATCAACCCCGCTAATCTCTGCATTGACGTTTTGTATTTGCGAACCTCCCTCTGCCAAGCTATGCTCCATCCTGAAAATTTTTTTACCATTCACTTATTAACCCTATTTTTTAAAGGGATGTCGTCATGCCTAAAATCCCTGATTTCAGTGAGACCGAATGCTGGACACTGCAAACCACCCTAGACGAACGCTGGGGTAAAGATACAGTTGAGCTGCAACTGGCCGATGCTGAAATTCGTCTCGACCCCAATGATCGTGAACTGAGCATCTGCCCCACTGCCGTTTGGAATGTGGACGGCTGCGGTTTCGCCCTGTTCAAAATCGGCGACAAACAGTATCGTTGCCAGTTTTTTTATCGCGGTTACCAACAGTTCGGTACCGGCATCGACGAATACAACGACATCGGTGAGTGCGCCGTTTCTCTGCTGCAAGCCCAAGCGGATCATCAGAGCGAACAGTAACCACCTCAAACGAACAACGCCTTTTACGATAACTTGAAGGAAAATCATGAGCAAAAAGAATGCTTTTTACGCCCAATCTGGCGGCGTAACCGCCGTTATCAACTCATCCGCCTGTGGTGTCATCGAAACCGCACGCAAACACTCTGACAAAATCGGCACCGTCTACGCCGGTCGCAGCGGCATCATCGGCGCACTGACCGAAGAGCTAATCGACACCTCCAAAGAGTCTGCCGAAGACATCGCGGCGCTGAAAAACACCCCTTCCGGTGGTTTTGGCTCTTGCCGTTTTAAACTCAAAAGCCTCGAAGACAACAAACTCGAATACGAACGCCTGATCGAAGTTTTCAAAGCCCACAACATTGGCTACTTCTTCTACAACGGCGGTGGTGATTCCGCTGACACCTGTTACAAGATTTCACAATTGTCGGAAAAAATGGGTTACCCCGTGCAGGCCATTCACGTTCCTAAAACCGTGGACAACGATCTGCCCATCACCGACAACTGCCCTGGCTTTGGTTCCGTGGCCAAATACATCGCCGTTTCCACTCTGGAAGCGAGCTACGATGTGCGCTCCATGTGCGCCACCTCCACCAAGATCTTTGTGATTGAAGTGATGGGACGTCACGCCGGTTGGATCGCCGCTGCCGGTGCTTTGGTGGAAGATTACGATATTCCCGTCATCACCCTTTTCCCTGAAATCGAATTCAACCAAGAGAAATTCTTGGCCGCTGTCGATGCCAAGGTCAAAGAACACGGCTACTGCACCATCTGTGTTTCGGAAGGCGCACATTACCCCGACGGCAAATTCCTCGCCGAACAGGGCACCCGTGACTCCTTTGGCCATGCTCAACTGGGTGGAGCCGCACCGGTGGTCGCCAACATCATCAAAGACGCACTGGGTTACAAATTCCATTGGGCAGTAGCCGATTACCTGCAACGTGCCGCACGTCATTTGGCCTCCGAGTCCGATGTGGAACAAGCCTACGCACTGGGTCAAGCTGCGGTGGAAAAAGCTCTTGAAGGCAAAAACGCCATTATGCCCACCATCGTGCGTGAGTCTTCCAATCCTTACAAATGGAGCATCGGTGAAGCGCCTCTAAGCGAAGTGGCCAACGTCGAAAAAATGATGCCGATGGACTTCATCTCCGAAGACGGTTTTGGCATCACCGACAAATGCAAAGAGTACCTCTACCCATTGATCAAAGGCGAAGCCTATCCTGACTACGATGACAACGGCATGCCCGTTTACGTCACAATGAAAGGCGAACTGGTCGAAAAGAAGTTGCCTAAATTTGAGATCTAACTCAAACAGCAACATCGGTATCGGTTAAGAAAAAGGGGATGATAAAATCATCCCCTTTTTTTATGGCCAATTTATTAATAACCCATATTACGCATCCAGCCCTGTAGGTTGGCGCAAAGGAGCGAAGCGACGTGCCCAACATTTTACGCGGTAATTTGATGGGCACGCTGCGCTTTGCCCCATCCTACAAGTTGATGTCTAAAGAGAACAGAGATGACCCCACAACGAGCCGAAGAGTTACTCAACGAACACATCACTATGGGCAGCGGTTACAACCGTAACGCGGCTAAATTGATTTTAGTGGAAGTACAAAAAGAACACGGCCAACAGGTTGTTGACCGCTTAATCATAACGCTCGATCTGGAAAACCACTTTGGTTTTCAGGTCGGTACAGAATTCAAAAGCCCTTGGGGATAATAGCCTATCTTTCAATCTATGTTTTGTATTGCCATCCCTATGTGTCAACCTGCGTCCATACAGTCACTGTATGAGATAACATAGATTC
>CAZTQX010000107.1:0-7902 GCA_964615985.1 uncultured Gammaproteobacteria bacterium | reverse complement strand
ACCCAATATTAGATAAAGCTTACATTATCAGTTAACTTTTTTTAAAATTTGAGCCCTTAACAAAAACAACAAACAGGAGGGTTGTATCTGTCCTAGGAGGACAATTATGAACATCTTTCACAATAGAACACAAATAGTCATTGGGTTCTTTTTAAGCCTTTTTTTCACCAGCGCTCACACTGCAATCATAATTACAACTTATGCAGGCACCGGCACCGGAGGTTTTTTCGGCGATCAAGCTGCTGCCACCAACGCCCAGCTCAATGCCCCCACCGATGTACTTTCAGATGACTTAGGCAATCTCTACATCAGCGAACAGAACAACCATCGTATTCGTAAAGTCGATGCCAACGGCAACATCACCACCTTTGCTGGTAACGGCACAGCTGCCTTTGTTGGCGATCAATATCAAACCATTAAAGCCAGTTTTAATGAACCCGTTGCACTGGCACTCAGTCCCAATGGCGACAAACTCTATGTGGCTGACAAACAGAACAACCGTATTCGCCAAATTGATCTGAGAACCAATATTATCAGTACCGTTGTCGGCAGCGGCGTTCGAGGTTACACCGGCGATGCTGGTTTAGCCATCAATGCTCGAATTTCCCTGCCACAAGGACTGGCGGTGGACAACTTCGGCAATATCTACATCTCCGATAGCAGCAACCAAGTGATTCGAAAAGTAGAGATCAGCAACGGCCTGATCAGCACCGTCGTCGGTAATGGACAACGCCCCACCCCCACTGCGCCCAGCAACGGAATCAACATTGGAGATGGCGGCGCGGCTCTCAGTGCCAGCCTTAACAACCCACAAGGTTTGGCCATCGACGATGTGAACAACCTACTTTATATCGCCGACAGCGGTCACTCTCGTATCCGTAAAGTCGATCTCGACACAGGTGTGATCAGCAGCTTGATTGGCGACAGTGGCATCAATTTTTCTTCGGGTACAACGCTGGCCAACGCCACAGTAAAACAGCCTTGGGGATTGATACTGGCCGCCAACGGCGACCTCTTTTTCAGTGATCGTGGTACTTCTGAAGTGCGCGCCATTCACTTTGAAACCCAAACCGTCTTCACCATCATCGACAATACTGATCTTAACGGCCCACAAGGAATAAGCATGGATAATAGCGGTGCTCTCTATGTGGCAGATCGCCGCAACAATCGCATCCGCACCACCGCCAGCAGCACCACACCCTTAAACACCACCACGACTACCACGATTGGTAATAATACCAACAACACAAATCAATTCGATGTTGATAGCAGTACCGGTGGCTCAATGGGATGGTGGTTTTTGATTGCTTTGACGCTGCTCGGCCTCCAACGCCAGCATGCAGCAAGACATTAATCTAAATCATAACCAAACTCGCCACGCCACTGACCGTGATGATAATCAATACGCAGCCACCGAGGCACAAACGCCTTTAATTTCCTCAGCGGCGTTTCTAAGAGTGGCAAACAGCCATCAACGGAGCTGCTCTTACCCATCACTGGACAAAAGTTAACCTTTAAATTATCACTCAAATCTAGCAAATTTTCTGCCGTGGCCTGTTCATTAAAATTCACTCGCTTACGCACCATGCGACCAAAATTCAGCTCCATATCAACTCTCAACGGCGTCATGCGCTGCTGCAATAACTTGCAGGCTCGACGACTCACCTCAACTTGAACTTGACGACCACTGACCTCTATCTGTCTCTGCATTCCCTTCTCCCAACACGCTAACTGGCTCTGTTACCAATAAGTCGCTCTAAGATGCAGAAACTTTACCCTTTTAATCGGCTGATCATTTATCAACCCACAAAAAAAGCCGAAAAAGCTAAGCTTGATCGGCTTTTTATAAAGGCTTTTGAAAAGCGGCTAACGTTTCATAGCAGCAAAAAACTCATCATTGGTTTTGGTGTGTTGCAGACGGCCAAGGAGAAATTCCATCGCTTCGGTCTCACCCATCGGATGCAAAAACTTGCGTAAGATCCAGGTCTTTTGCAGCGATTCTTGATCCATCATTAACTCTTCACGACGAGTGCCGGAACGGTTGACATTGATCGCAGGGAAGACCCGTTTTTCAGCGATGCGACGATCCAAATGCAGCTCCATGTTACCGGTGCCTTTGAACTCTTCGTAGATCACTTCGTCCATTTTGGAGCCAGTGTCGATCAGAGCGGTAGCGATAATGGTCAAGCTACCGCCCTCTTCAATGTTCCGCGCTGCGCCAAAAAAGCGTTTTGGCCGATGCAGCGCATTGGCATCCACACCCCCAGTCAAAACCTTACCCGAAGAGGGAATCACAGTGTTGTACGCCCGTGCCAGACGAGTGATGGAGTCAAGCAGAATCACCACATCTTTACGGTGTTCCACCAAACGCTTGGCTTTCTCAATCACCATTTCAGCCACTTGCACATGACGGCTGGCCGGTTCATCAAAGGTGCTGGAGACCACTTCACCGCGCACCATGCGCTTCATCTCCGTCACCTCTTCTGGGCGCTCATCGATCAACAAAACGATCAGGTAACTGTCAGGATGGTTGGCGGCGATGCTCTGAGCAATGTTCTGCATCATCATGGTTTTGCCCGCTTTTGGCGGTGAAACGATCAAACCACGTTGCCCCTTACCGATGGGGGAGGCAATGTCGATCACGCGAGCGGTGATGTCTTCGGTACTGCCGTTGCCGCGCTCCATTCCAAAGCGCTCAGTAGCGTGCAGCGGGGTGAGGTTTTCAAACAGGACTTTGTTGCGTGACTCTTCGGGACGACCAAAGTTGATCTGATCCACTTTCAGCAGAGCAAAATAGCGTTCGCCGTCTTTGGGAGGGCGAATCTTGCCGGTGATGCTGTCGCCGGTACGCAGATTAAAACGTCGAATCTGACTTGGCGAGACGTAAATGTCATCGGGGCCGGCTAGATAGGAGCTGTCTGCCGAGCGCAGGAAGCCAAAACCGTCTTGCAAAATCTCCAAGACCCCGCCGCCAAAAATATCATCGCCTTTTTTAGCACGCGCCTTGAGGATCGAGAAAACAATGTCCTGCTTACGAGAGCGGGCCATATTTTCAATGCCCATGGATTGAGAAATTTCAATCAGTTCAGAGGCAGGTTTGTTCTTAAGTTCGCTTAGATTCATGGAATTAATCGCACAATATAGAGTGGAAGGTCAAAATAGGAAGGGCTGCAAACGGCATCAAGCGCGACGCGCTGTTTGTTGTCCAATGATTGTTTTAGGGAAAACCCAATAAAATATGCAGGAAGACTAAAATTCGGGGGAAAAGTTCCGTGGAACGATAACACAATAAAAAGGCCAGTTCTACCCTTAAATAAAAAACAGTGTTTGAAGCATCGGCTTCATCCTTGAACGTTCTGCCTTAACAACCGTAGTTGCCAAGGCAATAATCTCTTAAACGCAGAGAAACAACCTGCCGTTATACGTTGCTGTCAATAAACGCAGTCAACTGAGACTTCGATAACGCACCCACCTTGGTCGCTTCAACCGCACCGTCCTTAAAGATCATCAAGGTTGGAATACCACGAATACCGTATTTAGGTGGCGTTGCTGGGTTCTCATCAATGTTCAGTTTGGCAATGGTCAGCTTACCCGCATATTCGCCCACCAACTCTTCTAAGATGGGTGCAATCATCTTGCAAGGCCCACACCAGTCAGCCCAATAATCAACCAACACTGGCAGCTCAGATTTCAACACCTCAGTTTCAAAGCTATCGTCATCTAAAGCAATGATTTTTCCACTCACAACAGAAACCTCCAAAAAGTAAAAATGGATTGCTGTCTCGATAAAATAGACACAAAGACAGAAATCAAAGTGAATCGATTATGCCACGCTTTTTCGCTCGGGTCGCCCTTCCTGCTCATGCAAATGATGAACGTACCAGCAGTCTTGATAACCATCAAAGCCACAATAGGAATTGAAATATATCACAATCAGAACCGAGGCGTTAGATGATCCTGCCACCTTCAGGTATGCTTCTTCGGCATGAAAACCAGCTTGCCAAGTTCAAGCATAAATCTTGCCCTTTTCAACACCAGCAAAAAGTCAATAACAATGCCCCTCTCTTCAGCAACTCCCCGCCAGATCAAACACCAACGGCGCATCAAATGTGATGGCTTTCTACGCAACGACGGTCTATGGGACATTGAAGCTCACCTGATCGACTGCAAATCCTATGCGTTTGCCAATCGTCATCGAGGCGAAATTCAAGCCGGTGAAGCACTGCACGACATGAGTTTGCGCCTCACCATTGACAATCAAATGTTGATTCACCAAATTGAAGCCATCACCGATGCAGCGCCCTTTGCCGTCTGTCCTGAGGTTAATGACCGTTTCAAAGCCCTGCAAGGCAAACGCATTATTCCCGGCTGGCGACGACAGGTAACAAAACATCTAGGGGGTGTAAAAGGCTGCACCCACTTAGTCGATCTGCTCTCAGTGGCCGCCACCATCGCTTATCAAACGGTTCAACCCAATTTTGATCGCAATGATGATTCCCCGCCCGCGCTGCTCAACAGTTGCCACGCCTTTGCCGAAGAGGGAGCCGTGGTTCAGGTTCAATGGCCAGAATATTATCGAGCCAAAAAGCAGCCATAAAAACATCTCGTGAACCTCTGCACGCTATCTGCATCAAACCGCACTATCTTCACCTCACCCCCATAAAGGCCAAATTATGTCTGAACAAAGCAAGCCCACCCCTTCCCTAAAAAAACCGCTGCTGCTGGTTTTCATGCTGGTTTTAATCTCTGCCTTTTTCTTTTTTGATCTGCAAAACAGTCTCAATCTGGAAAATTTAAAGGCACAACAGCAAAATTTTTCCAGCTACTACCAGCAACACCAAATTCTGACCCTCGGCATTTTCTTTCTGACCTACGTTGCCGTCACCGCCCTCTCTCTACCTGTGGCCACCCCCCTAACCTTGATGGGTGGCGCGCTGTTTGGTGTGGCCACTGGCTCGGTTTTAATCTCTTTTGCCAGCACCCTCGGCGCTACGTTTGCCTTTTGGGTCTCGCGCTTTCTGTTTCAAAACAGCATTGAAAAGCGTTTTCCAAACCAAGCAAAAAGCATTAATTCTGGCATCGAAAAAGAGGGGGCTTTTTATCTCTTCTCGCTTAGGTTAGTACCGTTAGTACCCTTCTTTCTGCTCAACTTGGTCATGGGGTTAACCAAAATGGCCAGTTGGAAATATTATCTCACCAGCCAACTGGGCATGTTGCCCGCCACCATCGTCTACGTGAACGCTGGCACCCAATTGGGGCAGATCAGCAACCCAGCAGACATTCTCTCTCTCGAACTATTATTGTCATTTATCGCCTTGGCACTGTTTCCGTTTATCAGTAAAAGTCTGCTCAATCGCTGGAAAAATTCACGCATTTTACGCAGCTACCCCAAACCAAAAAAATTCGATTACAACCTGATTGTCATCGGTGCCGGTGCTGCCGGTCTGGTCAGCACCTACATCGCTCGGGCCGTCAAAGCCAAGGTGCTGCTGATCGAAAAAGACAAAATGGGCGGCGACTGCCTCAACACCGGCTGCGTTCCCAGTAAAGCCCTGATTCGCTCCGCCAAAATAGTCTCGTATGCCAAACGGGGTGCAGAGTTTGGTCTCCAACCCCATCAAGCCGAATTTCAATTCAGCGAGGTAATGCAGCGCGTTCATAACATCATTAAAAAAATCGAACCGCACGACTCCATCGAACGTTACCAAGCCCTCGGCGCAGAGATTCAACAGGGCACGGCCAAAATCAGCTCCCCTTATACGGTGGAAATCAACGGTAAAACCGTTACCTCCCGAAATATTATTATCGCCACTGGCGCACGCCCGCTGGTGCCCAATATTCCAGGCTTGGAGCAGATCGACTATTTAACCTCCGATACTTTATGGAAAATCACAGAACGACCAAAGAGACTCTTGATTTTGGGCGGCGGCCCGATCAGTTGCGAACTGAGTCAAGCCTTTGCCCGTCTTGGTTCAGATGTCACGCAGCTGCAACGCAGCGCCCGTCTGATGCGCAACGAAGACCCCGAAGTGTCACAACTGGTTGAAGCCAAATTCAGGAAAGAAGGTATTCGTGTTTTAACCGGCCATCAAATTCAAGCACTCAGCATAGAAAACGGCGAAAAGATCGCCCTCTGCCACCACGAGGGACAAGAGGTGAAAATTGCCTTTGATCAACTGCTGATCGCCTACGGCCGTCAAGCCAATGTGGAAGGCTTTGGTTTGGAAGAACTGCAACTGGAGATCTCCCAACGCGGCACCATCGCCAGCAACGCCTTTTTGCAGACCAACATCCCCACCATCTACTGTGCCGGAGATTGCACTGGCCCCTATCAATTCACCCACACCGCCGCTCACCAAGCTTGGTACAGCGCCGTCAACAGCCTCTTTTCTGGCATCAAACGTTTTCAGGTGGATTATCGTGTCATTCCTTGGGCGACCTTTGTGGACCCCGAAGTGGCACGAGTGGGTCTTAATGAGCAGGAAGCCAAACAGCAGAATATTCCGTTTGAGGTGACACGTTACGAATTGGACGATCTGGATCGCGCCATTGCCGACAGCGAAACCGCCGGTTTTGTCAAAGTCTTAACACCACCCAACAGCGATAAAATATTGGGCGTTACCATCGTTGGCACTCATGCCGGAGAGTTGATCAGCGAATACGTATTGGCCATGAAACACAAATTAGGGCTGAATAAAATCCTCGGCACCATCCATATTTATCCCACGCTCAGTGAGGCGAATAAATACGCCGCTGGGATTTGGAAAAAGAATCACGCGCCGGAGAAAATACTAAATTGGCTGGAGAAATTTCATCACTGGCGACTCGGTTAATAACACTTATTTTAACCACAAAAAAAGGGCTGCCAATGCAGCCCTTTTTTATTAACCGAATTTCTTTTAAAAAGAAGTCGATCAATAAGCCCAAGGCATAAACTGCCCCACGCCATTCATAACAGGTGAAATATTACGATTCATCTGCTGCATATCTTGACTCATAGTTTTGGTGCTGTCAGACATCTCACGAGTATCTTGACTCATATTGCCCACCTCACCACTCATGGTTTTCACTTCCTGAGTCATCGTTATCACTGAACCATTCATCTCGCCCATATTTTTACTCATAAGCGCCACATCGCCACGCATCAACTTGACACTTTCGGCCATCGTTGCCATCACACTCATGTTCTTCTCCATTTTGTGCATGTCTTTGGACATGCTCAACATGGCGTTATTCATCACATAAACCGTGTAACCCAAGTAGAAGAGTGCAATCACACCGATCACAATCGCGGGGATACCGTACCACTTTGTCTTGCTAGCAGCTTGTGCATTTTGACGATCAATTAATTCTGCTTGTTCCTGATACTCCCGATGAATGTCTTCGCGAGACTGCAACAACGCTTTTGAGAGATCATCAAGGGATTGAGACCGTTTCTGCTCGTGCTGATCTGAAGCTTTGTTCAGCGTATCAACAGAAGATGAGACACTCTGAGCAAACTGATGCACCCCTTCATTTTGCACTGTTTGAGTTTTATGAGACTCTTTTAACATCGTCTCCAGTGAGCTTTTCAGACCATCAACGGTCTTTTCCAAACCCTTCTGCTGCAATTCAAAGCGCACATCCGCCTGCTCTTTGACCTTGCCCAGAGAATCCGTAACGTCACGGAACAGCTTCTCATTCTGGCCATCCCGTGCTTGCTGTTCTTTCTGGATGACTTGAAACGTTCCTTGAATAGCTCCTAGAGCATCCGCAACCAATTTTTCACTGCCCGCACTGATGGCGGTTTTTTTAGACGCGACTTTTTTGGCAGTTGGCTTTTTTGCACTCACCGCACTTTTTTCCTGCTTCTTAGGTGCAGCTTTACCCGTGGTATCATCACTCATGAAACACCCTCTTTAT
>CAZTQX010000106.1:0-7958 GCA_964615985.1 uncultured Gammaproteobacteria bacterium | reverse complement strand
GCGCTCCGACTTGGCCCACGACAACGACAACCAACCTCGTTTACCCTGACTCGGTTTACGTTTCAGAAACAGATCAAAACCCACCGCCTCACCGCTACCGCGATTGGCCAAATTGTTGGGCGGTGGATTGCCATCCAGCGCCACGACCAAATTTTTCATCGGCTTCTGATAGACCTCCGCCTTCAGCGTGTAGAGCGATCCCAATTGCTGCTCGATGCCCAAAATACGATGCTCTGCCTCGCGCATCAACAATCCCGGATTACCAAAGCCGCTGACAATCTGATCCCCTTCAGGCATCTGTAAATAGCGCCCCCAATTGGCCGTCAGCAATGTATCTTCACTGAGTTGATACTCCAGACCCAAACGAGGTGAAACCTGCTGCGCCTCAAACCCACCCGTGACGCGCACGTTGCTCAAACGCATCCCCAGTTGAGTGGTGAGCTTGTTGCCCCAACGCTGCCGATATTTCAAATAGGAGCCCAAGCCCTGCGCCTTCAATTCAGTTTTCACTCTGAATTTCTGCTGCGAGGTAAAATCGACCTGAATGTCATTTTCGGTTTGGCGACGTGGCACATAAAGATTGAGTGGAATGGTCACAGCATTCAGATCAGCCCCCAGAGTCAGAGTGGCTTTCTCGCCTAATGATCTTCGCCACTCCGGTTGCAGATGCAGACTTTTACTCTCCACATCGGCGTAAAACGACGCACCGTTTTCATCCCGCCCCAAACGCACCGTACTTTTATCGTGGCTGTAGGCCAAGTTAGTCAAACTGTCCCAATGACCACCCCAACGCTGCTGCCAGTTCAACCCCACCGTTTGATAAGCGGTTTTGCTGTGCAACTCACCCGCCAGTTGCGGATCGGAGATCGCCGAGCTGCGCAGCTCTATGGCAATCTGATCTTCAGCAGCGAAGAGATACGTCTCCAATGAACCCTTGCTCAGTGGCTTGCGATAAAGAGCTTGCAGATCGTAAAAACGCGGCACCAACAACACCTGATCAGGGTCTTGCTCACCAGGTTCAGAAAACAGATCGCTGGCCGCCGACGGCGACAGCAGTAGATCTAAGTAACTGCGCCGACCCGCAACAAAAAAACTGTCGCCGGTGTTGCCCACGGGTCCTTCGATCAGAAACGAGCTGTCGATTGTGGAGATGTCCAAGTCGATGTGGAGACGATCCGTTTTTGGATCACGCAGACGAGCATCCACCACGCCACCCAGAGCATCGCCGTACTGCACAGGAAAGCCACCGAGAAAGACGTTGATGTCTTTGATCAAAGCGGGGTTGATGGTCGATTTAATCCCACCAAAATGGTAGAGATAACCCACCGGCGCATGATCCACCCAAGTGATGTTTTCGTTACCGTTGCTGCCGCGCATGTAGACTTCGGCAGAGCCTTCAGAAGCGGCGATAATCCCCGGCAGCGCCGTGATCGCCTTGAGTGGATCACCACCACTGCCCGCCGTCTCCAGTAGCTCGGTGGTGGAGAGGGTCAGTTTGGAGCCTTTCTCCAACAGTCGTTCTGCGCTGACCTGTAGCCCTTCACCCTCCAGCAGCAAGGGACGCAGATAGAGAGTCAGCTTGCTCTGTTCGGCTTTCAACGGCTGCGTCAGGCTCTCGTAACCTGTGGCAAGCACCTTGATCTGCTGACCCGACGCATCGAAATGCAGCCGTCCGTTGGCAGAGGTCTGACCGTACTGCTCACCCTCATCCAGCACCACCGTGGCACCTTCGATCAGCACTCCGCTGCCTTTTTCTTTCACCGTCACCTCTAACGAAGCCGCCAGCAGTAGCGAGGGCAAACAGCAGAGCAGCAACAACCCGCTCCAACTACCCCTCATCTTCAACTCGCTTTTTCGCTTTGACCAAAAAGACAAACGGAATCGCAAACGGGCCAAAAGTCGCACCCATCACACCCCAAAAAACAGGGCTTAAACCACGGCGTTTGGCCACTTGATGACAGAGAAACACACTGGCCAAGGTCATTAACAGCGTGCCAACAAGAAATAAAGTCATGATAAAATCTTCCTCAATTTAGGAAACGGTGAACTTAACCCGCCCAGAAGCGGTCTTGAGTTGTGGTAGGGTTAATATCATAGCCGCCACAAAATAGACAACCTCGGAGTAGACCCCATGTGGAAAAAAATAGTTGCAGCGCTGTTTGTTGCTGTTGTCGGTATCGGCTTTTTTGCCAACGCAGAAAAGGCCGACCAAACAGCCGCAAAAACGGGTGATGGCCTCAGCGTTGCTACCTTTGCCGGTGGCTGCTTTTGGTGTACCGAATCCGGTTTTGAGCATGTTCCAGGGGTGAAAGAGGTCTTTTCTGGTTACACCAACGGCCACCTGAAAAACCCCACTTACAAACAAGTCTCAGCCGGAAGCAGTGGGCATATCGAGAGTGTTGAAGTTCACTTCGATGCCGACGTGATCAGCTATGAAGGTCTCTTGGTAGCCTTTTGGCGACAGATCAACCCCACCGATGCGGATGGTCAATTTGTGGATCGCGGTCATCAATACAGCAGCGCCATTTTCTACCACACCCCCGCACAGAAAGCCGCCGCCGAAGCCTCCCTAAAAGCGCTGCAAGCCACGGGACGTTATAAAAAACCGATCATCACCCCTATTCTCCCCGCCACAACCTTCTATAATGCCGAAGATTATCATCAGGATTACTACAAAAGAAATCCAGTGCGTTATAAATTCTACCGCTACAACTCCGGTCGTGACCAATATCTGGAAAAAACCTGGGGTGAGGAGATCCATGTGGACTACAGAAAATACTCAAAAAATGGCCAAAAATACCAGCGTCCCAATGATGCCGAGCTACGCAAAAATCTGACCCCGTTGCAATACGATGTCACCCAAAAAGACGGCACCGAACGCCCCTTTGACAACAGCTACTGGGATGAAAAGCGCGAGGGTGTCTATGTCGAAGTGACCACGGGCGAACCGCTGTTCTCTTCCAAAGACAAATACAAATCCGGCACCGGCTGGCCGAGTTTCACCCAACCCATCAACAGCAGTGCCGTTGATGAAAACACCGACTACAAACTGATTCTGCCGCGCACCGAAATCCGCAGCAAAATCGGCGACTCTCACCTCGGCCACGTCTTTGATGACGGTCCGACTCCCACCGGCAAACGCTACTGCATGAACTCCGCCTCCATGCGTTTTATCCCCAAAGAAGAGCTGGCTAAAGAGGGTTATACCGAGTTGGCCAAACTGTTTGAGGAAAAATAGCCACCGCTTATGTCGATTTTCAACTCAACAACACTTTCCCCTTGGCTGCTTCTGGCAGCCTCTTTTTTGGTCAACGGCTGCCAAGCCCAGCCCATTATCATCCCTCCTGAGCCAAGCGCCACGGCAATGCCTGCCGCCAGTCAACTGGTTGCCGCCCACAACCGTTGGCGCGCCCAAGTCAATGTGCCACCCCTAAGCTGGTCAGAGCCACTGCAACAGCAGGCGCAAGACTGGGCAAACCATCTCAAAACCAACAACCAGTGCAAAATGCGTCACAGCGCCTCAAATGGTAAAACCGGCGAAAACCTCTACTGGGGCAGCCCCATCACCCAGACTTCCAGTAACCGCCCTCCTCAACTCAGTCTGCAAACCGTCAGCGCCGCGCGCGTAGTCGATGCTTGGGGCAGTGAGGTGACAGACTACGACTACCAGAATAATCGCTGTGCAAGCGGGAAAATTTGCGGCCACTACACTCAGATGGTGTGGCGCAGCAGCCGCGAGGTGGGTTGTGCCAAAGCGATTTGTGATGATCTGTCACAGGTGTGGGTTTGCAATTACGCTCCAGCAGGCAATTGGCGTGGTGAACGGCCTTATTAGAGAGTCATTCCACCAATTTCAGCAGGCGTTGTTGGGAATGAATCACGATCTGGGCGATCAAGCGATGAAATTCCGTTTTATCGTTCTCTAGGTTGCATTTTTCTAGAGCGGAGTAATAGGCGAGTCGGCTCTCGGTATCACCCTGAATAATGGCTATGGGATAGCCCTTTTGCAGTAGGATCAAATTCATTACCAGCCGTGCGGTGCGGCCGTTGCCGTCGATAAAGGGATGGATGGTGACGAGGCATTCATGCAGTTCGGCGGCGAGTTGTATCGGGTGTTGTTGCTTTTGTTCAGCCTGATAGAAGAGAAAATAGTCCTCCATTAATTTATTGATCCGCCAAGGCTGTGGTGGTGTATGTTGACTGCCGCTGATCATAACGGGAACGCTACGGTATTGTCCGGCGTTGTTTTTGTCAATGCCGCGCAGAATCAAGCCGTGGAGTGTGAGTAAGGTTGAGGCGCTGAAGGGGACTTTTTTTTGGGCGAGGTCACGGATCAGTTCGACGGCTTCGTAGTGGTTGATGGCTTCGAGGTGTTCGCTCAGGGGCTTGCCACCAATGGTAAGTCCCTTGTGGATGATAAGATCGGTTTCACGCAGGGTAAGGGTGTTGCCTTCGATGCGGTTGCTGTCGTAGGTGTATTCGATGTTAAGTGCTTCTTGTACCGCCTGTTGGTTCCAGTCGCGCTGTTTGTCCAGCCTCTTTTTAAGCTCGTCGCTCTGTTGCAGCAATTTTGATAATTCAATCATGATGGGATGGTATTTCACTTTAGCATGACCGTCTAGCACAACACCTCAGCCAAAAATCCCCCACTGCCAATTTTCCGCTATAATCGCGCCCCTGTTTCCACCTCCATCTTTGGGATAAATGCCATGAGTAACTCCGCAGTGCGTCCGGTTCGCCGGGCTTTAATCAGTGTCTCCGATAAATCCGGTCTGCTTGAATTCGCCCAAGGGCTGCATCAGCACGGCGTGGCCATTCTCTCCACTGGCGGCACCGCCAAACTGCTGGCGGACAACAACATCCCCGTCACCGAAGTGGCCGACCACACAGGCTTCCCTGAGATGATGGCCGGTCGCGTCAAAACCCTGCACCCCAAAGTGCATGGCGGCATTCTGGGTCGTCGTGGCATCGACGATGCGGTGATGGCAGAGCACAACATCCAGCCCATCGACATGGTGGTGGTCAACCTCTACCCCTTCCGTGAAACCATCGCCAAAGCCGACTGCACCCTGAGCGATGCCATCGAGAACATCGACATCGGCGGGCCTGCGATGGTGCGTTCAGCAGCGAAAAATCACAACGATGTGGCAATCATCACCGATCCCGCCGACTACGGCGTGGTTCTGGCTGAGCTGAATAACGACGGTCTGACACAAAACCGCCGCTTCAAACTGGCCGTGAAAGCCTTTGAACACACCGCCTCTTATGATGGAGCCATCGCCAACTACCTAGGCCTGATCACCGACAGCGGCGAAAAAGCCGACTTCCCGCAAAGCTTGAGCCTGCAATTCCAGCAGACCCAAACCATGCGTTACGGCGAAAACCCACATCAAAAAGCCGCCTTCTATGTGGAGAGCAATCCCGCTGAAGCCTCTGTCGCCACCGCCCGTCAACTACAAGGCAAAGAGCTCTCCTACAACAACGTCGCCGACACCGACGCGGCACTGGAGTGCGTCAAGAGCTTCGATGAAGGCCCCGCTTGTGTGATCGTCAAACACGCCAATCCGTGCGGCGTGGCACTGGGTGAAACCCTGCTGGAAGCCTACGACTTGGCCTTTAAGACCGATCCGACTTCGGCGTTTGGTGGCATCATCGCCTTCAACCAAACCTTGGATGCAAAAACTGCCCAAGCCATTGTGGATCGCCAATTTGTCGAAGTGATCATCGCCCCCAAAGTCGAGGCCGCTGCCGTTGAGATCATCGCCGCGAAGAAAAACCTTCGTCTGCTGGAGTGTGGCGAATGGAACAACCAACGCAATGACGCTCTAGATTTCAAACGGGTCACTGGTGGTCTGTTGGTACAAGGTCGAGATCACGGCATGGTCAAACAGGATGAGCTGAAAGTCGTTAGCGAACGTCAACCCAGCGAGCAGGAACTCACCGACCTGATGTTCGCTTGGAAGGTGGCCAAATTCGTCAAATCCAACGCCATCGTCTACTGCAAACAGAACCGCACCATCGGAGTCGGTGCAGGCCAAATGAGTCGGGTCTACTCTGCCAAAGTGGCTGGCATCAAAGCCGCCGACGAAAAGCTGGAAGTACCTGGTTCCGTAATGGCCTCCGATGCCTTCTTCCCCTTCCGTGACGGCATTGATGCGGCACACGAAGCGGGCATTACTGCGGTGATTCAGCCTGGCGGTTCCATGCGCGATCAAGAGGTGATCGACGCGGCCAACGAACACGGCATGACGATGGTCTTTACTGGTATGCGCCATTTCCGTCATTGATCGACAAATTCGGATCAACGCAAAACTCAACAAAGGGTGTTTGGGTGTTGTTATGAGAGTGTCTGCGGCAAGGATGCCGCAGCCAAGCCTACAGGGATGTATTCACGGCGACTCTCATAATAATTCACAAACCACCCCATAGGGAAAATCCAAATGAACGTTCTAGTCATTGGCGGCGGTGGCCGCGAACACGCGCTGGCGTGGAAGCTGGCGCAATCGCCACAAGTAAAACAGGTTTTTGTGGCACCCGGCAACGCCGGTACCGCCCAAGAAGCCAAGCTGCAAAACATTGCCATCGGTGCCGAAGATCTGCCCGCCCTGCTCGACTTTGCTCAGCACAATCAGATCGGCCTGACCGTAGTGGGCCCCGAAGCACCGCTGGTGGCGGGCATTGTGGATCTGTTCCAGCAACACGGCCTAAAGATCTTTGGCCCCACAGCTGCCGCCGCGCAATTGGAAGGCTCCAAAGCCTTTACCAAAGATTTTCTTGCCCGTCACAACATTCCCAGTGCGGCCTATCAGGTCTTTACCGAGATCGAACCGGCCATCGCCTACGTCAACAAAATGGGCGCACCCATTGTGATCAAAGCCGATGGTCTGGCTGCTGGTAAAGGGGTAATTCTGGCGCAGAGCGAAAGCGAAGCCAATGAAGCCATTCAGGACATGCTGGCCGGTAACGCCTTTGGCGAAGCAGGTCATCGCGTCGTCGTCGAGGAATTTCTGCATGGCGAAGAAGCCAGCTTTATCTGCATGGTCAACGGCACTGATGTCTTACCGATGGCCTCCAGCCAAGATCACAAAGCCCGTGACAACGGTGATCTCGGCCCCAACACCGGCGGCATGGGCGCTTACTCTCCTGCGCCGGTGGTCACTGATGAAATGCACCAGCGAATTCTCGATCAAGTGATCTACCCAACGGTTAAAGGCATGGCTGCCGAGGGCAACCCCTACAGTGGTTTTCTTTACGCTGGAGTAATGATCGACAGCGACGGCATCCCGAAGATGCTGGAGTACAATGTCCGTTTTGGTGACCCCGAAACCCAGCCAATCATGATGCGCCTGCAGAGCGATCTGGCCGAACTCTGTCTGGCCAGCATCAACGGCACCTTGAGCCAACAAAGCGCACAGTGGGATTCACGCAAGGCTCTTGGCGTGGTGCTGGCGGCAGGCGGTTATCCCGACGGCTACGCCAAAGGCGAGATCATCTCTGGTCTGGAACAGGCCGATTCCGATAGCGTTAAGGTCTTTCACGCCGGTACCGCCGAACACGATGGCCAGGTGGTCACCAGTGGCGGGCGAGTGCTCTGCGTCACCGCTCTGGGAGAGACCGTGCAGGCGGCGCAGGAGAGCGCCTACCAAGCACTGAATAAGATCAGCTGGCCAAAAGCCTACTTTCGCACTGACATCGGCTATCGCGCCATACAACGTGAACAAGAAAAGTAGCAACATACTGAAAAGGCAGAAACTCTCTGCCTTTTTTCTAAACCTGCCGATAAAATCATAAAAATAACGAAAACACTGCAAATAGTAGCCTCCTTAAAGCTTAAAATTTTATTAATTCATATAAATCAGTCAAAATTTTCCTCATTGTCTGGTTATTTCTGCCTATTTTTCTATTTTTTGAGACTTTCATCAAATTTTTACACAACAGGCCTTTACCCAATATTAGAT
>CAZTQX010000105.1:0-8074 GCA_964615985.1 uncultured Gammaproteobacteria bacterium | reverse complement strand
AAGTCGAATTTGGAATCGATATTTATGAATAAATTCAGGTTTGACCCACTACCAACTACCTAAAGATGGTGATTACGAGTATAAACGGGGACGAAAATGAGAGCGGTAGTAGTGACACTCAAAATACCCCTCCCAATTGCCTCTTTATCTAACCGCCATTCTGCGGTAAAACCTCACCACTGATTTTAATTTGGAGTATTCACATGAGTAATGAAAACGAACAAGGGGTCTCCGTTGATGCTCCTGCCATCGGCATGGTGGGTGATCAAGAGGAGCTGAAAACGGAACTGAAGGAGCGCAAGAAGCGGCTGATCAATCTGGGTTCCGCTGCCGATCCCGTCGAGCGTGGCCGTGCGTTGTTGGATGTGGCGGAGTCTCATCTGGGACTGACCGAACATGAGCAAGCGTGGCGTTTGGCCAAAGAGGCGTTTGATCTGTTTCTGCGTGCCGAGAGTTGGCAGGACGCAGTGGAAGCCTGTGACGTGTTGTACCAAGCGCAACAACCGGCTTCCATCGCCGCGCTGGCACACGGGGTTTGGTTGGCGGTCACTTATCCGGTCGATCCGCAAGTGAGTTACACCATGCTGGAACACATCGTCGATGAGACCCCCAATGACTCCGATGGCGCGGCGGTGGCAGCGATGACGGCGCATTACCTCTCTGATCTGCGCAGCAGCGATGAAGAGCATGACAGCAATATTTTCCTCACGCGTAATCTGGTGGCGCGAGTGGCAGAACGTCACAGCGGTGTGCAGAACCAGTTGGGGATGGACGTTTGGGTGGAGAAGTTGCAGCTCAAAGAGCCACAGGATTTTCTGCCCAAATTAGCGCAGATTCTCGATGTAATTATGGAAGGGCAGTGGTGGTTTGATCGTGATGCCTTGCGGGAAAAATTGCCGGTGCATTGATGGGTTTTACCTCCGTGCCGTAGGGGCAACCCCTTGTGGGTGCCCTGTGGTTGATCATCGGTTTAAAATGGGCGAACACAAGGTTCGCCCTTACGATTAGGGGGTTTCGCCACCCAAGGCAGCCAATAATTCCGTCAGCAGTTTTTCTACTTCGCTGGCCATAATTTTAAAATCCGCTTCGAAATTCAGCAGTGGATCGTCATCGGTCTCAACGTTATCCCGTTCATCTTGCAGCAGCTCCAGAAATTTAAGCCGTTTGATGCCGAACTGATCGTCAAACAGAAATGAGAGCCGGTCGCGCCAATTCAGCGCCAACTTAACCACCGTTTTACCCGCTTGCAAATGGCCTTGTACCTCATCGTCCAGCAGCGATTGCTGACGGCAACGGACAATGCCGCCGTTCTCCTGTGGCGCGTGCAGTTCACACTCCTCTTCCAAACTGAATTCGGTGGGCTGCGAGCCGTCGCTGAGCCAGTGGGTTAGGGTGGTGCCGATGGGCGTGTGTGGTGCTGGGCTGCGGATCGGCAGTGAGCCGAGAGACTTGCGCAGCAGCTCGGTGAGGGCTTCGGCGTTTTTCTGACTGGCGCTGTTGATGATCAGCCAGCCGTTGCGAGGATCGAGGTAGGCGTGAAAGGTGGTGCGACGGCTGAAAGCGCGCGGGCGCAGCTCAAACAGCACTTCTTCTTTGAGGGCTTCACGTTCTGCTTTGCGCAGGGGGCGGTCGAGCTTCTGTTGCAGTGTTTCGAGCCGTTCCGCCAGATGTTCGTTGACCACCGAGGCGGGTAGAATCTTCTCTTCTTTGTGGGCGGCGATCATCAGCCGTCCGTTCTGCTCCACCACAAGATCCTCGTGTCCGCCAACCGGATGCGTCCAGCCCCAGCGTTCCGACTCCTGCGGCGTGCAGGGCTGGAAACGCTCTTTTGCCAGCGCCTCGCGCAGAGCGTCGGCGTTGTGGTTAAAGGGTTCGGTGAAGCGGAACAGTTGCAGATTTTTAAACCACATAAAGGTTGGCCAAGGGTGTGAAAAAGGGGCGTTATTATGGCCAGCTTCGGCGGGATTGTCACGTTACGAGCGGCGTTCGACCTGTTTCGGAAAGCCTGTTAGGCTTGTGCCTATTTTGCATTGGGGTGGAGTGTGAGCGTGGCTGAAAGTGGGACAAAACAACTGTTGTCGATTGTGGAGTTGGGTGGCTATCCCAACTGTGTGGCACTCTATAAAAAGGTTGGCTTTGAGGTCACGGAGCTGTTCAGTATGCGCAAAGCCTTTGCCTTTTTGAAAAAAAATCGCCCGACAGTGATTGTGGCGGAGTTTAATTTTCAGTCGGATTTTCGGGATCGTACCAGCAGCTTGGAGTCTTTGATGGCGGTCTTGCAACGGATGCCAGAGACCAAAATTGTGGTCTTTTATGATCGTGAGCAGGCGCATCAGTTGGAAAAACTCAGCAGTCGTTTTCCGCTGTTGGCAACGCTGGCCTATCCGTTGGACAGTGAGCTGCTGGAAAAAACATTGCAAGAATTAATCAACCAATAAAACAGAGAGGTGTGATGATGTTGAAATTTGTGGATAAATTACCGTGGGTCATGGTGATTGTGGGGACGATATTTTTGGGTTCTGCGCCCTTTGTGCCGGAGCCGCATCTGGTGGAAAAGTTGCGCATGTTGTTTGATGGCAGTTTAAGCAAACCAATGGATATTTTTGATCTGTTTCTGCACGGCACAATGCCAATACTGTTACTGCTTAAAATTTCGCGTCATTTTCTTACTAAGGATTAAGTGATGTTGAAACAATCTGGCGGCTGGTTGGGTCTGTTGCTGTTATTTATGAGCAGCAGCGGTTTTGCCATTGATCCCCGTCTGGATTGGTTCACTGTCGAGAGTGACCATTTTCGTCTTCATTTTGCCGATGGTTATGAAAAAAATGCTCGTAAAATATTGCCGCTTGCAGAGGCTGTGCATAAAAAACTGGTACCGCAATTTGCTTGGCAACCAGTGGAGAAAACCGAGCTGGTATTAAGCGATGAGAGCGATACTCCCAACGGTTATGTCAATCCTTTCCCTTATAATCGCACTGTTTTATGGCTGGCAGCTCCAGATCAAGCCAACAGTCTTGAAGATTATCGTCACTGGTTAGAACGTCTGCTGGTGCATGAATACACCCATGTTTTGCATTTGGATCGTGTGGCTGGTGCACCCAATTTTCTCCGCTCTATTTTTGGTCGTCATGAATTGCTGTTTCCCAATCGACTGCAACCGGCTTGGTTCACCGAGGGTTTGGCCACTTGGATGGAGACCAATGCCGAACAGGGTGTGGGTCGGGGGCAATCCAGTTATTATTCTATGCTGATGCGGCTGGAGGTGGAGCAGGGGATTAAACCACTATCGCAGGTCAATCTGCCCATTCGCAGTTGGCCAGCGGGAACCAGCCGCTATCTTTACGGGGTGCATTTTTTTCAATTTATCGAACAGAAATACGGTGTCAAAGTTATTCAAAAATGGCTGGCGTTGTACAGCCAAAACCTAGTCCCGTTTAAAATTAATGCCACCGCCAAAAAATTGTTTGGTAAAGATTTAACCGTGCTGTGGGCGGAGTTTGAAACCTATCTTCAGCAGCGTTACCAGCCACAAGCCGAGGCGATAAAAAAATCGATGCTGGTGAAAGGCGAGCGTTTGACGTTGGGCGGCGGTTACACCCGTCAACTGCGAGCAGCGGCGAAGGGTGTTTATTATCTGCGTGAAAATGATTTCCAACCGGCGGCTCTGATGCACTGGAGTGTGGGCGGTGGTGAGCGGCTGATTCGTCGCGTTAATCGTGGTTCGAGGCTGGATTGGCATCCCACGGCTGGCATTTTATTGATGCAGCCTGAGATTTGCGATGAGTACGCTCGTTATTTTGATCTTTATCGCATTGATCCGACTTCGGGTGAGCAACGTCGTTTGACTCACTGTCAGCGTTATCGTCCAGCGGCTTGGAGTCCGCAGGGGGATCAGATCGTTGCGGTGCAGTTGCAGGGTGAGGTCAATCGTCTCGTTTTGCTGGACAGTGAGGGACAAAATCCCGAACTGCTCTGGCAGGCTGAGGGGGCGGTGATTGGTGGGCTGGATTGGTCGCCCGATGGCGAGCGTCTGCTGGCTTCGGTGCAGCGTGCGGGCGTGGGCTGGAATCTGGAGTGGTTTGATCTGAGCAGTCGTCGTTGGTCGGCCTTGAGCACCGATGAGGAGATTGAGACCGAGCCGCAGTTCAGCCTTGATGGTAAAAGCCTGTTGTTCTCTTCGGAACACGGCGGGGTTTATAACCTGCGCCGTCTGCATCTGGTCTCGGGTGAGGTTGAGACGGTGACGAATTTGCTCGGTGGTGGCTTTAGTCCCAGTGAAAGTGCGGATGGCTCGCTCTATTACTCCGCTTATGGAGAGAACGGTTTTGATCTGTTTCAGCTGCAACAGCCAACGGCGTTGCCACAGGCGGCGGTGGTGAATCTGCGTTCTGGGGTGAGCGCCACCGAGCCACTTTCCAGTCAAATGTCGTTGGCAGCTGTAAAACCTTATTCGCCACTGAATACCTTAAAACCGCGTTGGTGGTTTCCTCAATGGCTCTTCACCGATCAACGCAGCGAGGTGGGCTTTTCCACTTCGGCCAGCGATGCGGTTGATCGACATCGTTATGATTTCTCTCTACTCATGGATCTTAACGAATCAAATGTGAGCGGTTCTTTGGCTTACGGTTATCAAAATTGGCTCAGCCTTTCGGTGGCTCGGGATTATCAACTGGAGTTTGACCCCCAAGGTCAGTTGCAGCGGTTGCCGGTGGATCGTTTGAATCTGACTTTGAATCACCCTTGGAGCCAGTTGCGGAGCCGTTGGAATGCTTTGCTGGGTGTGAGCAGCCGTTGGCAGTCTGGTGAGCGGGAGAACGCTTTGGGAGTGGCGCTGTTGTTTAATAACAGCAGCCGTCAGCTCCGTTCCGTGAGTCGCAACGATGGCCGTAAGGTGCGCCTGTTGGCGGAGAGTGAGGCTGTTTTGGGCGGTGATCGACAGGGTGAAGCGTTTTTATTGGATTGGCGTGAATATGTGCGTCTGGGTGATCAGCAGGTGTTGGCGTTGCGTTATCTGCAAGGTTTGGCGCAGTCTGGAGCGAAACCGTTTCGATTGGGAGGAGAGGGCAGTTTTAGTCTATTAACACTGTCAGCCTCAGATGGACTGTTTAATCGCCGCAGTTATGCCTTGCGCGGTTATGCGGAAGGTTTGTTGCAGTTGCGGGGTGAAGAGGTGCGTCTGCTGAGTGCCGAGTGGCGTTGTCCACTGCGTCGTATTGAGCGAGGCATTATGGTGCCGCCGGTCGGGGTGCAGCAGTTGTCGGGTTTGCTGTTTGCTGAAGCCGGTGCGGCGTGGTCGGGAGTTGAAGTGCCAAATTATCATCGGACTCTGGGAGCCGAGCTGAATGCCGATCTGAATTTGTTTTACGGCTTGGATTTTCGTCTGCGTTTGGGTTTGGCCGAAGGTCTGGATGAGGGCGGTGAAACGCGAGCGTATTTGGCGCTTGATTCGGCTTTTTAATGTTTCGGCAGTTTTTGTCCTAATTGTTACAATAGTCATCTGATTTTGGGATACAATGGCAGCTTAGTCAGAATTTTACTTTTGTTAAGATTCTTTTTCGTGGTTAGGCTTTAGTATAGGCCATTCATCTTGAATGGAACGACTAAGGGAGAATGCAAGTGCGTCGAGCGCTGACGACTGGTGAAGTCGCTAAATATTCTGGAGTCCACTTTCGAACGGTGATTCGTTGGGTGGAGCGTGGGTACATCAAAGCGTATAAATTGCCCGGACGAGGCGATCATCGCATTTTGGTAGAGGACTTTATTGAATTTCTGAAAAGCAATGACATGCCAGTGCCGGAGGCATTCCAATCCAATCGTCGTCGTGTGTTGGTGGTGGAAGATGATCCGGTTACGGCCAGTATCATTGAAAAATTGCTGAAAAATGCCGGTTTTGCCACGGCCATTGCCAGTGATGGTTTTTTGGCTGGGGCGATGCTGGGGGTTTTTACCCCTGCGATTATGACTCTGGATCTGAGTATGCCGGGTCTGAACGGTTTGGACGTGTTGAAGCACATCAAAAAAGAGTCCACGCTTTCGCGTTTGAAAGTGCTGGTGGTGACCGCTGCCATTGATGAAAAAGAGATTCAAGCGGCGCGGGATGCGGGCGCACACGATGTGATCAGCAAACCGTTTGACCATAAACTGCTGGTGGATAAAGTAAAACAGATGGCGGACGGTTCTCCGGATCGCTAAGCCACGGCGAGCTTGCTACACTGCGCGCCATGTTAACTTTCAAACAACTCTCTTTGCGGCGCGGTTCGCGCCTGCTGCTCGATAAAAGCAATCTTACTGTTCATCCTGGCCAGCGGGTCGGCATGATCGGTGCCAATGGGGTCGGTAAATCCAGCCTCTTCTCTTTGATTCGTCACGAAATTCAGCTCGATGAGGGCGAAATGGGGCTGCCCAACGGTTGGGTCATCGCCTCGGTGGCTCAGGAGACTCCGGCTCTGGATCGAGCCGCCATCGACTATGTGATGGACGGTGATAAAGAATTGCGTCGCACCCAAGCGGCGATTGCTGCCGCTGAAGTCGTTGATGACGGTGGACGCTTGGCGCATCTGCACGGCCATCTGGAAGCCATCGGCGGTTATGAAGCTCCCGTGCGAGCAGCGCGTCTGCTGCACGGCTTGGGTTTTAACAACGCTCAAGAGCAGCTCTCGGTGGATACCTTTTCTGGTGGTTGGCGGATGCGGCTCAATTTGGCGCAGGCGTTGATGTGCCGCTCCGATCTGTTGCTACTGGATGAACCGACCAACCATCTGGATCTGGATGCGGTGCTCTGGTTGGAGGAGTGGTTGCTGGTCTATCAAGGCACGTTGCTGCTGATCTCCCATGATCGTGATTTTCTGGATCGGGTGGTGGGGCACATCGTTCATCTGGAGCAGGCGCAGCTGACGCTTTATCGCGGCAATTACTCTGCCTTTGAACGTCTTCGGGCAGAGAAGCTGGCGCAGCAGCAAGCGGCTTTTGAGCGTCAGCAGCGTGAGCGAGCGCACATGCAGAGTTTTGTTGAGCGTTTTCGCGCCAAAGCGAGCAAGGCCAAACAGGCGCAGAGCCGTCTCAAAGCCTTGGGTCGTCTGGAGGAGATCAGTGCCGCCCATGTGGATTCGCCGTTTCATTTCCAATTTCGTCCCGCGCAGAACATCCCCCATCCGCTGTTGAGTCTGGATCGAGTGGCGGTGGGTTACGTTGATAAACCGATTTTGCAACAGGTCTCTTTTTCGTTGCTGCCCGGTGCGCGCATCGGTCTGCTGGGCCCCAACGGTGCCGGTAAATCGACCCTGATTAAACTGCTGGCCGGTGAGCTGGAGGCGCTGTCGGGGGATCTGCAACGGGCGAAAACCTTGCGCATCGGTTATTTTGCCCAGCATCAACTGGAGCAGCTTAACGGTACCGATACCCCTTTGGAACATCTGCAAGACTTGGATCGTAAGGCCAGTGAATCGGAGCTGCGTGATTATTTGGGTGGTTTTGGTTTTGTCGGCGATCAGGCTATTCAGGCGGTTGCACCCTTTTCGGGTGGTGAAAAAGCCCGTCTGGTGTTGGCCTTGTTGGTCTATCAACGGCCGAATTTATTGCTGTTGGATGAACCCACCAACCATCTGGATCTGGAGATGCGTCACGCGCTGAGCTTGGCGTTGCAGGAGTTTGAAGGGGTGATGATCGTGGTCTCTCATGATCGGCATCTGCTGCGTACGGTCTGTGATGATCTCTGGTTGGTGGCGGGCGGAAAATTGGAGCCGTTTGCTGAGTCGCTGGAGGAGTATCCCAAATGGTTGGCGGAGCAGCGTAAGGGTGAGGCGGAGAGCCAAAAGGGGCAGAAAGCCGGTGCCGATGATCGCAAACAGCGCCGCCAACAGCAGGCCGAGCGGCGTAAATTGCAGCAGCCGCTGCGTAATAAACTCAAAAAAGCCGAACAGCAGTTGGATAAATTGCAGCAGCAGAACAGTGTTTTGGAAGCTCTCTTGGCTGATCCTGATATTTATGTCGCTTCTGCTAAGGAAGAGCTGAAAACACGACTTGCTGAGCAGGTGAAGATGAAGCAGGCTCTGGATGAGGCGGAGGAGCTTTGGTT
>CAZTQX010000104.1:0-8087 GCA_964615985.1 uncultured Gammaproteobacteria bacterium | reverse complement strand
CGCCGAAGTGATCAACACCGCCCGACTCCACCAATCTTTTTTCGCATCATGACTCTTAATGCGATTAGCAATATTTTCACCTTCGCCAATGTAGGCTAACGGCTTCTCATCTTGTTCTCCCAACAAAATATAAACCCCAGTATAAGCACTCTCTTTACGCTTTAGTGCCGCTGACAGCCGTGTTCTTGGTGTAACCAAAACATGACCCGTCCAACCAAAAACCTCCGCTGTCAGCATCCCTTCCGGTTGACCATCAATAAAAAACAGCTCCAGTGTCATCGCAGTCATTGAATTTTCACCACCGGAATCTCACTCAACAGTACCAACGGTGAAACCGAATAATCGTACTGCGAAATCCCCGTACTGCTGCTGACAATCAAAGTCCCGTTATCCACGATCAAATCAAAACAGTCGATCTCAGCGCGCACCTCGATGCTGCTGATGTTCAGCGGATCACTGACATCCAACACCTTCAAACCCGCAACGCCATCGCAGACAAACAGCTGACTGCCATCAATGGCCAAACCTTTGGGGAATTGCATCGAGTAGCCACGCGCCAAAGTCGGTGCTGTGGCATCGGCCACATCAACCACATCCAACTGATTTAAATTGCCCCCGCATCGCCCACTGCCATCGCTGCGCAATGTGACAAACGCATAAATGCCCTGCACCACCACCGGATCACAGGCGGTAGCATGGCTGTAGCTGCCTTTCAAAACCGGAAAGTTAGGGTCGGTAATGTCGTAAATATGCATGCCATTATTGGCACCGATATAAAGCCGATTGCCCACACTGAAGAGCGTCTCGATACCAATATCGGTGTTTAACAGGCTCCAAGGGGTAGGGTTGGCCAAATCGCTAATATCGAACAGTTGCACGGTATCCGAACGCCACGAGTTTTGCGCTTGGGTAATAGCGTAGAGTTTATCGCCATTCAGAGAAAAACGACTCATAGAACCCGCCTGCCCTACGCTGGCTGCACTACCGGTACTAATACCGCCACCACCGTCACAGCCCAATAAGAATGATGACAACAACAAACACCCCAATAATTTTAAACTGTTCATTGGCCACTCCCATAATTAAACCCAACCACCACGCCCTTGCTCTCATCCACCCAATTGAAATAGACCTGCTGCGGCACATTTTGATATTCATTGTAAGGGAAGATCGCCTGCTGTCGTCCCACCGCTTTAATGTTGGCCGAATCACGAATGTCGATCACCACCAAATCAATGTAACTGTCCGCATAGAGAAAACCGCCTTTGATGGCGATGTCCACATTGCCAGGAATAGCGATAAAACCAATGTTTTTCGGCGCGGTTTTATCGCTATTGTCCAACACATGCACCCCTTGGTTGGGTTCGTTGATAAACAGGTGGTTTTGGTAACTGTAGATTTTCGCCGGTTTGCTCAACGCACGCGCCGGTTTCACCGCAATCGCTGACCTCAGATCCGCGTAGGAGAGGTAGATCGGTTTCGCATCCGGCACCGAGGTGTAACCGCAGTCAACACAGATACAACTGCTTAACGAAAGGGCAATCCATGCCCCAAAAAACAACATCAAAACAGGGTATTTTTTCACGCTTTATCTCCTTGTGATTCATCAACAGTCACTGCATCCAGCGCCTGTCCCGACTCGTAAAATTCACTGTGGCGATACTGCTCATGGGCATGGCGCAGCAACACCGCCAGCACCGCCGCCACCGGCAAGGCCAACAACACACCGACAAAACCAAACAACTGACCACCTGCCAACACCGCAAAGATCACCACCACCGGATGCAGACCGATGCGATCCCCCACCAGCAACGGTGTCAAGACTGCGCCCTCAATCATCTGCCCAACGGCAAACACCAACAGCACCGGCAGCAGTGCCGCCAACTCCGGTTGTTGAAACAGCATCATCACCGACGCCAGCAGCAGCCCCAAAATAAAGCCCAGATACGGAACAAAACTGACCAAGCCAGCAAAGGTGCCGATCAACAGCGCCAGCTCCACCCCCGCCAGCCACAAGCCCAGCGAGTAGATCAACGCCAAGACCGCCATCACCGACAATTGACCGCGCAGAAACGCCCCCAAGACCTGATCCGACTCCAAAGCCAATTTGGTCACCGTTGGCTCCTGAGAACGAGGCAACAGCTCGCGCAGTCGTGAAATCAACAGATCCCAATCCCGCAACAGATAGAACGTCACCACTGGGATCAACACCAAATTGGCCAGCCAAGCCAACAACAACAGACCTGAATGAGAAAGATAGAGCAGCAGGCCAGCAAACAGACCACCGGTTTTTTGCCAGTCATTAACAGCGGTTTTTTTCAGCAGAGAGAGATCCAGCAGCTGCGGATCGAGACCCAAAGCAGCACTGAAACGGGGCAGCAGATGCTGCTGTAGATAATCAAGATAGAGCGGTAATTTGGCCATCAAAGCCGACAACTGCTGCCCCAACAATGGAATCAACAACAGCGCCAGCAAGGTTAAGATCAGAAACAACGCCACGAAAACAATCACCACCGAGCCACTGCGCGGAATGCGCCACAGCTCCAGACGATCCACCAACGGATCACCTAAATAGGCCAACAGAACCGCCACCAAAAAGGGCAATAAAATAGGAGAGAGTAGGTAAAAAAGCAGAACCAGCAGCAAACCAGCGGCAATCAATCGGTAATTTTGTCTCTCACTCATCGCTACTCTCCTCCGACGCTGTCTGAATAAACTCAGAATAACACCGCAGATCCGTAGAAGCAGATTCCATTTACCCCACCGGCAACAACTGCTCAAAGCTCTCCAACATCACAAAATCAACCAACTGCTTATCAGCCCCTTTGCTATCAGGACGACGAATGCCTAGCAAATGCTGCAAGCCGTACTCTTTCGCTGCTCGCAAAACATTTTCATTATCATCAATCAACAGTGACCGCGCTGGATCAAACGGCTCTTTAATCTGCATCTGCTGCCAAAACTCCGGCTGCTCTTTAGGCGTACCGTCATCATGAGCGCTGTGCATCACATCAAAATGCCCTTCCAACTGCGTCACCTCCATCTTCAACACCAGAGTGCCACGATGAGCGTTGGTCGCCAGCACCACCCGTTTACCTGCCGCTCGCAGTGCGTCCAAAAACTCCACTACCACTGGACGAATGGCAATCAGATGTTTCATCTCTCGTTTCAGCTGTACAATGTCCAGATTCAACTCCTGCCCCCAATGATCCAAGCAGTACCACTGCAAACTGCCCTCAATGGCCAAATAGCGTTTCATCAACTCCGCTTTCGCCCAGCTCAGAGACATGCCATTTTTATCGGCGTAACGCTGCGGCACATGCTCCAACCAAAAGTGGTTATCAAAATGCAGATCCAGCAAAGTACCATCCAGATCCAAAAAAACCGTGTCAATCTCACTCCAATCAATCATTACGCTTGTTCTCTCCTATCTCAATTTTGCGACAGTGTAGCGAAGTGGCAGATCATTCTAAACACGGCCAGCAAATCTGAGAGGGAGTTTAGACATTTTCACCTACTGAGATTATGCTGGTTGAAACTTTGCTTCTTGAATCCACCCATCTGGAGAACAGACAAAATGAAATTAATTCACAACACCCTCTTTGCCAGCTTAATGCTCTCTTTAGTCGCCTGTGGTGGCGGTGATGATAGCAATCCAATGCCCCCAGCCAGCACCAACACACTGCCCAATCTAATCACCGCCTCTTATATGCTGGATGTGGACAAAGATGGAGATCTGGATCTTATTCTTGGGACTCAAGGCGACTCCAATCACAGCGCCGACATTTTGCTGCTCAACGACGGCACAGGCTCCTTTAAAATAAAAAAGGGCGCTTTTCCCGATCACCACCTCGGTACCGGTGGTGCAACCGTCAACATCGCATCCGCAGATTTTAACGGCGACGGCAATCCTGACATCATCGCCTCAACCAACGATGCACGAGAAGGCACCTTTGACGACACCATCCAATTGCAGCTCTATTTTGGCAACGGTGACGGCACTTTTAGCGATGCAACCACCAATATTAGCAACGGCCTATTAACTGAATATCCCGAATGGATTCGAGTCGCCGACTTCGATACTGACGGACACACTGATTTTCTCATTACCTCCAATGGCTGCTCCGATGGCGTACCCACAACAATTTGTCACGGCGGTCGCATTTATCGCAACGATGGCAGCGGCAAATTCACCGTTGCCACTATCATCAGTAGCGATGCAAAAGGCAGCTACAGCAACGACAAACTCACTTGGTTAAGCGATGGTGGCCTATTATCAGAAACCCTACCCAGTCGAATTGCCCTTGATGTCTTCATCGGTGATCTAAATAACAATGGAAAAATCGACCTAGTGGCACCCAACGGTTACGCCGGAGGTGCCATTGCCAGCTTTATCAATACCAGCACCCCAGGAAAACTGAGTTTTAATATTGTCTACAGCGCAAATCAAAACGACGTTTACTCAACCACCCTCGTTAAAAATGGCGCACTGTTGGACATTGATCAGGATGGTTTTCTCGATATGGTTGCCTCAACGTCAATCAGTGGCAGCGATGGCACTCAAGTATCAGTGCATGCGTTTATCAATCAAGCTGATGGCTCATTTGTACAGGACGACAGCAAATTTGTCAGCCCAATCGGTGTCGAACACGCCCGTCAATGGTTGGTGGATGATTTTAATCAGGATGGCAAAGACGACTTTATTATTGCCGATCATGGTTTTGATGCGGCACCTTTCCCCGGTGAAAAAAATCGCTTGGTTTTTAGCAACAATGCAGGGTTGCTCGAAGATGTGACCGCCAACAACCTCAGCACCCTTAGCGGTTTTACTCATGGTGTCAGCTCCGGTGACCTTAACGGCGACGGTTTTCCCGACCTGTTTCTCAATAACGCCAGCACCGAACCCAATGGATTTTTTAGTGCCGAAAAAGAAGCACGCTTGTGGATCAATCAAGGTGATGGCCATTTTGTCAGTCAAGGTTTAGGACTTTAATTTAGTGAAAAAACAGCTGCTTATTTTACTCGCCCCCCTGCTCAGCGCCTGCTCCAACGGTGCCCTACTGGTCGTCAACACCCTGGCTCGATTTGACAATTACAGCCTCACTACTGATCAACGTTACGGCCAACATGCCGCCAACAAATTGGATGTTTACCAACCCAAAGAACCCGCCAAAGGAACGATTGTGTTTTTTTACGGTGGCTGTTGGGGAGCATGCAGCACCTTTGGTAAACAGAGCTATCGTTTCGTTGCCCAGACTCTGACATCGCAGGGCTATCGAGTGGTTATTCCAGATTATCGCCACTACCCTGAAGTACTTTTTCCGGACATGATGATCGACAGCGCCAATGCTCTGAAATGGGTTATTGACGAGTTTCATCCCAAAGATAAAAAACCACCCCTATTTCTCATGGGACACTCTGCCGGAGGGCATCTTGCCGCCATGCTGACCGTCAATGAAAAATATCTGGGTCTTGAACTGCAACAGAAAATACGCGGCTTTATTGGTCTGGCTGCCCCCTATGATTTTATCTTTGATAAACCCTATCTGCCCAAGGTGTTTGCCAATATGGAATACCTTGACTCTCAACCAAGCCATTTTGTCGATGGCGACGAAGCGCCACTGCTGCTGCTCTACGGCAATCAAGATCAAGCGGTTTATCGGCGTAACATCATCAATATGACGAAGGTTGTGCAGCAAAAAGGTGGACAAGTTGAGGCACATATTTACGCCAACATGAACCACACCGACATGCTTGCCGCGTTCTCTATCCCCTATCGAAATCGCTTTTCGGTGTTAAATGACATGGCCATTTTTTTGCAAAGAGTGAACCCAGAGTAATTTAAAAAATCATATATTAGGCTGTTATATTCCCAACAACTCCAGACAAGACCGTAACAAGGAATCATCTGCTTTATGAAAATGCTGGATCAATTTATCAAAAAAGAGTCCTCCAGTGGTATTTTACTGATTATCGCAACGTTTTTGGCTTTGGCTCTCAGCAACAGCGCACTGGGTGGCCTCTACCAAGCCTTTTTACACTTACCCGTCGAAATCCGCATCGGCGCACTGCATCTGGACAAATCCTTATACCACTGGGTTAATGACGGCTTGATGGCGATCTTTTTTCTCTTGATCGGGCTGGAGGTAAAACGAGAAATATTAGAGGGGCACCTCTCTTCGGTTCGACAAGTCGTTTTACCCGCCGTAGCCGCCGTTGGCGGCATGGTAGTACCCGCACTGGTGTACCTCGCCTTTAATCAAAACAACCCCACTGCCATCAATGGTTGGGCGATTCCAACTGCCACCGACATCGCCTTTGCTCTAGGTATTCTCTCTCTGCTGGGCAACAGAGTGCCTGTCTCGCTAAAGATCTTTTTAATGGCGCTGGCCATTATTGATGATCTCGGTGCCATTGTGATTATTGCCCTGTTTTACACCACCGAATTATCCACCCTTTCGCTGTTTGTGGCTGGAGGATCTCTGCTAACACTGGTAATTATGAACTTATCGGGAGCCTCCAAAAAGGCCGCCTTTTTTATCGTTGGCGCAATTCTTTGGTTCAGCGTTTTAAAATCCGGTGTTCATGCCACCTTAGCCGGTGTCGCATTAGCTTTTACCATTCCAATCAACGCCAAAGACGAACACAATCAGCCCGTCTCTCCTCTAAAAGACGTCGAGCACAGCCTGCATTTTTGGAGTGGCTTTTTTATCCTGCCCCTGTTCGCGTTTGTTAATGCTGGAGTCAATGTCACCCAAATATCCCTCGACCAAATGAGCGGCTCGGTACCTCTGGGGATTATGTTAGGTCTATTTTTAGGCAAACAAGTGGGCGTTTTTGGTTTCAGTTGGCTGGCAATTAAGTTAAAAATAGCCGAATTGCCACAGGATAGTAACTGGTTGCAACTCTACGGTGTATCGGTCTTGACCGGCATCGGTTTCACCATGAGCCTGTTTATCGTCTCACTCGCTTTTGAAGACAGCAGCCAATTTCAATACACCGATAAATTAGCTATTTTATTGGGTTCATTGGCTTCTGGACTGCTCGGCTATTGGGTTTTGAGTCTGCATAAAAAACCCTCTGATGAGCATAAATAAGAGAATCTTATATCCGCTGTAACAACCAATAAAAACCCATACAAGCGGCTAAACTTGAACCTATTGGCACGATTTTTTGTGATAACAAAGACAGTCGTGCCAGCAGCATAAACAAAACAAACACGACGATAACCACCAACATCTGGCCAAACTCAATACCCAAATTAAAACCTAATAACGCAGCAACTAGACTACGACCTTGGGCACCCAAATCAAGCAGCACATTGGCAAAACCAAAACCGTGAATTAACCCCAAAAAAAAGGCGATAGACCAGCGAGAACCTGGCAAAATCGGCCGCATATTATGCACCGCAGCCACAACAATCGAGGCTGCAATGGCTACCTCAACCCAATTAGCAGGCAAAACCAACCACTGCATCGAAGTGGAAATCAAAGTGATCGAATGCGCCACAGTGAAGGCAGTGACAATTTTTAGCGTATCAATAAAAAAGCATAGTGTGCTTTTATCCTGCTCTTTGCCAGACATTTTAAGCCGAGCCACCACCGGTAGAATCAAGGTAAACAAGAATAGCAGATGATCGTAACCGATCCAGATATGCCAAACACCTTCGGGAAAATAACTTTTAAGCTGCTCTAGCCACGAATATTCAACGACGATAGAAAGCCGCTGATGAGAATTATTGGGTGAAAAAATAGACAGTTTTGAACTTTGCTCTGTGACTAAATTAAGCAAACCACGATGAGTCGGATTCTCAGCAAAAAACAGTTGATAGTCAACCAATAGAACCTCTTGCGGCGCTTTGCAATCGGGCAAAAAAGAGAGTGACAAATAAGGGCCATCACTATGCTCTTCCAATTGATACGCTTCTAACTTTAATCCACACAGATGACCATCCGACTCCATGCTCAAACGACTTTTCAGATAAGCCAAAATCGTTGTTTGCTGCAACTTCAGCTCACCCCAAGTGAGCTGAAGGGTAGTGGGTCAAACCTGAATTTTAGTGTAGAATGGAAATTATGACATGTTAT
>CAZTQX010000103.1:0-8107 GCA_964615985.1 uncultured Gammaproteobacteria bacterium | reverse complement strand
CCCTGAGTGGCAAAGGTTTTGGCGATCAGGCAGAAGACTCCGATGGGGGCGAGCTTCATGACGATGTCCACCATCTTCATAATCACCACATCAAGATCTTTAAACAGATTCAAAACGTGTTTGCCGCGATCACCGGAAAGGGTAATCGCGATGCCAAACAGCAAGGCAAAGACAATGACCTGCAACATGTTGCCCTCGGCCAGCGCCGCAAACGGGTTGCTCGGCACCATGTCGATGATCACCTGACTCAGTGAGGGCGCTTCTTTGGCCGCAAAGGTCGCCTCACTGCTCTTCTCAAACCCTTCACCCACGCCACTGGAGATCGCCAAGGTCAGCGCAATCGTCACCGCAATGGCGGTGGTCAGTAAGTAGAAAAGTAACGCTTTGGCACCAATACGCCCCAAAGCAGAGACATCACCCAGATTGGTCACACCACCCACCAAGGAAACAAACACCAACGGCACCACCATCATTTTCAGCGCCGAGACAAAAATCGCCCCCATCACCGTCAGCAGGCCGCCCACCAACCAACTGTTGAGCAAACCCTCCTCGCCAGGAGGAGAGAATTGGTTCAGAGCGATGCCCAAAAAGGCACCGACGACCATGGCAATCATGATCTGTTTGGTTAAACTGCTCTTCGACTCTTGGGACATACTGAATTCCTGCAAAATGGGCTACGGATAAATAAGGCGTTTAATGCAGGGCAGTCTGGCCAACCACTCTGAACCTGTCAACCAAAAGCGAGCTGCCAACGATGAAAACCGCCAACCTGTTTAGCAATATACCCACGCCACTGCCGGAGGAGCTGTTCAGCACCCTGCTAGAGACGCCTCATTTTAAATTGGAACGCATTGTTTCTGAGGGTCAGAACACACCTAATGATGAGTGGTACGATCAAGATCAAAATGAGTGGGTGTTGTTACTGCAAGGCAGCGCCGAATTGCAGTTTATCAAGCCAGATGAAAACCGGACTCTTGAAGTGGGTGATTGGGTACAAATTCCAGCCCATCGAAAACACCGTGTGTTGTGGACGGATTCTGAGCAGCAGACTGTTTGGTTGGCGTTACATTATTCAATCAAAATCAGCTGATTTCATCAGACACAAAAAAAGCCCCGCCAAGAAACCTCAGCGGGGCTTTTTTAAACCATCAAAACCGCAACGTTATTTTGCTGCAATCTCTTCCAGTCTAGTCGCACGAATGATCTGACCATCCAGCGCCGAGTCTTTGGCCGAACGACCGTACGCCACACTCATCAGCGTGGAGTAGTAGGTCACAGGCATATTAAACTTGGTGCCGTATTTGGCGTTGATCTGGTCTTGATAAACTTCAACGTTCATCTGACAGACCGGACACGGGGTAACGATCATCTCAGCACCGCCGTCATAGGCCGCTTCGATGATGTCTTTGATCATCGCTTGAGATTTATCCGGCTCGGAGAAGGCCAGCGCACCACCACAACATTGAACTTTCTTGTCGTAGTTTTCCACCGGCTCCGCACCTAAGGTCTCAACCAATTTATCCAAGTATTTTGGGTTCTCGAAAGACTCCCCCTCGATACCAAACGGACGGTTGGTTTGACAGCCGACGTAACCGGCAATCTTCATCCCTTCCAGCGGTTTTTTCACCTTCGCGCCCAGCGCGTCGTAACCGAAGTCTTCAATCAACACCTCGACCATGTGTTTGATCGGGGTTTCGTTTTTCAACTTCAGACCCGCCATCGCCAAGGCTTCGTTGGTCTCCGCCATCAGATCACTGTTGTCTTTCAGACGCTCTGAGGTTTCACGAGTCGCTAACCAGCAAGCCGCACAGGTGGCAACGATCTCTTGACCGGGATTGTGCTCTTCTGACAGGGCGATGTTACGCGCCGACAGTGCCATGCGCGGCAACTCACCGCCACTGGCGTAACCAATGGAGGCTGAACAACAGTTCCAATCAGGAATGGTGTTGAGCTTGATGTCCAGATCCTCACACATGGAATTAACCGAGATGAGGTAGTTGGACGACGAGGCTCCCTTCTGAGAAGAGCAGCCAGGGTAAAACGAATATTCTTTAGTGGCCATCGCTCTGCTCCTTAAGAGTTAATGTTCTTGGAAATGCGCGCGTCTTCAATCTCTTGCGCTTTTTTCACCATCGCTTGAAAACCAGAGAGGTCTTTCACTTTATGGCCACCGAAAATTTCCATCGGACTCATGCGTTTGGTTTTTAACATACCCAAACCGATGTCCTTCATTTTCAGCGAGGTTTTCACCCCTTCTGAAAAGCCGTTCATAAAGTAGAGGTTCAAGCCCAATTTCAGCTCATTAACCCGACCTTTCTTGACCAAGTTATCCCAAAAATGCTTGGCAAATTTGGCCGTCTGCTGACCCTTGGGCACCAAGCCCAAACGCTGCGCGTAACTGGCCAAACCGTGCATGATGTGAGTGATCGGCACTTCACGCGGACAACGCACCACACAGTTGTAACAGGAGGTACACATCCACATAGAGTTGGAGCTTAAGACTTCTTCGCGCTTACCGGCGCGAATCATCATAAACAGCTCTTGAGGGGGGTGATCCCAGTGTGCGCCCAGCGGACAAGAGCCCGAACAGACACCGCACTGCATACACATTTTAACCCAATCACCCTCTTCGACGTTGGCTTCCACTTCGTTGAGGAAACTGTTGCGATACTTATTCACCATCGCGTTATTGAGTTCGCTCATCTCGATCTCCTAAAATTTGAAGGGGCTCATGCCGATCTTTTCAATGGTGTCAGCCATATCATTGATCAACTGCGGCGCACGTTGGATGTCGGTGATGGCCACTTCATAAGTGGATACCCGCTCCGCTTCCAGATTCAACTGCTGCAAAGTATCGGCGATTTTACTCATCCGCATACTCGCCATCTCAGAACCCTTCACAAAGTGACACTGATAGTCATCACCCTTCTGGCAGCCCATCAAGACCACGCCATCGTAACCTTCGCTCAGAGCGTTGGTTAACCAAACGGTGTTGACCGAACCGAGACAACGCACTGGAATCACTCGCGCCCACTGACTGTGGTGGTAGCCGTTTTTGGCTCCCATGTCCAAAGCAGGATAGGCATCGTTCTCACAAGCCAGCACCAAGATCCGTGGTTTTTCATCAAATTCGTCAGGAATATCAACGTTTTTGATCTGTTGACTGACCGTCTCAACAGAGTAGTTATCAAACGAAATCACCCGTACCGGACAGGCACCCATGCAGGTACCGCAACGACGACAACGAGATTCATTGAACTGCGGGAAACCGCGTTCGTCTTCGTTGATCGCCCCAAACGGACACTCCACCGTACAGCGTTTGCACTGAGTACAACCCTCTTTGCGGAACAACGGGTAAGAGAGATCACCGGAACGAGGATGAGCTGCACGACCTTGACCGGCATTTTCAGCCGACTGAATCGCCTTCATCGCCGCCCCCATGGCATCGTCTTGCGCCTGCAAGGTGTCCATTGGACGACGCACCGGACCAGCGGAGTAGATGCCGGTACGACGAGTCTCATAAGGGAAACAGATAAAGTGCGAATCGGTGAAACCGTGTACCAGATGCGGCAGATCGGTACCCTGACGATAATCCAAGTTCAGGATCGACTCGACGCTGATCTCAACGGTGTTCGCCGCTTCAGCAGCTTCAGCTTCTTCTTTGGTCGGCGCAACGGCGTAAGGATCAGGGCCGGAGTTCGGCACTTGACCGGTGGCCAAAACCACCAGATCCGCTGCCATTGAGGTCTCTTCGCCCAGAATCAGATCGTTGAATTTGACTTCCAGAGCGCCATCACCAGGCACCACTTCGGAAACCACACCCTTGGAGAAGATCACACCCTTTTTCTGACCGGAGCGGTAGAAATCTTCACCACCGGCACCCGGAGTACGCAGATCGGTGAACAGCACAGTGGTATCCGCACTGGGGTTGCTCTCCTTAAAATACATCGCCTGCTTGATGGAGGTATTGCAGCAGAAACCAGAGCAGTAAGCCAGATGACCCTCTTTTTCAGAACGCTGACCGGCGCACTGAATAAAGGTCACGCTCTGAATCTCTTTGCCATCGGAAGGCCGTTTCAGCGACCCACCGTTGGCGGCTTTGGCCATCGCTTCCAACTCAACGTTGGTGACCACATCGGCGTTTTTACCGTAAGCAAATTCCGGCAGCTTGTTGGCGTCGTACGCCTTCATGCCACTGGCTTGCACGATGGCACCAACGGTGACGCTCTCGGTGGCACCGCTTTCGGTACTCAGGTCGATCTCAAAACGACCCGGCGCACCACCGGTTTTGGTCACCGTGGTGTTCAGATGCACGTCGATTTTATCAGCGGCGTTGACCGCTTCAATCAACTCCGCCACGCCGGTCTCTTCAGGCTCGGCGTAAGGGGCACGGGTCGGAACCCGTTTATAAAGCTCCCCAGCCATGCCACCCAGCGCACCGGTTTTTTCCACCAAAGTGACAGCGTAACCGGCTTTGAAACTCTCAACCGCTGCGGTCAAACCGGTGATACCACCGCCCACCACCAGCAAACTTCTCACCAACGGCTGCTCTTCAGAGCCGGTGGGGACGTTCATGGCTTTGACCTCGTGACAGCCCATGCGGACGTAATCGTCGCCCATCTCTTGGGTGGTTTCGGTGAACTCGTCGCCTTCAGGACGCGCCCAGATCACCCCTTCACGCAGGTTGATCCGAGTCTGTGACACGCCGCTAAAGTTAAACGCTTCAACCTTGGCACGACGAGAACAGGCGGCAATCGCCAACTGGTTCACGCCTTCGTTGTCGATGTCATCTTGAATCATCTGCACACCGGCTTTGGAGCAGAGGAAGTCGTGCGTTTTGCAGACTTTCGCTTTGCCGTCGCGGGTGGCCGTCATCTCTAACTGCTTCATATCCAAGCGGTCGCCAATACCACAACCACTGCAAATATAAGCACCTACTTTCTTTTCATCTGCCATCTGCTTAGCCCTCCGTTCCGGCAACACGATTCACCACTTGGATCGCTCGCAGTGAAGCCGCTGTGGCGCTCTGCACCGCACGATTCACATCCAGCGCATCCGCCGCACAACCGGCAGCAAAAATGGCACCGTTGCTCTCATCACGTTCGATAAAGCCGTGTTCGTTGATCACCACTTCGCCTGGGAAACCGCTCTCGTTGAGGCTCGGCTCCATACCAATCGCCAGCACCACCAGATCATGAGGCTGCTCGTAACGGTGATAGCCTTCGGTATCCACACCCTTTAGAACGGGGTTGCCGGTGGCTTTGTCTTCGATGATGTTGGCCACTTTGGACTTCACGAAAGAGACGTTTTTATTCTGCTGAACCTTTTTGTAGAAATCTTCAAAACGGTCAATGGCACGAATATCAATGTAGTAGATGGTCGCTTTGCCTTCATCGGCAAACTGTTCACCGACGTAGGTGGACTGTTTCAGCGAGGCCATGCAGCAGATCCGTGAGCAATGTTTCAGATGGTTGCGATCACGCGAACCGGCACACTGAATAAAGGCCACATCTTTGGCTTCTTTGCCATCAGAGGGGCGAATCAGCTTGCCACCGGTGGGGCCAGATGCGTCCATCATGCGCTCGAACTCAACGCTGGTGATGACGTTGGCGATGCGGTCATAGCCGTAGGGCTGAATTTTAGCCGCATCGTAAGGCCGCCAACCGGTCGCCCAGATCACCGCACCGACGTTCAGTTCCAACACTTCGTCCTGCATCTCCAGGTCGATGGCATCGTACTTACAGGCCGCTTTGGCTTTCTCTGCGTCTTCGGTACCGATGATCGCCGGATCCAAAACGTAGGTTTGCGGATGCGCCATGTTGTAAGGCAAATAAGCGCCTTTGCGCTTTTTCATCCCGCCCAGACCGTAGTTGAATTCGTTGTCGAACTCCGCTTCCACCGCGTCGGCGCAATCACCGCAAGCGGTGCAGTTGTCTTTGACGTAACGGGGGCTGATGGTCACTTTGGCGCTGTAATTACCTTCAGAGCCGCTCAGATCCGTCACCTGAGCCATCGTTAAGATGGTCAGGTTGGGGTTCATTTTGGCGCGACGCTGATTGATTTCTAAACCACAGGTGGGATGACACAGCTTAGGGAAATATTTATACAGCTGTGTAATGCGACCACCAACAAAGGCACGTTTCTCAACTAAGACAACCTGTTTGCCGGTTTCGGCGGCTTCCAGAGCAGCGGTCATACCACTGACTCCACCACCGACCACTAGGATCGTCTCGTTGGTTGCGATGACTTCCGTCATTTAAACTCCTCCATAAAGGATAAAATAAACGGCTCAGACGCCCAAAAAGACGCCGTAAACTCGATGAAAAGGTGGCTGCTCACATCAAGACGATGGCACAGCCCCGTGAATACAACCTGCAAAGATACTCCGGTTCGCAATAAATACCCTATAGATAATTCCGATGCAGTGATAAACAGACCCAATAGAGCATGAGAAACCCCTAATATTCTGCGGTTGCTTAATCCCGCTCGGCACGTTAGCGTTCTGAGCCAAACTCATTATTGGCAGAAAGGAGCGGTTATGAAGGCGCGCAGCATCAAACCCGAACAGCACTACGTTGAAAACGAACCCTATTACGAAGCGATTGGCGACGAGATTGCGGTGTTTGAAGCCGCTTATCGTAACCAACTGCCGGTGCTGCTCAAAGGCCCCACTGGCTGCGGCAAAACCCGTTTTATGGAGTACATGGCGTGGCGTTTAAAACGTCCACTGATCACCGTCTCTTGTCACGACGATCTGACCGCCGCCGATTTAGTGGGTCGTTATTTGATCAGCGGTGGCGAAACGGTCTGGATGGATGGCCCGTTGGCCGCTTCGGTGAAAGCCGGTGCCATCTGCTATCTGGATGAAATTGTCGAAGCGCGCAAAGACACCACTGTGGTGATTCACCCCTTGACCGATGATCGGCGCAATCTGCCGATGGAAAAATTGGGTGAGCTGCTGGAAGCGCCCGATGATTTTTGCATGGCAATCTCCTACAACCCCGGTTATCAAAGTGTGCTCAAAGATCTCAAGCAGAGTACCCGACAGCGGTTTGTGGCACTGGAATTCGATTATCCCAGCAGCACGCTGGAGCAGAAGATCGTCGAGAAAGAGACCGGCGTTGATGAGCAGACCGCTCGCCAACTGGTGAAATTTGCTCACATGACACGCAATCTGAAGGGTAGTGGTTTGGATGAAGGTGCCAGTACGCGCCTGTTGGTTCATGCGGGAAAATTGATCGTCGATGGTATCAATCCGGTCACCGCTTGCGCCAGTGCCATCGCGCAAGCGTTGACCGATGATGGTGAGATGTTGGCGGCGGTGAATGAGTTGAGTTCGTCGTTGTTTTAATCACAGAAAATACACCGACCGTAGGGGCATCCCCCTGTGGGTGCCCTGTTCAATCCAGCGATCAATTCAAAACACGGGTAGAGATAACGCATGCGTTGTCTCTACAGGGCAGGCACAGGGGCCTGCCCCTACTAATTCAAGGTACGTTTATCGCCACCACCATTTTCAGAAAAACCGTACTGCTCACCGGATGAACGACCGGTGGCCACTTTGCCCGACAGCTCTTCACGAGTGGCATCGCGCACGGTTTTGATCTCAACGCTAAAGACCACGGTTTTGCCTGCCAACGGATGATTGGCATCCAGCGTCACTTTGCCGTTTTCCACTTTGGAAACCACAAACTTTTTGTTCTCGCCGTTACTGTTCTCAAACATCGCCTCAGCACCCACATGGCAAAACTCCGGCGGCACATTGTCAACATCGTCTTCAAAAATCAGATCGGGATCGGAGTCGCCAAAGGCTTCATTCGGCTCCAGCATCACGGTGATTTTGTCACCCACCATTTTGCCCTTCATCTGGGCTTCCACTTTGTCGTGCATACCACTGTCATGACCGTGAATGTAGTTCAAAGGGAAATCCATCTTCTCAACGATTTCACCCAAATCGTCAGTGATCTGGTAGGTAAACTCAACAAACTTATTTATTCCAATGCGCTGCTCGGCCATGACAAACTCCTCAAAAATTTAAGCCGCAATGATACCTTTCTTGTAACTACTCAGCCATACAAGTAATTGATTTTAAATGATAATATTTGGA
>CAZTQX010000102.1:0-8602 GCA_964615985.1 uncultured Gammaproteobacteria bacterium | reverse complement strand
TGTCAGGGTGGGCTGAGTAGTTACAATTTTTCAATAGTGCTTTTTATTTTTCTTTTTGTGTTTTCGGAAGTAATCTGAAAACATACTTGAGAATTCTCATCAGCCAAGTCAATCGCCGGGTAGTTGCTTTGTAGTTGATTCATGTTGTGGAGCCTGAACCCATAAATCATGTTTATCAATTGACAGAAGAAGTCTTCTGAACCGATATTAATGTCGGTTCGTCCCATTTGATTTTGTATCAGTACAAACTTTGACAAATTAACTAGCTGCTCACTAATTGAATCCATCATTCTGTCTTTAGATAAATACATACTACCTCGTTAAATGTGATGTATCGAAAGAAATGTAACCATGTGTTATCCGGATAAGAAAGGATTCAGGATAGTAGGAAACCAAGCCTTACACAAGCCAGCCCTCCAGCACCAACCTCTGAACCACCCCCTACCCAGAAACCAGCAAGCCTGCTATTCTGCCGCCATGAACGCAAACCCTATTCGATACATCGACACCCCCTCCGCCCTCGAACAGTTATGCCAGCAGCTCCAGAATGTCCCTTGGATCGCCCTGGACACCGAATTTCTGCGCGAGAAAACCTACTACCCACAGCTCTGCCTGCTGCAACTGGGCACCGACGAGATCACCGCCTGCATTGATCCCCTCAAGCTGCCCAACCTCGACCCGCTGCTGCCGCTGTTCGATGACCCCAACATCACCAAAATCTTCCACGCCGCTAGCCAAGATCTGGAAATCCTCTTTCAACTCAACGGTCGCCTGCCCAGCCCCATCTTCGACACCCAGATCGCCGCCCCCCTGCTCGGCCACAACGAACAAATCGGCTACGCCAACTTGGTCAACGAAGTCCTCGGCGTGCAACTGGAAAAAGCCCACTCCCGCGCCGACTGGACCCGTCGTCCACTGCCCGAAGCACAGCTCAACTACGCCGCCGATGATGTCATTTATCTGGGGCAAATCTACACAAAACTCAAACAACAACTCGAACAAAAAGATCGCCTCGGCTGGCTGGACGACGACTTCCAAGCCCTCACCGACACCAGCCGCTATCAAATTGACCCCAACACCATCTGGCAAAAACTGCGCGGGCTGGAACGACTGCGCGGCGAATCCATCTCCATTGCCCAACAACTCTGCGTCTGGCGTGAAGAGCAAGCGCAGAAAAAAAATCTGCCGCGCAAATGGCTGCTCAAAGACGAAGTGATCCTCGATCTGGCCATGCAAAAACCCGACAACCGCACCGAGCTGGGTCACATTCGCGGTCTCTCCGAACGCTTTTTACAACACTCCGCCAAAACCCTGCTCAACGTCATCAGCGATGCACGCCAGCAGACACCGCAACCGCTGCCCACCTTTATGAAAAAGCAGCGCCCCAAAGCCGAACACGAAGCCGTGGCCGATCTGCTCATGGCGATGGTGCGCCAACGCGCCGAAGAGCAAGCCCTCAACCCCAACGTCATCACCCAACGCAAAGAGCTGCTGAAGTTTATTCAAGGCGAAAAAGAGCTGACCCTGCTCAGTGGCTGGCGTAATAAAATGATTGGAGCCGATCTGCAAGCGCTGCTCGACGGCGAAGCCAACCTCTCCGTGCAGGGTGGTAAACTGAGCCTCAATCGTTAACCGCCAGAGAACCCGTTTATGAGCTGCCAAATCCACCCCAGCGCCATCGTCTCCCCCAAAGCCCAGCTGGGCGAACGGGTCACTGTCCAGCCCTACGCCATCATCGCCGATCATGTGGTGATCGGCGATGACAGCCAGATCGGTCCTCATGCGGTGATTCATAACTTCGTTCGCATGGGCAGCAACAATCAAATTCACGCCCACGCGGTGTTGGGGGATCTGCCGCAAGACATCAGTTTTGATCAACGAGAAACATGGGTCGAGATCGGCGATCACAACGTCATTCGTGAAGGGGTCACCATCCATCGCGCCACCTCAGACGAACGCCTCACTCGCCTTGGCAGCCACACTTATCTGATGGCCAACAGCCACATCGCCCACGACTGCACCGTGGAGAATCATGTGATCCTCACCAACAACGTCTGTCTGGGGGGGCATGTCAGCGTTGGCGAACGCGCCATTTTGGGCGGCGGGGTGCTGATTCATCAATTTTGCCGCATCGGTGCTTACGCAATGGTGGCGGCTTTTACCATCGCCCGCAAAGACATCCTGCCCTTCACCATGAGCGCCGGACAACCGCTGAAACATTACCGCCTCAACAGCGTCGGCCTGCGCCGCAACGGCATCAAAGGCGCTGAGTTTAAAATCGTCGAGCAAGCCTATCGACACCTAAAAAGCGGCCAGAAAGATCTGAGCCACTTAGAACAAACCACTGAAATCAAGATCCTACAAACGTGGTTGAACGCAGCATCCAAACGCGGTCTGTCAGGTTTTTTATAGCCACTCAGGTGAAAGTGGCATTTGAGTTGTATTATTTCTGCCTCCACTATCAGGAATCATTGCCATGAGCAGCCGCCCATTCTCTTTTATCACTCAACGCAGCTTATCCCTACTTCTGCTTACTGGGATTTTGCTACTGTCAGCCTGCTCGCCCAAATACGCCATCAAAGACCTCTACCCAGACAACGCCAAAAACTGCCGCTACCAAGCCCAGCAGGTCAATCTGCGCTGCCGCACTCAACACAAATCACAAGTGGACGTCTGCAAGATCAATCACCAACAGCTCTATCAAGAACAGTTGGCCAACTACAATCACGCCCTGCTGGATGCCACCGAAGCCTACACCGCCTGCGATCAGCACTGCGCCGCATTTCATCGTCAAGAAGAACAGCTCTCCCACTATCTGCAACAGAACTGCGCCATCAATAACGGTGTTTTTTCTTGTCCACAAAAATTTCAACGCAAACAAGTTGAATATCAGCAAGCGCAAAAATCATCTCAACACTGCGCTCAAAGCTGCCAACTGCACCAAAACAACATCAACCAAATCAAGCAACAAAAACCCGCCTCAAAAGAGGCTCTTTGTGATGATTATTACGCTCAATGTGTGTCCGAGTTTGAACACAAGTCAAAACAGTGTGGTCGCTATAAAATCAGCTACTGCTCAGAGAACTGCGACAAAGCCGATTATTTGGTGAAATGCGTTGAAGGCGACTGCCCTGCTGAGGTATTGAATCAATGGCAAAATCGCATTGAGAAAAGCCGCTGATCCCCGATTGCCCAAATCCATCCCGTAGGGGCAGCCCCCTGTGGCTGCCCTTGTAATTTCTGGCCGCCCATTTTAAATCCACGATCAATCACAGGGCGAACACAAGGTTCGCCCCTACAGTGAATGATCTCATGTGGAAATTTAAGGTCGCTAATCAAAACGGGAAAGCCTGATCAGGGTTTAATTTATCGCCAACCCAGCAAGCAGGATTATCCCTGATGTAAGCGGAAATACGCTGAAAGTCATCTTCATCACGAACAATATGTTCCCAATAATTACGCTGCCACAATTTTCCCTCAAAAGCGGGCCAATGTTCATTTCTTACACCGAAAATATAATCATGAGTGGTGATGGATTTAAAGGCCTGCACAACTCGTCCCAGCGAACCCAAACCCGTTCCGTAGGGGCGAACCTTGTGTTCGCCCTTATCATGGTTGACCCCCAAACCTTCATCCATCCCATGATTCTCTGGGCGAACACAAGGTTCGCCCCTACAATGAATGATCCCGTGCAGATGATTTGGCATCACGACATGTTGCAGCAACCGAATGTGTGGAAACCTGTGAGGCAAAACCAACCATTGATTTTCAACCATCCGACCAGCATCGTTTAACAACATCGCCCCGTTATCAATATGGCCCAATAAACAGGCGCGGTGTTGGGTACAGACTGTGATGAAATAATGCCCCGACCGCGAGTAGTCATAGCCCTTTAAACGAATTGAACGACGCGCCCGATTCCACTTCATCGACGTTGCAAACTCTCCCGCCAAGCGGGGTTTCTCTCGCCATCGGCCAATTTCAGATAACGCCCCACTTCGTTTTCATACCAGTAACAATCACCCTCATTTGGCTCACACTCAAAACCCCACCAGCAACCGCTCTCATCCTGTGCCAGCCACTCAATCCAAACGGGTAAATTACTCCGGTCAACAACCATCTGTGCCTCCAAGATCATCAAAGGAAATAAGAACCTGTGAAATTGATCACAGTTTCAGGTAAGCTTAAAAAAGTTTCCATCCTGTCGAGATAGGATTAAGAAAGTCTTATAAGCCATTGTTCATAAAATGAAAATAATGCAGAGCAGTGACTTTTTCACAACCAAAGTCACAGATCAATTATTATGAAACTCTGTTTTTATAGACAAAACAAAGCGTTATTGCTTCTGCTTGGCATTTTTATAATGTTAGGTAACGCTCAAGCGGCCACTTCATCACTGGAAAACATTCGTCTTCTCAGCCGTGATTGGCTCACTGGAAAAAGCCCGCTCTCCCTACAACAAGAATCACTGCACGTTCCCCAACTGCTGAAAACACTCTACCAACAACGCCACTACCAACCCATTTGGTTTGACCAAAATGGCCTGCGACCCATCGCCAAAGAGCTGCTCTCCGCTCTAAAAATCGCCGATGAAGAAGGCTTATCACAGCAAGATTATCACCGCCTAAGCATTCAGTGGCGCAGTTTCTCCCGCAAACAGCAACCACAACTGCAAGCCGAACAAGAGCTGCTGCTCAGCGATGCCTTTTTTGGCCTCGCCAGTCATCTTTACAGTGGCATATTCAACCCCACCGAAAGCGATGGCAACTGGCACATCAAAGCACCAACACTGGATGCCAAAGCACTGCTGAGCGCCCTGCAACAAGGCCATGCCATCAAAGACCTGCTACACGCACTGACTCCACCGCACCCAGGTTATCGTGCCTTACGCTCCTCTCTGGCACGTTACCGCCGCATCGCCGATGCAGGCGGCTGGCCTACGATCAATAATGGCAAAGCACCCACCTTGGGTGACAGAGACCCGCGCCTCACCGCCCTGCAAGACCGACTGCTGATCAGCGGCGACCTGCAACTCACCTCAAGCCTCACCAGCAACCTCTATGACAAACCCTTGCAACAAGCGGTAAAAAACTTTCAACAACGCATGGGTCTGGAACCGGATGGCAAACTGGGGCGACAGACTCTACAAGCCCTCAACACCCCAATCAATGAACGCATCAAACAAATTCAACTCAATATGGTGCGTTGGCACTGGTTACCCCGCGAACTGGGTAAAAAACACATTTTTGTCAATACGGTCAGTTTTGAGCTGGATCTGATCGACAACTACCGCCCCGCCCTAAATATGAAGGCCATCGTCGGCAAACCCTATCGCAGCACCCCTGCCTTTAGTGAAAAGCTGACCCACTTTGTTCTCAATCCCTCTTGGTACATCCCCGCCAACATCCTCAAAAAAGACATCCTGCCCAAGGTCAAAGAAAACCGCGACTATTTGCAACGAAAAAACATGCATGTACAGAAGGTCAATGGCAACAAAGTTGAAGAGATACCTTTAGACAAAGTCGAGTGGAGCGCATTTTTCTCCAAACGCTCACCCTACCGCCTGCGTCAATCTCCAGGGGATCACAACGCATTGGGAAAAGTAAAATTTTACATGCCCAACCCCTACGGCATCTATCTGCACGACACACCCTCACGCAAACTGTTCCAAAAGACCGTGCGTACTTTTAGCTCCGGCTGCATTCGTCTCGAACACCCCTTGGCACTGGCCACCTATTTACTAAAAGACGAAGGCAATTGGAGCAGAGAAAAATTACAGCGGGTCGTTGATCGAAAGCAGACTCGTTGGGTCAAGCTGAGCAGCCCCATCAATGTCTACCTGACCTATTTCACCAGTTGGGTGGATGGCTCTGGGCAGGCGCACTTTCGACAAGACATCTACAACCGCGATCAAAAATTAGGACGCAAATTGTTTGGCCAAACACTGCAACTGGCTCAGTTTTAGCTCAAGATGGCAAAATCAAGACAAGGAAGCCACACTCTAATGACAAACGCTCACAACCGCCGCCGTCGCCATTTTTTGCAGTTTGGCACGCTGCTGGCCGCCGGTTTTATCAGCACGCCCGCTCTGGCCAAACGCCCAAGCCCCGCACGCCAACTGCATTTTTATAATCTGCACACCGAGAAGAAACTCAGCAGCTCCTATTGGCAAGAGGGGCGCTATCAACCTTCAGAACTGACCGCCATCAATCACCTCTTGCGCGACCATCGTACCGGCGATGTAACTCAGATCGACCCCAAGCTGTTGGATCTGCTCTACCGCACCCAACAAAAACTCGGCAGCCGTCAACCACTGCACATCATCTCCGCCTACCGCAGTCAAAAAACCAACGCCAAACTGCACCGACGCAGCCATAACGTCGCCAAACGCAGCCTGCACACCCAAGGGCGCGCCATTGACTTCTTTCTACCGGATCGAGAGTTACGTCAAATTCAACAAGCCGCGCTCAGCCTGCAAGCGGGTGGGGTCGGTTATTACCCCAACGGTAAAATAAAGTTTGTTCATCTGGACACAGGCCGTGTTCGGAGCTGGTAAAAGAGTCACCGTTGGTCACCAAAACAGCTGCGTTGCCCATAAAACCATATCAACTCAATGAGTTAATCTCTTTTTATGTGAAGAGATTGGCACAAAATGTGTGATACAAACCTCAGCCAAGTCGTTATGACGGTTATAAACTAACCCCATCAAACGACGTAACAAACAATAATTAATACAGACGCTTGAGGATAATAAAAATGAGACAACAAAACACCGCTCTGCTTTGGACCAGCCGTGGCACCTTCTTACTGCTGACCCTCGTTACGATCAAATTTATCAGCAGCATCATCAGCAGCCTGATTTAAGTTCGACAAATTGCTCAACAGCTGCAAACTGAGGCTCTCCCCTCCCGCAAGCGGATGGACATTCACCCCCAGCGCTTGCAAATCTTCAACATTATTTAACTCAGGATGCCTGTCGGCTCCTATCTGACCACGATTCAAAATCACCGCTGCCAGAGTCAAACCACGCCGCTCAATCGCCTCCAGCGACAGCAGCACCTGATTGATGCAGCCCAAACGATCCTCAGCCACCAACAACACCGGCAAACCCAGCTCTTGTGCCAGGTCGGCATTCAAAACACCGTCCAACAGCGGCGAATAAAACCCACCCGCACCTTCCAACAATAAAAAATCGTCTGCTACAACACCCTGAAAACAGGCCTGCTTCAATTGCTCCAAAGTTAATGAAGCTCCTAGCAAACGCGCCGCACGCGCCGGAGAGATCGCCGCTTCAAACCGATGCGGCGTAATCACTTGCAATGATTCACGCCCCTCAATCGCCTGCCAATAAGCATTGCCATCGGCAGGTAATAAACCCTCAGCGGTTCGAGTACAGCCCGATTCCAGCGGTTTGCGAGGTTTAACCGACACACCCAATTGCAACAACGTCTGCGTGATCTGCACACCCACATAGGTTTTGCCAACCCCTGTATCGGTACCGGTGATAAACAGACCTTTCATTGTCATTCGGCCATCAAGCGTCGCACCACTTCGGCGTATTTCTGCGTGGTTTTTTCCACCACCTCAGCGGGCAACTCAGGCCCTGGAGCCGTTTTATCCCAATCCAAGCCTTCTAGATAATCACGCAAAAATTGCTTATCAAAACTGGGCGGACTGATCCCCACCTGGTACTGATCCGCTGGCCAAAAACGCGAGGAGTCGGGGGTTAAGACCTCATCAATCAAGACCAAATTATCGTCCTCGTCCAAACCAAATTCAAACTTGGTATCGGCAATGATAATGCCTCGTTCAGCCGCGTATTCCGCCGCTTGTTGATAGAGTTTCAGGCTCACTTCACGCACTTCCGCTGCTCGCTCCGCGCCCAACAACGCCACCGTATGCTCAAAATCAACGTTCTGATCGTGCTCGCCCACCGCCGCTTTGGTGGAGGGTGTGTAGATCGCTTCGGGAAGTTGGTCAGATAATTGCAGCCCCTCAAGCAGTTTCAGGCCGCACACGGCACCGTTACGCTGATAGTCTTTCCAGCCGGAACCAATAAGGTAGCCGCGCACAATCGCTTCAATCGGCAACGCCCGTAAGCGTTTAACAATAATAGCTCGCCCCTCTGCCTGAGCACGCTCAGCAGGATCAGGCAGCAACGATTCCAGATCCAGCTCTAACAGCTGGTTGGGGATCAGATCAGCACTGCGTTGAAACCAAAAATTTGAGATCTGCGTCAATAACACGCCTTTGCCAGCGACCGGTGTCGGCATAATGACATCAAACGCCGAAATTCGGTCAGTGGTGATAATCAACATTCGCTGCGCGTCGATCTCATAAATATCGCGGACTTTACCGCGGTGCAGCAGTGGCAAGCTGGCAATTTGCGACTCAAACAGACTGTTTAACATGGTGTTCTCTTTCATCGTTGCGTCATCAAAAGAAGCGACACTTTACCGAAGCCGCCTAGACAACGAAAGAGGCACTCCGCATTTAATCAGAATTATATTTGTAATATTCGTTACAATGCTCATATAACCTTAATCTATAACGTAACTACTCAGCCCACCGATAACGTGCAACCTATTGATAATAAAAGATA
>CAZTQX010000101.1:0-8955 GCA_964615985.1 uncultured Gammaproteobacteria bacterium | reverse complement strand
AATTGATGGCGCGTGCGGATAAAGCGTTGTATGAGGCTAAAAATTCGGGGCGTAATCGAATCAAAACGGCGGTTTGAGCGTGCAGCAAAAAATCATTGGTTACCATCAAGATGAGTTGGGAGATTGGGTGGCTGAACTGGCCTGTCATCACGGTCAGCATGTTCGTCATCAACCCCCGTTTATCAATCGCTCTTGGGTGACGACCGCAGAAGGGCGAGCACAGGTCTTGGGTGCGGTTTTAAACTGCGTTCGTTGTGATCGTGGTGAAGCGGCTGATGAGCAAATTCAGGAAAAGTATCGTCAAAAACGTGAACAAGAATAACGTTTCAATGCTGATGTGAAGCCGGTTTGGGTGCCACTCAATATTGATCTGCCAGTTGATTCCCACTCTGAGGCTGGGGTAGTATCGCATTCACATGAAACCGTGGCCTCTCGTATGGGTCACCTACTAAAATAAAGGATTGATAGAGATGCCTAGAATTACTTTGCCGGACAACAGCGTACGCGAGTTTGACCAGCCGGTGACGGTGTTTGATGTGGCTGCGGATATTGGCCCTGGATTGGCCAAAGCCACGCTGGCAGGTTTGGTGAATGGCGAGCTGGTGGACAGCTCTCATTTGATGAGTGACGACGCGCAACTGAGCATCGTCACGGATAAAAGCGATGAGGCGCTGGAGGTGATTCGTCACTCCACTGCACATTTGTTGGCACAAGCGGTTAAGTCGCTGTTCCCCAGTGCGCAAGTGACCATCGGGCCGGTGATCGAGAACGGTTTTTATTATGATTTTGCTTTTGAGCGTCCTTTCACCACCGAGGATCTCACTGCCATCGAAAAGAAGATGAGCGAGCTGGCCAAGGCCAACACCAAAATCGAACGCTCTTTGAAACTGCGTGATGAAGCAGTGGCGTTTTTCACCGAGATGGGTGAGGAGTATAAGGCAAAAATTATTGCTGATATTCCCAGCGAGCAGGACATTTCCTTGTATCAGCAGGGGGACTTTATTGACCTCTGTCGCGGTCCGCATGTGCCATCAACGGGATTTTTAAAAGCCTTTAAGTTGACCAAAGTGGCGGGTGCGTACTGGCGCGGTGACTCCGATAACGAGATGTTGCAGCGCATTTACGGCACCGCTTGGACAAGTAAAAAAGAGTTGAAAGCCTATCTCTATCGCATCCAAGAGGCGGAGAAACGCGATCACCGTAAACTCGGTAAACAGTTGGATCTGTTTCATTTCCAAGAAGAAGCGCCCGGTATGGTCTTCTGGCATGAGAAAGGCTGGCAGCTTTATCGCAATGTGGAGACTCACATGCGCGAGACTTTGGATGACTTTGGTTATCAAGAGGTTCATACGCCGCAGGTGTTGGATCGGACGTTGTGGGAGAAATCAGGGCATTGGGATAAGTTTGGTGACATGATTTTCAGCACTCACGTTGAGAATCGGGACTACGCTATCAAGCCGATGAACTGCCCGTGCCACATTCAAATCTTTAATCAAGGTTTAAAAAGCTACCGTGATTTGCCGTTGCGCATTGCCGAGTTTGGCGTGGTGCATCGCAATGAACCTTCTGGTACGTTGCATGGCTTGATGCGGGCGCGGCGTTTTACTCAAGATGATGCGCATGTTTTTTGCACTGAGGGTCAGCTGCAAGAGGAAGTCTCGCAGTTGATCGATCTTACTTATCAAACCTATAAAAGTTTTGGTTTTACCGAAGTGGCCGTGGCGCTCTCCACGCGCCCTGAAAAACGGGTCGGTGCGGATGAGTTGTGGGATCGTGCTGAAGAGGCATTGCAGATTGCCTTGGACGATAAAGGCATTGATTGGAAGCTGCAACCGGGTGAAGGGGCTTTTTATGGGCCTAAAATTGAATTTGTGTTGAAAGACAGTATTGGCCGCTCTTGGCAATGTGGTACTATTCAGGTCGATTTTTCCATGCCAGGTCGTTTGGATGCACAATACGTTGCTGAAGACGGCTCAAAACAGGTGCCGGTGATGATTCATCGCGCCATTTTGGGTTCTTTGGAGCGTTTTATCGGCATTTTGATTGAACATCATGCGGGTAAATTGCCGACGTGGTTGTCGCCAATTCAGTTGGTGGTGATGAACATCACCGACAAACAGGCGGATTACGTGAAGAAAGTGGAAAAAAATCTGAGAAAATTGGGTTTTAAGGCCATTGTGGACTTGAGAAACGAGAAAATCGGCTTTAAAATCCGCGAGCACACCATAAAACGTATTCCTTACCTATTGGTGGTTGGGGATCGTGAAGTGGAAACAAACACTGTCGCCGTGCGTACGCGAGACGGTCAGGAGCTGGGCAGTTTGACTGTTGAGGCTTTGACCGCACATCTGAATGATGACATCGCAAGCCACGGCCTTGCCGTTTTGGAGGATTGAAATATCGCTGCTGAAAAAAAGCATCGTAGAAACCGTGATATCACCACCCCTGAAGTGCGTCTGATTGATGCCGAAGGGGAACAAGTGGGTGTGGTTACTATTGATAAAGCTCTCGCCGCTGCTGCGGCTATGACCTTGGATCTGGTTGAGATTGTACCGAACTCGAAACCGCCGGTTTGTCGTATTATGGATTACGGTAAATTTCGGTTTGAGCAACGTAAGAAACACAATCAGTCGAAGCAGAAGCAGAAGCAGATCCAGCTTAAGGAAATTAAATTCCGTCCCGGTACCGAGGAGGGGGATTATCAGGTCAAACTGCGTAATCTGATCCGCTTCTTGGAAAACGGCGATAAAGCTAAGATCACTCTGCGATTCCGTGGACGTGAGATGGCGCATCGAGAGTTGGGTGCAAAATTGTTGGATCGGGTGGCGAAAGATCTGGATGAGCTGGCTATGATCGAGCAGTACGCCAAGATGGAAGGCCGTCAGATGGTGATGGTAATGGCTCCACGGAAAAAGTAGAGCCAGAAAAAAGAACCTTAAAAGGTCGTCTCTGTTCAACTGCGGTTGGCTGGGACGATTTTTGTGTGGGTAACATCGTTCGAGTCACAGTAGACTCCGACTGGGCCGAACAGAAACTTTATAGATAATAACGGGAGTTATACTATGCCAAAGATGAAAACCAACCGAGGTGCTGCGAAACGTTTCAAACGCACCGCGAGCGGCGGCTTTAAACGGGGTCAATCCCATCGCCGTCATATTCTCACCAAGAAGAGCACCAAGCGGAAACGTCACCTGCGTGCACCTTCACAAGTTGCGCATTGCGATACCGCTATGGTTCGTCGCATGTTGCCGTTTGCTTAAACTGGAGAGGATAGAACATGCCTAGAGTAAAACGTGGTGTAACGGCTCATGCCCGCCATAAAAAGATTCTGAAGAAAGCCAAAGGTTATCGTGGTGCTCGCAGCCGTGTGTTGCGCGTTGCCAAACAAGCGGTCACCAAAGCCGGTCAATACGCGTATCGTGACCGTCGTCAGAAAAAACGTCAATTCCGTGCTTTGTGGATCGTGCGTATCAACGCTGCGGCTCGCATCAACGGTCTCTCTTACAGCCGCTTTATGAATGGCCTGAAAAAAGCCAGCATCGAAGTGGATCGTAAGGTGTTGGCGGATTTGGCGGTGCGTGATGCTGCTGCGTTCGCGGCAATTGCCGAAAAAGCGAAAGCAAGCCTGAACGGTTAAGAGCTTCGGTTGTTACCGATGTTCTGCCGCTTGGTCTGGGGGAAAGGGTGAAACCTTTCCCCTTTTTATTGAGATTTTGGCAAACAAGTGTGCTGGTTTAAATGCGCCTTGTTTGCCAAAATCTCGTTTTTTAGTTAGGACTACCACTGTGTCTCTTCAACTGTCGGAATTGATGACGGATGCGCAACAGCAGATTGCGCAGGTCGAAACGCTCAAAGCGCTGGATGACATCCGCGTGGCTTTTTTGGGTAAAAAAGGTCTGCTCACCGAGCAACTGAAAGCCTTGGGTAAACTGCCCGCTGCGGATCGTCGAGAGGCGGGTCAAGCGATCAACGCCGCCAAGCGTGAGTTGGCACAAGCGTTGGACGCCTGTAAACAGAAGTTGGAGCAGGCGGCTCTGATGGCGCGTCTGGCCGCCGAAGCGGTGGATGTGACCTTGCCAGGGCGCGGTATCAATAGCGGTGGGCTGCATCCGGTGACGCGCACCGTGCGCCGCATTCGTTCTCTGTTTGCGCAGCTCGGTTTTGAGGTGGCAGAGGGGCCGGAGGTGGAGGACGACTACCACAACTTTGAAGCCCTTAATATTCCGGCGCATCACCCTGCACGCGCGATGCACGATACCTTTTACTTTGAAGACGGTCGTCTGCTGCGCACTCACACCTCGCCGGTGCAGGTGCGAGTGATGGAGAACAGAGAACCGCCACTGCGCATCATCGCGCCTGGTCGGGTTTATCGGTGTGATTCCGATGTCACCCATACGCCGATGTTTCATCAAGTCGAAGGTTTGATGGTGGATAAAAAGGTCTCTTTCACCGATTTGATGGGACATTTAGAGACCTTTCTGCACCTCTATTTTGAACGTGACGATCTTAAGATTCGTTTCCGCCCCTCTTATTTTCCCTTTACCGAGCCTTCTGCCGAGGCGGACATTGAGTGCGTGATCTGCTCTGGTGAGGGCTGTCGCGTCTGTAGCCACACCGGTTGGTTGGAGGTGTTGGGTTGCGGCATGATCCATCCTGAGGTGTTTAAATCCGTTGGCATCGACAACGAGATTTACACCGGTTACGCCTTCGGCATGGGAGTCGAGCGCTTGGCGATGTTACGTTACGGCGTGAATGACCTGCGGCTCTTTTTTGAGAACGATCTGCGCTTTTTGCAGCAGTTTAATTAGTCTCAGTGGCTCCAGAACAATCAACGATTTAGTGTGAAAAAACCGTTATGAAATTTAGCGAAAGCTGGTTAAGAGAGTGGGTAAACCCAGAAGTTAATAGCGATGAGCTGGCCGCTCAGCTCACCATGTTGGGTCTGGAGGTGGAAGGCGTAGTTCCGGCTGCGGCGGAGTTCAGCGGCGTGGTGGTGGGTGAGGTGATCTCGTTGGAGAAACACCCTGATGCGGATAAATTGCGCATCTGTAAGGTCGCGGTTGGGGACGATGAGCCGTTGCAGATCGTCTGTGGTGCCGCCAATGTTGTGATCGGGATGAAAGCGCCTTGTGCCAAAGTGGGAGCGCGCCTGCTGGGTTTTAAAATTAAAAAAGCCAAGCTGCGCGGTGTGCCGTCGATGGGAATGCTCTGTTCCGAGAAAGAGCTGGGGCTGGCCGAAAGTGCCGAGGGCTTGATGTCGTTGCCCAGCGATGCCCCTGTGGGTGAGAATATTCGTGATTACTTGATGCTGAACGACAGCGTGATTGAGGTGGATCTGACCCCCAATCGTGGTGATTGTCTTAGCATCCGTGGTGTGGCGCGGGATGTTTGCGCCCGCAACCGCTTGACCTTGAATGACATTGAGATTGCGCCAGTGGCAGCGCAGATTGACGATCTGCTGTCGGTTTCACTGCAAGCGCCGGAGCGCTGTCCACACTACGTGGGCCGTGTGATTCGCAACATCGACATGACGGCACAAACGCCACTGTGGATGGTGGAGCGTCTGCGTCGTTCGGACATTCGTGCCATCTCGCCGGTGGTGGATGTGACCAACTACGTGATGTTGGAGTTGGGTCAGCCGATGCACGCTTTTGACCTCGCTACTTTGAGTGGCGGCATCGTGGTGCGTCTGGCAGAACAGGGCGAAAAACTGATTTTGTTAGACGGCAATGAAGTTGAGCTGGACGCTGACAGTTTGGTGATCGCCGATGAGAGCCAAGCGCTGGCGTTGGCGGGCATGATGGGTGGTTTGGCTTCCGCTGTGACCGACAGCAGCCGGGATATTTTCTTGGAGAGTGCCTTTTTTGTGCCGGAGAAGATCGCCGGTCAGCCGCGTCGTTACGGTCTGCACAGCGATTCGGCGCACCGGTTTGAGCGGGGCGTTGACCCCGAATTGCAACGGGCGGCGATGGAACGTGCCACTGCGCTGCTGCTGGAGATCGTTGGTGGTCAAGCGGGATCGATTATCGAAGCCATTGAAGCGAATGCGATGCCGAAAAAAGCGGTCATTGTGTTGCGTGCTGCGCGCATCAAGCGGGTGTTGGGTCTCGATCTGGCGGCGGAGGATGTGGAGGAGATGTTGACCTGTCTCGGTTTGCAGTTGGAGCCGGTTGAAGGCGGTTGGTCGATTCAGCCCCCCAGCTACCGTTTTGATATGAACATTGAAGCGGATCTGGTGGAGGAGCTGGCACGCATCTATGGTTACGACCGTATTCCCCGAACACAACCTTCCTTGCGTCCACGGATGACGTTGGAGTCGGAAAGGCGAGTGGGCTTGGAGCAGCTGCAAGACACTTTGGTCAACCGAGGCTATCAGGAGGTGGTTTGTTACACGTTTACTGACCCTGAGTTGCAGGCGTTGGTGGAGCCAGATCAAACCCCGTTGCCGTTGGCCAATCCCTTGTCGGCGGATCTGGCGGTGATGCGCACCACGCTCTTTAGTGGTTTGTTGAAAACCTTGCAGCACAACTTAAATCGGCAGCAGTCGCGAGTGCGCTTGTTTGAGAGCGGTTTGAAATTTGTACAGACCGAAACCGGTCTGGAGCAGACGCGCTGTTTGGCGGGTCTGATCAGCGGCACAGTGATGAGCGAGCAGTGGGCGGAGTCGTCGCGCACGGTGGACTTTTTTGATCTTAAGGGTGATCTGGAAGCGCTCTTTGGTCGCACCGCTGCCGAAATTGAGTATCGATCTGAGGCGCATCCAACACTGCATCCAGGCCAATCGGCACGCCTCTATAAAGCGGGGCAGCCTCTGGGTTGGATGGGGGCGTTGCATCCACGGCTTGAGAAGGCGTTGGGCTTGAGTCAAGGCGCTTTTCTGTTTGAGATAGAACTGGAGGCGTTACTGGAGGGGGTGCTACCAAAATTCCAACCGCTGTCGCGTTTTCCTTCCATTCGCCGTGATTTGGCCATTGTGGTGGCCGAGTCTGTGTCGATGGCGCAGGTCTCTGCCTGTGTGCATGAGGTGGCTCCTGATTACTTAATTGAGCTGCGTCTGTTTGATCTCTACCGTGGTAAGGGCATCGAAACAGGACGAAAAAGTCTCGCTTTAGGCTTGATTTTACAGGAATTATCGCGCACTCTTAAGGAAGATGAGGTTGAGAAGTCGGTTGCGAAAATCTTGGCACATCTACAGGAGAGTTTGGGCGCGACACTGAGGGAGTAAAGCATGGCGTTGACCAAAGCGGTAATGTCGGAGATGTTGTTTGAAGAGCTGGGTCTCAACAAACGCGAAGCTAAGGAATTAGTGGAGCTGTTTTTTGAGGAGATTCGTCAGGCTTTGGAAGAGGGGCAAGATGTGAAGTTTTCCGGTTTTGGCAACTTTATCTTGCGTACTAAGAGTCAGCGCCCTGGACGTAATCCTAAAACGGGTCAAGAGATCCCCATCAGCGCACGACGGGTGGTGACCTTTAGACCAGGACAGAAACTGAAAGCACGGGTTGAAGCGTATGCTGGAAATCAGCAATAACAGTGAACTGGCACCTATTCCTAATAAGCGTTACTTTACCATCGGTGAGGTAAGCGAATTATGTGGGGTGAAACCGCATGTTTTACGTTACTGGGAGCAGGAGTTTCCAGAGCTGAAGCCGGTGAAACGGCGCGGTAATCGACGTTATTATCAACGTCACGATGTGATGCTGATTCGTCAAATCCGCAGTCTGCTTTATGAACAAGGTTACACCATCGGTGGTGCGCGCTTGCAGCTTTCCGGTGAAGCAGCCAAAGAGGACAGCGCCCAGTCTCATCAGATGGTGCATCAAATCCGTATTGAGTTGGAAGCGATTCTAACCATTTTAAAAAGTTAAGCACCTCTTTTCAAAGGTGCTTATGTGACCAGCCTGTTCTAGTCTGGTTTATTTCTTGGCGATGCCACAACGCATGTTTCCTGGTATCGACTCCGCAATGTGACGTGGTTTAGGCAGATCCATGTTCTCCATAATCTCGATGTACTCTTGACGGCTTTTGCCCGCCAATCTTGGGTTGTGCTGTTTTTCCTCACCGATGCTGGATTGGGTTAAGCCCTGATAATCGTGCCCAGGCCAGACCAGGGTTTGATCATCCAGAGTGAACAGTTTTTGGGTGATGGAGTTGTAGGCTGATCCGGCATCACCGGATTGAAAATCAGTACGCCCGCTGCTGCGAATCATCAAGGTATCACCGGTAAAAACGGCTCCGTCAATGAGGTAGCAGATGTCGGTATCGGTATGCCCAGGGGTGTGCAGCACCTGAATCTGTTCGTCGCCCAGAGTGAGTGTGTTTCCCTCGTCGAGCAGTTGGTCGGCGCACTGGCTGTTACTGTTGCGATGCACGGCCACTTTGGCGTTAAATCGTGTGCGTAACTCGCCAGCACCGGTGACGTGATCGGCGTGGATGTGGGTCTCTAATAGGTATTTGAGCTTCAAGCCCAGCTCTTGAATGCGCTGGCTGTCACGTTCCACTTGTTCACGTACCGAGTCAATCAGCGCGGCTTCATTGCTGATTTCATCCCAAACCAGATAGCTGTAGGTGCTGCTGTTGTTATCAAACAGTTGTTGAGTTTTCATGATACGTTCCTTGTTAACAGCGTTGTAAGGTTTGGTACGAACCGAGATCCAGCACATTATTAAACCCAGAGGCTTGCAGTATTTCACGAGCGCGAGCGCTGCGCATGCCGGTACCGCAGTAGATGATATAGGGTTTGCTGCTGGAGAGTCTCTCCAGCGCCATCGGCATGGAGCGCAACGGTAGGTTGATGGCGTTGGGCAGTGCGCCTGCGTCATATTCATTGGGATCACGCACGTCCAGTAGGGTGGCTCCCTGTTGCAGCAGTTGGCGAGCCTGTTGGCAGAGATGTTTGCTTAAACTCATTGTCTTGTTCCTTCAATTTTTTAGGTATTGAGGCCAAGGCTACTATAT
>CAZTQX010000100.1:0-9007 GCA_964615985.1 uncultured Gammaproteobacteria bacterium | reverse complement strand
GGATGGTGTCCCAAAAACAGGACAAAAACAACCAACCCGCTTATAATGCCGCTCCATGGCCAAACAAAAAAGAAAACCCAGATCCAGCGGTAGCACCATCGCCCTCAACAAGAAGGCGACACACGACTACTTTATCGAAGACCGTTACGAGGCAGGACTCTCCCTACAAGGTTGGGAAGTCAAAAGCCTGCGCGATGGGCGCGTGCAGTTAAGCGAGAGTTACGTCTTTGTTCGTGACGGCGAAGTGGCGCTCATCGGCTGCCACATCTCGCCGTTGCTCTCCGCCTCCACCCACATTCACCCCGCGCCGATGCGCGCCCGCAAGCTGCTGATGCACCGTGCTGAGATCAATAAATTGATCGCGGCGGTGGATCGCAAAGGCTTTACCGTCGTGCCGTTGGCGCTCTACTGGAAACACGGCTTGGCCAAGCTGGAGATCGGCTTGGCCAAGGGTCGCAAAGACCACGACAAACGCGCGATGCTCAAAGAGCGCGATTGGCAGCGGGACAAACATCGTCTGATGCGAGATCGGGGATGAGCCGTTTTTGGAGCCAGATCGTTGCCAAGCTCTCCCCCTACGTTCCTGGAGAGCAGCCCAAAACCGCCCAACTGATCAAACTCAACACCAACGAAAATCCCTATCCGCCTTCCCCCAAGGTGCTGGTGGCGTTGGCAAACGAGGCTCGTGACACCCTCCGTCTCTACCCCGACCCCAATGCCGATGCTCTGAAACAGACTTTGGCAGAGTATTACCAACTCGACCGAGAACAGGTTTTTGTCGGCAACGGCTCCGATGAGATTTTGGCGCACACCTTTCAAGCCCTGCTCAAACAGGACAAACCGCTGCTCTACCCAGAGATCAGCTACAGTTTTTATCCTGTTTACTGTGGTCTGTATGAAGTTGATGCCAAACGCATCCCGCTCAACGAAAACCTAGAGATTGATCTAAACGATTACCGCATCGACAACGGCGGCATCATCTTCCCCAACCCCAACGCCCCCACCGGCCAACTATTGGCGTTAGCGCAGATCCGTGACCTGCTGGAATCAAACCGAGATTCAGTGGTGGTTGTGGATGAAGCCTACATCGACTTTGGTGGCGAATCAGCCGCCTGCTTGGTCAACGACTACCCCAATTTGCTGGTGATTCAGACCTTCTCAAAGTCGCGCTCACTGGCGGGTCTGCGGGTCGGTTTTGCCCTCGGCCATCGGGATCTGATCGACGGGCTGGAGCGGGTCAAAAACAGCTTCAACTCCTATCCACTGGATCGATTTGCTCAAGCGGGAGCCATCGCCGCCATCGAAGATCAGCGCTACTTTGCCCAAAGTTGCCAGAAGATCATCGACTCGCGTTGCTGGTTGCAGCAACAACTGGAACAGTTGGGTTTTAAAGTCTTACCCTCCAGCGCCAACTTCCTCTTTGTCAGCCATCCTGAACAGGATGCCGAGCAGATCAGCCAAACCCTGCGCGAACAGAACATCATTGTGCGTCACTTCAAACAGCCTGAAGCGATCAGCCACTATCTGCGCATCACCATCGGCACTCAGTCAGAGTGCGAGCAATTGGTTGAGAAGCTGGTTGGGTTACGGCTCTCGGCCTAACCGCGTGAACAACCCACACCGTTACTCCCCAGCCGAACGCGATGCCATCTATCGAGTGATTGCTGAGCGCCGCGACATGCGCCATTTTCGTCCCGATGCCATCGCACCAGAACTGCTGCGCCGCCTGCTGGAAGCCGCTCATCAAGCGCCCAGTGTCGGGCTGATGCAGCCGTGGCGACTGCTGCGCATCAGCGACACCCAACTGCGCCAGCAGATTTATGAGCTGGTCAAAGAGGAGTGCCAGTTGACCGCCGAGGCGCTGGGCGAACGCAAAAACGAGTTCCTAAAGCTGAAAGTCGAAGGCATTTTGCAATGCGGTGAACTGTTGGTGGCCGCGCTCCCCGACGGTCGTGAACGGGAGATTTTTGGCCGTCGCACCTTGCCAGAAATGGATCTCGCCTCTGTAGCCTGTGCAATTCAAAACCTCTGGCTGGCGGCACGCGCCGAAGGCATTGGCCTCGGCTGGGTCTCCCTATTTGATCCACACAAGCTGGCCGAACTTCTGAAAATGCCCAGCGGTGCCAAACCGGTGGCCGTGCTCTGTCTTGGTTACACCGACCACTTTTACAGCGCACCGATGCTGCAACTGGAAGGCTGGCGCGAACCTCGTCCTCTGGATGAACTGCTGAGCGAAAACCTCTGGCCAGACAACGATGCTTAAACACGGTGGCGGAGTACGAACAGCCGCGCAGCAACAGGGCATTGATCCAGAACAGTGGCTTGATCTCTCCACCGGCATCAATCCCCACGCTTATCCCGTTGCCCAGATCAAACCCCAGCAGTGGCAACGCCTACCGGAGACTCACGACGGTCTGGAAGCGGCGGCGCAACATTACTACGGCGTTGATAATCTACTCGCCACCGCCGGTTCTCAGGCGCTGATTCAAGCCCTGCCCGAATTGCTCTTTGCGGCACAGCAGCGGTCTGCAATCACCATCGGCATCCTCACTCCCAGCTACGCCGAACACGGCCACCGTTGGCAAGCAGCGGGGTATCACATTCGCCGCATCAGCCACGACCAACTGCACAACCCCGCTCCGAACCTGCTGCACGGTCTGAGCGCCTTGGTGATCATCAACCCCAACAACCCCAACAACCCCAATGGCGAACTCTTAAGCTCGGCTCTGCTACTCAAACTTCATCGACAGTTACAACAGCAAAACGGCTACCTGATCGTCGATGAAGCCTTTATGGACAGCACCCCAGAGCAGAGCCTGATCGCTCAAAGCCAACAACAAGGGTTGATTGTGCTGCGTTCGCTGGGCAAATTTTTTGGTCTGGCGGGGATTCGAGTCGGTTTTCTCTGCGCCCATCCCACTCTGCTAAACACCGTGCAAGAATACCTCGGCCCGTGGAGCATCAGCGGCCCGAGCCGGGTGGCCGCCCAGCAGGCGCTGGCGGATTTTGCTTGGCAAGAGCAGATGCGCCGCCAACTGCCGCAGGAGAGCCAGCGCCTGCACGACCTGCTCAACCAACACGGTTTTGCCAACAGCGGCACGACTCTGTTTCGTTATTTTCAGCACCCCAAGGCCCAACAACTGCACCAAAAACTGGCACAACAGGCCATTCTCAGCCGCTATTTTGAACAACCCAAGGCGCTGCGTTTGGGACTGCCCGCCGATGAACCGCAGTGGCAACGGCTGCAACAGGCTTTGCAGACGCTCTCTGACAATTCGCCTCATCACGCCAGCGCAACGCAGACTCCAGAACAGAGCAAAACCAACCTCGCCAAAACCCTGATGGTACAAGGCACCACCTCCGATGCCGGTAAGAGCATTTTGGTCACCGGCCTCTGTCGTTTGATGAAACGCTGGGGTTACGCCGTAGCGCCCTTCAAACCGCAAAACATGGCGCTCAACAGTTGCGTCTCGGTGGACGGCGGTGAGATTGGCCGCGCTCAAGCGGTGCAAGCCTACGCCTGCGATCTGGAACCGCACAGCCATATGAATCCGGTGCTGCTAAAACCCAACTCCGACAGCGGAGCGCAGGTGATCATCCACGGCCAAGCCATTGGCAACATGCAGGCAAGCGAGTACCAAAAATACAAAGGCCAAGCCCGTCAAGCGGTGCTGGCCTCCCACCAATATCTGCAAGACAACTTTGACATCATCATGGTGGAAGGAGCCGGTTCACCAGCCGAGATCAATCTGCGCCGCAGCGACATCGCCAATATGGGCTTTGCCGAAGCGGTGGACTGTCCAGTGATTCTGGTGGCGGACATCGACCGTGGTGGCGTTTTTGCTCATTTGGTCGGCACCTTGGATTTGCTCTCCCCCAGCGAACGCCAACGAGTGAAAGGCTTTGTCATCAATCGCTTTCGCGGTGACATCACACTGCTCAAACCCGGCCTCGATTGGTTGGAGCAGAAAACCGGCAAGCCGGTGCTTGGCGTATTGCCCTATCTGAGCGATTTTTATCTGGATGCCGAAGACAGCGTTGATCAACGCCAAACCAAATTGGTCGCCGAACCGCTCAAGGTGGTGGTGCCGAGACTGCCACGCATCAGCAACCACAACGACTTCGACCCGCTGCGCCAGCACCCACAGGTCGATCTGCAATTCGTCCCCATTGAACAGCCCGTGCCTGCCTGTGACTTGCTGATTTTACCCGGCAGTAAATCGGTACGCTCTGATCTGGCCGCATTGCAAAAACACCGTTGGCCAGAACAGATTCAGAGACACTTACGCTACGGTGGCAAGCTGCTGGGCATCTGCGGTGGCTTGCAGATGTTGGGCTGCCAAATCCACGACCCACTGGCCATCGAAGGCGCGGCGGGCAGCCTTGCTGCCTTGGGACTGTTGCAGTTTGAAACCACCTTGCAAGCCCAAAAAACACTGCGCCAAGTTCAGGGGCGGATGACGTTAGAAAACGCAGCGATCAAAGGTTACGAGATCCACGCCGGTCACTCCCAAGGCACGGCTCTGAAGCAACCTTTTGCCCAGCTCGATAACGGCCAGCACGATGGGGCTTGTTCTGAAGATGGACAGATCATCGGCACTTATCTACACGGTCTGTTTGATAGTGCTTCCGCACGAGATGCGCTGCTGCATTGGGCGGGTGCTGAAAAATTACAGCCACGCCCCGATCATCAACAAAACCGTATGAAACAGATTGAACGCTTAACCGATGCGATAGAACAACATCTGGATATGCAGTTGTTAAAGGATTTGATTCGTTAAGAACCTTTAATTATGCCAGCCAGTGTTGACGGCCAAGTCAGCGGCTTTTACAACTTCTTCGCATAACCCCTTGGCGTATAAAGCCACTGTTTATCCCCATTAACAATGCGGCGCGATTCACTGTTGCCAACCGACACCAAGGTCAACATATCCACCTGCTTTGCATCCAGCTCCGCCAAGGTAATGATCCTCACCTCCTGCTCAGGACGACTCAACTGCCGCCCCAACAACACCGGCGTACTACTCGGTCGATGCTGTAACAAAATATCCCGCGCTCGATTGAGCTGCCAATCGCGCTTTTTCGAGACTGGGTTATAAAACGAGATCACAAAATCCCCCTCAGCCGCGCACTGAATGCGCTTCTCGATGGTCTGCCACGGAGTCAACAGATCCGACAGAGAGATGGTGCAGAAATCGTGACCCAGCAGCGCGCCCACCAGACTTGATCCTGCCTGCATCGCTGAAATACCAGGAATCACCTCAATGGTCACCTGTAACCACTCAGGGTGATTTTCCTTGCCTTGAAGCTGCTGATCCAGCAGCTCAAAAACCAAAGTCGCCATCGCATAAATGCCAATGTCACCACTGGAGATCAGCGCCACGGTTTTCCCCGCAACGGCCAACTCCAGCGCCAACCGCGCCCGTGCAATCTCCTCACCCAAGGGCAGATCGTGGTGGGTTTTCCCCTCACTCAACTCCGCCAACAGCTCCAGATAGAGTCCATAAGCAACCCAATCGCTGCTGGCCGCCAACGCGTGCGCAGCTTTGGGGGTGAGCAGATCTCGATCCCCAGGCCCTGAACTAACCAAAAATAGTTTGCCGATTTTTTTACTCATATCGCCTCATTGTCATAAACCTAATTCACTGTGAGATCCTAACCGTACCAACTGCAAAACACCTTGTTCAACTCGGCGGTAAATCAGAATTAAATCGGGTTTGATATGACAATCACGATGATCTTTCCAATTGCCCGCCAACAAATGGTCTCGATACTTTTCAGCCAGCCCTTCTTCTTTGATTAACATCGTCAGGATCACAATTAAATCCTGTTCTAAAGTCGCTCGATGACGACCCTTGATTTCGCGTTTGTAATCTCGTTTAAATTGTCCAGTTCACTCAATCTTCAGCATTTAAATCATTCATCAACGAATCGAGTGAATCAAATGACTCTACATTGCCACTTCGAGCTTCTTTCATCGCAGCAATGGTCTCTTCATTCGGAACCAGTGGCTCAAAAGGCAACGCCTTCTCCCTAGCAACCCGCGTCAACATCATACGCAGTGCATCGGAAATGGTCAGCCCCATACTGGCCAGCACCAGCGCAGCCTCTTCCTTAATATTTTCATCAATGCGAGCACGAACAACAGCATTAGCAGCCATAACAATTCTCCCTAGTTGTAGCTACATTGTAGCTCAATAAATCAGAGGGTGTAAGAGCCATAACCCCGCGCAATGGCACAGGTCGCCTGAGCGTTTTTCTCTTTCGCCAAGCGTAATTCTGCCGCCCCACCACTGGCCTCTTGAGCCGCCAACAGCGCCGCCGACTCCGCCACGCCATAAACCCCCACGGTCTCAAAAACGTACTGCGATGGCCGCTGCAACTGACTCTCCACTTGCCGCAACTGCATCACACTCCAAGTCTGAAACGGCAGCCCGTAGTGATCTGCCAACTGAATCAACCCCACTTCATCCGCTTTCAGATCCAGACTGTTGATGCTCTCAATCTGCTCAATCTTCAGACCGGCTTTGGACAAACAGCCCTGCAACAGATCCTGCAACACCTCAACGGGGCAACCCCGTTCGCAGCCCATGCCAACAACGTAAATCGGCTTTAGATAATCGGCAGCGGTGGTCAGCACCAACTGCGCCGCCAACAACTGCGCCACCTCACGCCCCCACTCGTTGGCACCGCCCTCATGCCCCGACAGCAGCGGAATAACAAACTCACCGCGTTCATCCAACACCAGCACCGGCGGATCGCTGCGTTTGTCCACCAGCACACTGGCCAACGTCCGCACCGCGATGCCGGTGGCGCAAATCAGAATCAGACGCTCCCCGCGCTGAAACGCCCCGCGAACCGACTCGCCAAAGGGCTGCGGTTTAAACCACATCCGGCTATCGTCCCCCAGCAGCGTTGCTAGCTTCAACGCCAGCACCCGCCCCGCTTCGGTCAAAGCCACAATGCGGATCATCGCTGCACCACAAACAGCGAAAAGTAGACTCCGTCTCCCTCCAACTGATGCAGATCCCGCACAATGCGCTGATCCTCACGCCCGATACGCTCCAGATAGACCGCCTGCTCAAAACGGCCACTCTGACGCAACAACGCCATAATTCGTTGCCGCTGCACCGCCTTGAGAATCACCACGTTGTCATGCTGAGCCAACGCCTCTAACAACGCCGCGTCACTCTGCACCCCACTCACCACCGCCAGCGACTGCGCTTGCTGGGTCAGTGGCGCACAGAGCGCCGCCGCTGCCGCCTGTGGCGAAGAGATCCCCGCCACAGCACGGCACTCAAATGCCCCTTGCAGCCGCTCCAACAGGTAACTAAAAGAGCCAAAAAAGAGCGGATCACCCTCGCAAAGAAACACCACCTGTTGACCCGCTTGCAACGCCGCCGCGATCTGAGCTGCCCCCTGATCATAAACCGCATTGGCCGCCTCACGCTGACGACTCATGGGCACCGGCAACGGCAATTCACGCTGCTGCGGATTCTTGACCTCCGCCAACGCCAACCGTGCAATCTCCTTGGCCTGTGAATGCCCTGCTTCGTTGCTCAAATAACAGAGCAGATCGGCGCTCTGAATCAGCCGTACCGCCTTGAGAGTCAACAGCTCAGGATCACCGGGGCCGACACCCACACCGTAAAAAATACCCTGCCTCATGATTTAACCCACTTAAACAGCGTCACCGGCAGTTGTGGTCGGTAAAGACTCTGCCCCGCCAACGCACCGCGCCGCGCCACACTGATTTGCACCGATTCGCTCTCCAGCTCTGGCATCGAACGGCCAAACTGCAACAGCGCCAGACGGCTCTCCTCGGTAACGGCACTGACCACCAGCACCCCGCCGTCACCCAACCGCACCCAGACTTGCTGCAAAATCTCCAACAACTGCCCGCCGCTGCCACCGATAAAGACCTTATCGGGCCTCGGCAAGCCCATCAGTGCCTCAGGCGCAAAACCGGCCACCAACTCTAAATTTTCCACCACACCAAACTTGCTCCGATTCTGCGCCAAAGCCGCCAACCGCTCGGCGTGGTGTTCAATGGCCAACACCTTACCGCCGCGATTCCACAACGCCCACTCCACCGCCACCCCGCCACAACCGGCACCGATGTCCCAGCCCAACTCACCACTGGCCGGTTGCAACAGCGACAGAATCGCCAAACGCACCTCACGCTTGCTCAGCAACCCCTGCCCTCGTTCGCCGTCGGTGACAAAATTCTGATCCTCAATGCCTGGAAACTCCGGCAACACACCTCCGCATCCCGCCACCTCGATCAAGCTCAGATGCAGCGGCTCAAACTCAAGCTCCTGCTCCAGCAACTCGGCCACCGAAAATGAACTCAAGCGCTGCTCAGGGTAACCGATCCGCTCACTGACCCAGAGGCTCGAATTGCCAAAACCGGCATCCAAGCACGCCTGCGCCAGATGCTGCGGTTGACTCTGAGCATCACTCAGAATCACCAACCGTCGGCCTTTTTTCAGATGGCGACGCAGCGTGATCAAAGGACGACCATGCAAGGAGACCACCTCCACCTGCTGCTGGCTCAGATGCAGTTGCTGGCAAAGGACTTGAATACTGGAAAGTCCCGCATGGAAAGTGAGCCGGTCGCGCTCAAAGTGACGACTCAAAAAACCACCGATGCCGTAATGCAACGGATCACCGGAGGCCAACACCACCACCTCAGCCTCAGCGCACCGCAGGTGCGCCAACAGAGCCTCCAATTTGGGCAACAGAACCCGTTGCTCAGCGGCTACCGCCAAAGAATCCAACTGGCGCGCAGAACCGATCACCTCAGTGGCCGCCGTCAACGCTTGACGCGCTTGCGCCGAGAGCCGTGGCGGCTGCCCAACCCCCCAGCCGCTAACCTGAATCACCCCCCCCCCCGCCGCACCCCCTGTCCCTTATCCACACCTGACGCCACCCACGACCCAACAACGAGACCACCCCGGGGCAGCCTGATCCCTACAACACACCAACCACGCCGACAGCCCACGCG
>CAZTQX010000099.1:0-9061 GCA_964615985.1 uncultured Gammaproteobacteria bacterium | reverse complement strand
CGTTGATTTTCATTGCGGGGCAATTGGCCGCTGTGGTGGGCATCGGGGTGGTCGAGGGGTTTGTCGATAAAAGTAAAAAATGATAAATATCATGGGGTTATATAAATCACGGTTTTTTTGAAATTGTGCTTAAGCGGTGTTTCTGCTACGCTGCGCGGCAATTTTATCGCCCTTAATTTAACTGGATTAACTCCCCAATTGAACTCAATATGACACGATTTATTTTTGTTACCGGTGGTGTGGTCTCTTCCCTTGGCAAAGGCATTGCCGCTGCTTCTCTGGGTGCTTTGTTGGAAGCCCGTGGTCTGAAAGTGACCATGATGAAGCTTGACCCTTACATTAACGTTGATCCTGGCACCATGAGCCCTTATCAGCACGGTGAGGTGTTTGTCACCGAAGACGGTGCCGAAACCGATCTGGATTTGGGGCATTACGAACGTTTTATGCGCATCACCACGGGTCAGCGCAATAATTTCACTACCGGTCGTGTTTACGAAAGCGTGATTCGCAAAGAGCGTCGTGGTGATTATCTCGGTGCCACCGTGCAGGTCATTCCGCACATCACCGATGAGATCAAACGCCGTGTGCGTGCCGGTTCTGAGGGGGCGGATATTGCCCTGATCGAGATCGGTGGCACCGTTGGTGACATTGAATCTTTGCCGTTTTTGGAAGCAATTCGTCAGTTGGGCATCGAGATGGGGCATGAAAACGCCCTCTTTATGCACCTGACGTTGGTGCCTTATATCAGCTCTGCTGGTGAGTTGAAGACCAAACCCACTCAACATTCGGTCAAAGAGCTGCGTTCCATCGGCATTCAGCCAGACATTTTGGTTTGTCGTTCTGAGCGCCCGTTGCCGGATGACGAACGGCGTAAAATCGCTCTGTTCACCAATGTGGCGGAGGCGGCGGTGATCTCCGCTTTTGATGTGGATAACATCTACAGCCTGCCCCACGAGCTGAAGAAGCAGGGCATGGATGACATCGTTTTGAAACGCTTCCACATTCCAGCTCCGCCTGCGGACATGCGCGAATGGGATGCGGTAGTGGAGTCGATGGCACACCCTCAGCATCAAGTGACCGTTGGCATGGTGGGAAAATACACCGATTTGACCGAATCTTATAAATCCCTCAATGAAGCGCTCTCTCACGCGGGCAGTAAACTGCACACCAAGGTGAAAATTGTCTACTTGGATGCGGAGCAGATTGAGACCGAAGGCGATGATCGACTGGCGGAGCTGGATGCCATTTTGGTGCCGGGTGGTTTTGGTAATCGCGGTGTTGAGGGCAAAATTGAAGCGGCGCATTTTGCGCGTAAAAACAGCACCCCTTATCTGGGTATCTGTCTCGGAATGCAGGTGGCGGTGATTGAATTCGCTCGTCACGTTGCCGATTTGGAAGGAGCGCACAGCACCGAATTTAACGTCGATGCAGCAGAGCCGGTGATCGCCTTGATCACCGAGTGGCAGACCGCGAGCGGAAATACCGAGAGTCGTTCCGAGGGCACGGATCTGGGTGGCACCATGCGTCTGGGTGGCCAGCGTTGTCAGTTGCAGGACGGTTCTAAGATTCGTGACATTTACGCGACAGAGTCGATTGTGGAGCGCCATCGTCACCGCTATGAGTTCAATAACAATTACCTAGAATCATTGCAGCAGGCCGGTCTCTCTTTTTCCGGTAAGTCGGTGGATGACTCGCTGGTGGAGGTGGTGGAGCTGGAAGATCATCCGTGGTTTATCGGCTGTCAGTTTCACCCTGAATACACCTCCACCCCGCGTGACTCCCATCCGCTCTTTATTGGTTTTATTCAGGCCGCCTTGGATCACCAGAGTCGGGAGCGCTAACGATGAAATTGTGTGGTGTTGATGTGGGCATTGATCAGCCGCTGTTTTTGATGGCCGGCCCTTGTGTGATCGAGTCCGAAGCCTTGGCGATGGAGACCGCAGGTCAGTTGAAAGAGATTTGTGAACGGCTCAATGTGGCCTTTATCTATAAGTCCTCGTTTGATAAAGCCAACCGCTCCTCTCTGAGCAGCTTTCGCGGCTTGGGAATCGAGGCGGGGCTGAAAATTTTGCAGAAGGTGCGGGACGAGTTGCATCTACCGGTGGTGACCGATGTGCATGAGGATACCCCCTTGGATGAGGTGGTCGAGGTGGTGGATGTGTTGCAGACTCCGGCTTTTTTGTGTCGCCAGACCAATTTTATTCAAGCGGTGGCGGCGACGGGCAAGCCGATCAACATCAAAAAGGGGCAGTTTATGGCTCCTTGGGATATGCAGAACGTGGTTGATAAAGCCCGCGCCACCGGCAATGAGAACATCATGGTCTGTGAGCGTGGTGCCTCGTTTGGTTACAACACCTTGGTCTCGGACATGCGTTCTTTGGCGGTGATGCGTCAGACCAACTGTCCGGTGGTCTACGATGCCACCCACTCGGTGCAGCAGCCCGGCGGTTTGGGCAGTGTCTCTGGTGGTCAACGTGAGTTTGTGCCGGTGCTGGCGCGAGCGGCGGTGGCTGCCGGTGTGTCGGGGCTGTTTATGGAGACTCATCCTGATCCGAGCAAAGCCTTGAGCGATGGCCCGAATGCGTGGCCGCTGGACAAGATGGAGGGGCTGCTGGAGATGTTGTTGGAGTTGGATCATTTAGTGAAATCTCGCCCCTTGCCGGAGAGTGAGCTGCTGAAGTAGCGAAGCGTAAAACGAATTTAAATTTTACCCACAAGGTAAACCCATGAGCAAAACGGCCAACAGCCGTGGTTCAAACAACTGGAGATGAACATGACAAAGATTGTTGATATCAAAGCAAGAGAGATTCTCGATTCACGCGGCAACCCCACCCTCGAAGCAGAAGTCTATCTGGACTCCGGTGTGATGGGTCGGGCGGCGGTGCCTTCCGGTGCGTCCACCGGTGTGCGTGAAGCCATTGAACTGCGTGATGGCGATAAAAGCCGTTATTTGGGTCGTGGTGTGTTGAATGCGGTGGCCAATATCAACGGCGAAATCCGCACCGCTCTGTTGGGTTTTGATGTCTCTGATCAAGTGGCGCTGGATCGCTGCATGTTGGCTCTGGACGGCAACGACAATAAAGATCGCCTCGGTGCCAACGCGCTGCTGGCGGTTTCCTTGGCCAACGCTCATGCCGCTGCTTTGAGTGCAGGTAAACCGCTGTTTCAACAGTTGGGTGGTGATGCGGCGGTGACGCTGCCGGTGCCGATGATGAACATCATCAACGGTGGCGCACATGCGGACAACAGCGTTGATCTGCAAGAGTTTATGATTATTCCTGTCGGTGCGCCGAGCTTCAGAGAAGCGCTGCGTTACGGTACCGAAGTCTTTCATGCGCTGAAAAAAGTCTTGTCTGACAAAGGTTTGAACACCGCTGTGGGTGACGAAGGGGGCTTTGCTCCTGATCTCTCTTCTAACGAAGAGGCCATTGAGGTGATTTTGACCGCCATTAAAGCGGCCGGTTACGAGCCAGGCAAAGACATCGCTCTGGGTCTGGATGTGGCCAGCTCTGAGTTCTTTAAAGACGGCGTTTATGATCTGGCTTCTGAAGGTCGTACTTTTACAGCGGCTGAGTTTGTTGATTATTTGGCGGTTTGGGTGGACAAGTACCCGATTATCACCATCGAAGATGGCATGGACGAAGGCGATTGGGGTGGCTGGAAACTGTTGACCGACAAACTGGGCGATAAAGTTCAGTTGGTGGGCGACGATCTGTTCGTCACCAACACCAAGATCTTGCAAGAGGGCATCGACAAGAAGATCGCCAACTCCATTTTGATCAAAGTGAACCAGATTGGCACCTTGACCGAGACCTTGGAAGCCATCGAGATGGCACACAAAGCCGGTTATACGGCGGTGGTTTCCCATCGTTCCGGTGAGACCGAAGACACCACCATCGCTGATCTGGCGGTGGCGACCAACTCCGGTCAGATCAAAACCGGTTCTCTCTCTCGTTCGGATCGGGTGGCAAAATACAACCAACTGCTGCGTATTGAAGAGCTGTTGGGTGATCGTGCCGTCTATCCAGGTGCCAAAGCGTTTTCCTAAGACGTTATGAAGTTTGCCATCATCATTGGGGTCATGCTGGTGCTGCTTTTTAGTTTGCAGTATCGACTCTGGGTGGGTGGTGGCAGTTTGGCTGAGGTGTGGCGTTTGCGTCAGAGTTTGGCCGAAAAAGAGCAGCAAGTGCAGCAGTTGCAAGAGCGCAACGCGGTGTTGGCTGCTGAGGTAAAAGATCTCAAGCAGGGTGTGGGTGCCGTTGAAGAGCGCGCCCGTTACGAGCTGGGGATGGTGAAAGAGGGTGAGACCTTCTTTCAAGTCATTGGCGATCCGCCACCTTCTTTATTTCCACAGTAAATTTCCATGTCAAAACAGACCTTTTGGGCGCTGCTGCCCGCTGCCGGTGTCGGTAAGCGGATGCAAGCCGACTGTCCTAAACAATATCTTCCTTTGTTAAACAAAACCGTGATTGAACAGACCTTGGCCGCTTTTTTGGAGCACCCTAAAATTGAAGGGGTGGTGGTGGTTTTGGGTGAGTCGGATGCGTATTGGCCTGAGTTGTCGCTGGCTTCACATCCCAAAATTCAACGGGCTACTGGAGGCAAGGAGCGCTTTCATTCGGTTTTGAACGGCCTGCAACAGCTCTCGCAAACAGCCGATGAGGACGATTGGGTCTTGGTTCACGATGCCGCGCGTCCCTGTCTGCGTCGTCAGGATCTGGATCGTCTTCTGAGTGAGTTGGGCGATGATGAGGTGGGTGGTCTGCTGGCGCTGCCGGTGCGCGACACCATGAAACGGGCGATGGCTGAGGGTGCTGAGGTGAGCGAGACCGTTGATCGGGAGGGCTTGTGGCACGCACTGACTCCTCAGATGTTCCGTTTGGGGGCGTTGCGATGTGCCATTGAACATTGCATCGAAGAGGATTTTGATATTACCGATGATGCTTCGGCGATGGAGTTGGTGGGGTTGAAGCCGAAGTTGGTGGAAGGTTTTGAGGATAATATTAAAATCACGCGGCCACGAGATCTCGCCTTGGCGGAGCTTTATTTGGCGCAGCAGAAGAGGGAGTTGGAACAGTGAATTTACCTCGTATCGGTCACGGTTATGATGTTCATGCGTTTGAAGAGGTTAAATTGACAAGCTACGTCGTTGACGTATAATTTCGTATGGTCATTATAGAAACACGATTGTTTTCCAGAAAGATCAAAGAGTTAATGGATAAAGAGTGTTATCGAGAGCTTCAAAATGAACTGATTGTTATGCCCGATCTTGGAAAAATAATTCAAGGAAGTGGTGGCATAAGGAAGGTGCGCTGGAGCGGCAGTGGTAGAGGAAAACGTGGTGGCTCTAGGGTTATTTACTATTGGGCAACGAATAAAAATCAAATTTATATGTTGTTCGCTTATGCTAAAAATGAATGCAGTGATTTGACCAAAGAGCAATTGTCAATGCTGAAAAAACTCGTAGAACAGGAGTTTGGAAATGGATAATGAACTATTTGACGAGCTATTAACCAGCGTTCAAGAGGCTGGAAAAATCATGCGGGATGAAATGCAGCCATCCAATGTATACACATTTGAAGAGCCAGATGTAAAGGCTATTCGAGAGCGCATTAGTTTTTCTCAATCTAAATTTGCCGCTTTGATTGGCGTTAGTTTACGCACCATTCAAAACTGGGAGCAGGGTCATCGTCATCCGACAGGGCCTGCAAAAGTATTGTTAAAGTTGGTGATGGTTGATCCAGAATCCGTCTTTAGAAACTTGCATATTAATCATCAGGCTTAGGAGTTGGTGGCAGTGAATTTACCTCGTATTGGTCACGGTTACGATGTTCATGCCTTTGAAGTAGGCGATTTTGTCACTCTGGGTGGGGTGAAAATTTCTCATTCACAGGCGCTTAAAGCCCACTCCGATGGCGATGTGGCGATTCATGCCCTTTGTGATGCGTTGTTGGGAGCGGTGGCGTTGGGGGATATTGGCCGTCACTTTCCCGACAGCGATCCGGCGTTTAAAAATGCTGACAGTCGCGGTTTGTTGCGCCAAGTGGTGGCGTTGGTCAAAGAGGCGGGTTATCGGGTTGGCAATGTGGATCTGACCGTGATTGCTCAAGCGCCGAAGATGGCTCCGCACATCGAAGCGATGCGACAGAATTTGGCGCTGGATTTGGGTGTTGGGGTTGCAGAGGTGAATGTTAAGGCGACCACCACGGAGCGGCTGGGCTTTGCGGGGCGGGAGGAGGGGATTGCCGCTCATGCGGTGGTGTTGGTGGCTGAATTTTAAATTTCTAGCAGTGCGGTGCTTTTTGAATTATTCACTGTAGTGTGGCATTGCTTGGTTACTTTCCGCCCCCTAAAAGTTAAGTTTACTGGTTCAACTCACCGGACAACTATCCTGACACAGGGGGCAACCGCATACCACCCCAAACAACCAAGATAGACAGACCCTAAAATAAGCTAAACTGCCGCCTTTTAAACTCGGTTCGGCATCATGAAAACAGCGCTCCCCTCTGGCCCCGTTGGCAATTTTGGATTGATCGTGGAGGTACTTTCACCGATGTCTGTCACTATCCAGGTGAGCTGGGAACGTGCTTTTGAGATCGAAATGGCAGGAATTCGACCAACTCCGGTCAGATAAAAGCCGGTTCTCTCTCCCGTTAGGGTCGGGTGGCGAAATACGACCAACTGCTGTGCATTGAAGATGCTGTTGGGGTTTCGGAGGTGAATTTTAAGGCGACCACCACGGAGCGGATGGGGTTTGCTGATCGGAAAGAGGGGATTACAGCTCATGCGCTGGTTTTGGTGAATGTGTTGTTACGAAATGGAGATGCACTAAGCCGCTTGAATACAGACCCGATTGCGCCCTTGGTCTTTGGCTTGATAAAGTGCCACATCAGCACGTTCAATCAGATCCTCAATGCTGCGATCAATTCTAGCATCGTGACAGGCGACCCCAAAACTGGCGCTGATCTTTAGATCAGGATGCTGTTCAAAATGGATCTGTTGCAGCTGTTCCCGTACCCGCTCTGCCACGGTGCAGGCCAGTTGGCAGTCGGCGTGGGGCAGCAACAGAATGAATTCTTCTCCTCCGTAACGTGCCGCCATATCGGAAGCGCGTTTACTCTTTTCCAAAACATGCGCCACCTGTTGCAGTACCGCATCCCCCATCTGATGACCGTAAAGATCGTTGACCGGTTTGAAGTGATCCAAGTCAATCATAACCAGAGTCAGTGGATGTTCGTAGCGTTGAGCGTTGGCCATCAGCAGTGTGAGCTGCTGCATAAAGATGTTGCGGTTGAAAAGGCCAGTGAGGCCATCGTGAGAGGCCAGCTCCGCCAGTTCGCTGTTTTTCTGTTTCAAGTTACGGTTGAGTTGTTCAGCCTGCTCTTTTTTCGCCCTCAAACTGCTGATGCGATCTGCCAAGGCAATGGAGAGCAGCACCACTTCCAGTGCGGAACCGATCTGCATGGCGTAGGCGTTGAGCGGCGAGTAGGGCAGCACCCCAAGATACATCAGTGAGGTGACAAACACGCCGATTAAGAATGCCACCCAAGCGATGACAAAATAACGCGCTGAACGATAGCCGTGTAGCAGCATGTAGAGGCCACTGCTCAGAGCGGCCAGAGCCATGATCAGACCCAAGCCGTTGGCGTATTGCGCAGCCCAATAATAGGGGGCTGTGTAGACGAGCAACAGGCCGAATAGGGCGGCGATATTGATGACGTTGAGCAGTCGGTGGAGGCGTGGTGCCAACTGAGCGGTGTTAAGAAAACGCTGGCTAAAAATAATGGCGCTTAGAATAACCAGATTGATCAGATAAACCGGTGCTCTGGCGATCCAATCGAGTGCATCTGGCCACAGATACTGAGCAGCGTAACCGTTGAGACTGGCTTGCAGCAAAATGTAACTGCTGATGTAGAAGACGTAAAAGAGATATTCTTTGTCACGCACAAACAGAAACAGAAAGAAATTAAACAGCACCATCACTAACATAATGCCGTAGTAGAGACCAAAGCCGTACTCTTCGGCGGTTTTGTGTTCGGAAAACTGAATGGGGGTGTAGAGGCGCAGTGGGATCTGTACCGTGCCTTCGCTTTCGATGCGTAGAAAGAGCTGTCGTGAAGTATGCGGCTCAATGTAGAACAGTGGGTTTTTAAAGTTGAGCTGCGCGCCGCGAGTCAGGTGGTCTCCGGCGTTACGGGTCGTGAAGTGGCCTGTTTGATCCTGCTGGTAGAGAGTGACCTTGTCCAGCAGGGGGGAGGCGACTTCAACAAACCAGCTACCAGCGGCCAAATTTAACTTGATCCAGTGTTGATCGCGGCTGTAACCGAGGTTCAGCGCTTGCTCTGTTTTGATAGGGATAAAGGCATTTTCATCTAGAGATGTGATTTCATCAATGGTGAGGTTTTGGGAGTCGAGCAAGTAGGAAAGCTGGTTTTCTTGCAACTCGGAACGAGCTTCAGGACTAAAGCTGATGAACAGCACTGCAAAGAGGAGCAATAATAGTCTAGGTAAGTTCTGTTTTATTAAGATCAAGAGGTTGACTCGATTTTTTTATGTGGTGAGAATCTACCGTCAAAAAATTGGCTGGTCAATTGTTATCTGTTTATTGAACTTAAGTAATTTTAAGTTGAATCAAAGTCTTATAAGAACATTGTTATTTATTAGAGCTTGTTCTTTGCTTGGCAGTGTAGAGCCATTATCTATCCTTAACAAGATAAGCATACACAAAGTCACAAATTTCACTTGCTTAACGGGGTCTTAAGATTTTAATGCATGCACATAAAATTACTATTCACGAATATCCTGATTCTTTAAGAGAACAGAGATCTTTGGTTTTTAGGTAGATGAGGATGGCCACAAGGCTGTTTAAAATTGGCTCTTAATGGATTCCTAGGTCTTAGCCGAACAATAGCCCCAACAGAGAGGGAAGTAACGGCTTTCCTCGTTTTTTCACGTTGTGCGTGAACTCAAAAAAGCTCAAATAGAGCGGGAGCTTTTCTTGAGAACCCCCTCGGTGGGGTCTCAACCAAGAACGGAGCAGGGACCAAAACCCTTCCATTGT
>CAZTQX010000098.1:0-9072 GCA_964615985.1 uncultured Gammaproteobacteria bacterium | reverse complement strand
CCCCTATGCCGACTGTCTTAAGAAGCGGGAGGGATCTAATCATGAAAAATCTGCAATTTTTGTTTATCATCACGAATAATATGGCCGCTGTGAGCCGGAAACGTCCCCCGTTTTCGATCCTGAAAATAGAGTTTTAAGGTCTCGGTGATTACCGGAAAGGCCAGTTCATCCCACGGAATCTCCTCTTCCGAGAAGAGCTGTACTTCCAGACTTTCACTGCCTGCTTTGGCAACCCCATCTTTCAACTGCCCTTGAAACAAAATGTAGACCTGACTGATATGTGGCAGGCTAAAAAGGCTGTAAAGCTTGAGGTTTTCCGCCATCGCAAACGCTTCCTCGTAGGCTTCCCGTGCTGCGCCTTGCGCTGCCGTTTCAGAATTCTCCATAAACCCAGCAGGCAGTGTCCAGAGGCCGTAGCGGGGTTCGATGGCACGTTTGCAGAGTAGAATTTTGCCTTGCCACTCCAGCAAGCAGCCGGTGACGTTGTTGGGGTTTTGATAGTGAATGGTGTCGCATTGGTCACAGATAAAACGCGGCAGATGGTCGCCATCGGGAATGCGTTGGCTGAGAGAGTGACCGCAGTGGCTACAGTAGTTCATGATTTTGAGAGCCGCCTAAAAGTTATTGAGTATAGCATTCGGTTTTTGGTCGTATAATAGCTTGTTTTTGCCTCAGCTCAACTGTAACGGGAGTTCTGTTTTGTTAAAAGTGATCGTGATCGACAGCCAACACTTGCCTCGGGATGTGGATTTCCCACCTCTGGATCTCTACAAATACGGTTGGGAGCAGTATGTGGATTTGGACAGGCAAGGCATTATTGACCAAGTGTTTCGTATGGAGGTGGTGGTCTCGATTGGCACTGAGATTGATGCGGCGATGTTGTCTGAGATGCAACGGGTTCGACTGTTGGTGGTGGGTGGTCGCAGCACGGTCTCTTTTCCAAAAGAGCTGGCAGCAGAGCAGGGCATTGTGGTCTGTGATTGCGGTGACAAAACCTTGGCCGCTGGTGCAGAGCCGTTTTGTGCTGAAGTGATAGCGGTGATCGAAGCCTTTTTGGCTGATAAACCGCTGAATCAGATTGTTTGAAGACTAGGTTGGCGGATTGGGTAAGATCAGTTCGTTATTTCCGCGAAAAGAATTTGCTCAGTTTGGGAGCAAATTTTGAGACCAAGCCATCCGTTTCAGTCGCCTCATGTGCCATTTTATTGATTTTTGCAGAGAGCTGTGAGAACAGGCTGTTGCTGCTCAAGGGTTCTTGCAGCACTTCATGCAGTTCACGAGTGGTCGCAAAACGATTGTCGGCTTTGCCTTCCAGCATTTTTTCGACGATGGCGGCCAACTGTTCATTGATGTCAGCGTTGATCTCATGCAATGGGGTGATGCGACCGGACAATGGGGTGTTGCTGAGCAGTTCGTAGAGAATCACGCCGAGGGCGTATTGATCCGCGCGGCTGTCGATTTCCAGCATTTGGGTGCCATCACCGCTGCCCAGTTGTTCGGGTGCCATGTAACGTACCGAACCGGCGACGGTGCGAGTCTGAATGGCTTGTTCATGAGAGAAGGTGCGGGCGATGCCAAAATCCATCAGTTTGATTTGGCCATCTTCACCTACCCAGATGTTTTCTGGTTTGATGTCACGGTGAATGATCTTTTTGTGGGCATAACGCAAGGCGCTGCTCATAGCGATGGCCAGCTGATGGATTTCAGCTTCCGGCACCACTTGATTGGCGCGTTGTTGACGGCGCATGAGATGGCGTAGATTTTCGCCCTTGAGCAGTTCCATGCTCATAAAAATCAGTTCGCCGTCTTTTTGCACATCGTAGACGTTGACGATGTTCTGATGACTGAGCTGGCTGGAGAGACGAGCTTCATTGAAGAAACGTTCATAAGCGTCTTCATCCAGATCTGGCAGTAGCACCTTGATGGCAACTTCTTGGCGACGGATCTTATCGTAGGCTTGGTAAACTTCACCCATGCCGCCTTTGTCGATAAACGCTTGGATGGTGTAGCGGCCATTGATTAGGGTTTGATTCAGCTCTAAAACGTGTTCTGCTTTGTGTTTTGGGCTGACAGCGCTGCGTCTGCCGAGCAGAGTTTTGTCCATATTCAGATCAAGAGGGGCGTTTTGGGTCTGCTCTTTGCGCACTTGTTCGCGTTTGGAGAGCGATGTTTTGCGTGCATCTTGAGCCAGTTGTTGTTCGAGATCCGCTTGTTGAGGTGCCATCAGTGTAGGGTTGCTGTCTTCGTCATCGACGGCTGACTCTGATGCCTCAGGTTTGATGGCTGCTGATTTGGCAGCACCGGCGTTTAACTCAAGATCAATGGCTGAGGTATCGGCCAAGGTTAAGTCAGGAGCTTGAGTGCGACGTAGGGTAGCTCCGGTGGGAGGAATGACCACCGTTTCAGCGCTGTCGATGGCAAAATTCGGCTCATCATCGCGCTGTTGATTGGCGGCAGTGCGTAACAGAGTAACGGCACTGTCGAGGTACTGCATGGTGTTGAGGCTCTCTAACCGCTCTTGCGCTGAATTGGATTGATCAATGGTGAAATTGCACTCATCCCACATCAGTTGGTAGGCCATTTCAGCAGTCTGTAGACTGGAGTCGGAATCCAGTCCCAAGATGGTTAACGCTTGCTCTTTTTCCACGCTACTTTGTTCCTCAAAATGTCTTTGCTGAATTATGTTCCCTTTATCAGTGGGAACTGTCAGTAGCTGAACATTATCCTGCTCTTATCTGATAAAAGTCTAACAATTCGGCTTAAACGGTCGGTTTTTTTTAAGCTTGTTTTAATATAACCCCTCAATCCTCTGAAGGTTCGAGGTAGTTAGGGTCTTGAGGGTTGAGGAAAACAAAGTGAAACTTACCAGGATCCAGTTCAAGATAATCGATGGTGGTGCCTTCCAAGAGGGCAAAGCTGGTGACATTGACCACCATGGGAATCTCTTCGCTGACGCTGGTTTGATCGCCTTCATGCTCTTCGTCATCAAAACCCATGGCGTATTGGAACTCACCGGTGGCGGTTTTGCTGACCGCCAATCTCAGCGGCATATCTTCCATTTCGCCTTTTTTGGCGGCGATGCGGATTTGGATGGCAGCAGTGGGGGTAACGGTAATCATAATTAAGTTCTCATTGGTTAAGAGGTTGAAATTTGGCAGCGTCGCACAAAGTCGATAAAGCGCTGCGTCCAAGGATTTTGTTGGCTGTGACGTTGATGACTGTAACAGGCCAACAGATTTTTGTAGATCAGGCCATCGTGCTGGCCATCGATGCCCACGCCGCGTTTTATCTGGTAGGCAAAGCTGAACTCGGGGTTGCTTTCCAGACCCGATAGCGCCGAGTAGTGAAACTCGTGGGCGGCGATTTCAGTGTTACTGTGATCACCCCAAAGGCTCTCTGCCTGCTCTTGCAGACGCACATAACCTCGACCTTGAGGGCGAGAGTGCATTTGGGTCTCTGCGGGGATGATGCCGACCATTTCGCAGCGTTGTCCTTGCCAGTGGATCGCTTGGGAAAGATACATCAGGCCGCCGCATTCGGCGTAGCAGGGCAGGCCGTTTTCGATGGCTTGGCGGATCTCGCTGCGCAGTTGATGATTGGCTTCCAGTGCTTGCATCTGAGTTTCAGGAAAACCACCACCGATAAAGAGGCCGTCAATCTCTGGTAGTTGAGTCTCTTTAAGGGTGTTGATTGGGATCAGATCGGCTCCGGCATCACGGAGTGCTTGCAGGTCACTGGGGTAATAAAAACCAAACGCAGCATCTTGAGCGATGCCAAGGCGCACCTTTTTCTGCTGAGTGTTGATCGTGATTGTTTGGATCGGGGGGCTAGGCAGCGTTGCTTGTTGAGCGATCTCTAAAACTCGGTCAAGATTGACTTGTTCGGCGATGGCATTGCCGATACTGATGATTTTTTCACTGGCGAGATGATCTTCGTTGCTGGGCATCAGACCCAAATGACGCTCTTCCAGATCCAGCGCCGGATCACGTTGCACCGCACCCAAAACAGCCACATCGGTGTAGTGCTCCATAATGCGGCGCAGTTTGCCTTCGTGACGACTGCCACCCACTTGATTGAGAATGACACCGGCAATGTTTACCTCACTGTCAAACTGTTGATAGCCCAAAACCAGAGGGGCGATGCCACGGGTCATGCCACGGGCATCCAGCACCAAAATAACCGGCGCATGGAGAAATTTGGCCAGTGCAGCGTTGCTGTTGCTGCCCTCCAGATCGAGGCCATCATAAAGACCTTTATTGCCTTCAATCAGAGTGAGGTCGGAGTGTTGATGATAGTGAGAGACCGTCTGTAAAATTTCGTCGTGTGTTGAGGTATAAAAATCGAGCGTGTGACAAGGATTGCCAGCCGCACGACTGAGCCACATGGGGTCGATGTAATCGGGGCCTTTTTTAAACGGATGAATTTGTAAGCCACGGGCTTTAAACGCGGCACAAAGACCAATGCTGATGGTGGTTTTGCCTGACGATTTATGCGCAGCGGAAAGCAGAAGATGAGCCATAAGCGTAATTTTGGCAGATTTATAAATAGAAAAATCCCATCCGCAGAGCTGCGAATGGGATTGAGATTACAACCAGCAAGGTTTATTTGCTTTTGGCTGCCGCATGAGGATCGGCGACGGCATCGCTGAGATCTTCAGGCAAGAAGGCCAAAATCTTGACCGCCAAGGTCACGATCACCAACGCCATTGCAAAGCCACCAATGCCAAGCATCACTTCCCAAGTGCTGGGCGCGTAGCTGGCGGTGACACCGTCACCAAAGCTGCTGCTCACTTCCATGCCAGGAAAGAGCGCCATTGGGAAGGCTTGACCGCCGATGATGATGGTGTACATCTGCGCCAGACCACCGAGGATGATCAGCACCGCAGCAAAACCGAGCATGCCACGATTTTTAGCGGTCAGAGGATGGTAAATCAGCGCCAGTGGCACCAAGCTGCCCAACAGAACCTGTCCAATCCAGAACAAATTGCTGTAAATTCCACCGCCGTTTTCACCCAGCAACAAGAACGCTTCGTAACCATGATGTTCGGTGGCGTACAAGTTGGTTAGATGGTAAGCCAAGACAAAATAGAGCACACCGCCGACAAAGACACCCAACAGGTTTTTCAAGCGATTAACGGTGGCATCACCCAGCGGACGTTCCGACCATTTGTAGGAGGCCATCAAGACCAGCAAAAAGATCGCTAGGCCAAAGGAGAAGGACATCACCACAAACATCGGAGCCATAATCGCCGCATCGTAACCCTGACGAGCAACCAAGAAACCGAAGATGGAGCCGGTACCGGTGGTCAGTAACAGACGCCAGATAAAGGCGGCCATGCCGACGTTGCGGCTGTATTTATTAAACCGGCCTTCCATCATCATCCAGAGGTAAATCGCTACGATGGCAAACAGGCCGTTGTAGAGGATGATGTTCCAGGCAAAGATCGATTTAAAGTTATAGGTGGTCATGGCGACGATGAGACGATCAGGACGACCTAAATCCAATACCAGGATCATCAAACCACCGGCCAATAAGGCAATGGAGAGCAAGCCAGAGAGACGCGCCAACGGTTTGTAAGCGGTTTTGGCAAACACCGACGAAATCGAGGCGATGTTAAGCGCCCCAGAAGCGGCTACGATCAAGAAGACCGCGAACACATGCGGAACACCCCAGACAATCTGGTTGTTCATGCCGGTGATCCAGTGGCCTTCGCTCTCCATGTGGTGAGCGGCACCGAGACCGGCCAAAACCAGCAGACCTAAAAACCCAAACAGGGCAAGATAGCCGCGACTGCGGCCTTCAATTGTACGATAGGCAATTTTCATAACAGCAATATTCCCAAGCAATCCGCTTAAATACCTTGGTAACGCACACCAGGGTTGAGTCCAAGATCTGCACGAATACGCGTGCCGCCCTCTTTTTCCAGCCGTTTGGAAAGGGTGCTGTCGGGGTTGTTCAGATCACCAAAAAGAATCGCATCGTGTGTGCACGCTTCTGCGCACGCGGTGATTGCTTGATCGCCATCTTTGTCCACCCGATGAACGCACATCGTGCAAGATTCCACAGTACCGATGCCACGAGGTGCGTCAGGTTTCTGTTCGGTCAGATGTTCGTGCACAAATGAGCGGGCTTTATAAGGGCAAGCCATCATGCAGTAACGACAGCCGATGCAGGTGTGTTTGTCCACCAAAACAATGCCATCTTCACGCTTGAAGGAGGCACCGGTAGGGCAGACGTCTACACAAGGAGCGCTTTCACAATGCTGACACATCATCGGCAGGGTCGTAATGTGGTTGGTGCTGGTATCACGCACTTTCACTTTACGAATCCATTGTGCGTCGGTGGCAGGGCCATGAATCTCTTTCAAGCCATGCTCTTCATTGCAGCCGGTGACGCAATCGTTGCAGCCTTCGCTGCACTTATTGGTGTCAATCAGCAAGCCCCAGCGGGTTTTGCTGCTCACCGCTTCGTCAGCCGATTTGGCATTGACAACGTTGAGCACAATGCCAGGGGCGACGGTCAGTGCCGCTAGGGCGCTGGCACCACCGATAAAACGTCGGCGTGAAGTGTCGGTTGTTTGCTCGCTCATGGTTTGGCACCTTTAGCAGAGGTGGATTCGGGACGATCCGCGTGACAATCAAAACAGTCGATTTTGACCGCAGCGTAGCGGTGGCAGCTGTCGCAGAAATGTTGTTCGCTGTTGGCACCGTGAACGCTGGGGTAGTCACCCGTTTTGTTCGCTTGAACGTGGCAGTTAATGCACTCTTTCAGGCTGTGTTGTTTGGTGCGAATGCCTTGACGCATGGTTTTATCACGTTGGTGGAGCAGGTACTCCATGTGATTTTTACGCATGTCGGCGGTGGGTTCGACGCACTGTTCCCCTTTGGCTTGCGGCACAACGGGAGCCGAAACTCCCGCAGAAACCGCCAGAGAAACTGCGCTTAGCAGAATCCCCAACAAAGTGGACAGCAGCGTTATGCCTCGGTAAGAACCGGCCATAATGATGCTCCGTTGTTATTGATTAACCCAAAGCCATGTCGATGTAGCCGGTGGGGCAGACTTCGGAACAGATGTGGCAGCCGACACAACGAGAGTAGTCGGTATCCACATAACGGCCAGTGGTTTTTTCGGATTTCTTGACGCGGAAGATGGCATCTTGAGGACAGAAGATAACGCAGTTATCACACTCAAAACACATACCGCAGCTCATGCAACGCTTGGACTCTTCCACCGCTTGTTCGGTTTCGAGGCTGATCAAACGCTCTTCAAAGTGACCTAACACCTCTTCAGAACTGGGCACCACTTCTTCACGATGAATACGTGCGGTGTAATCAAAATGACCTAAGAAGAGTTTGTCCGAAGAGATGATCTCTTGGTTGGAACGATCTTCGTAGTTATGGATGGCGAATTTAGCGTCATCGGTGCCACGCAGATCACCGTCATGATCATCAAACGCTTCAGGAGCCAAGTTGGTCTCTTGCAGTTTGCTCAGCAGGTTGAAGTGATGCACATCCACTTTAGGACGTTTGCTCTGTTCTTCCTGATTGAGGTAGTGAATGATGCTGTCAACGGCGATGGAGGCTTGGCCGATGGCGGTGGTCAACAAGTGAGGACGAACGATGTCGCCACAAACGAAGTGACCGGCTTTACCAGGAACTTGGTAGAACTTATCGGCATCAATCAGACCACGACCGTTGTTCATCTCTTCCAGATCGGTGAGATCACCACCTTGACCAATGGCTGAGACGATCAGATCGGCTTCGATGTCGTACTCAGAACCTTCGATGGGGGTTGGGCGACCGGCACTGTCAACGGTGCATTTGGCAACGCGCAGAGCGGTGGCACGACCGGGGTCGTTCTTGACCAGAGCAATCGGCATCACACCTTCAAGGATGGTGACACCCTCGGTCAGTGCATCGGTGACTTCGTGTTCGGCAGCGGTCATGTTCTCTTTCGGGAACAAGGAGGTCAGGGTGACTTCAGCGCCTTCACGAGCGGCAGCGTAAGCGGCATCGTGTGCCACGTAACCGCCGATCACATGCTCGGCTTTTTCGTTTTCAGGCAGGCTGTCGATTTTACCCAGACGACGTGCCACGGAGACCACATCGATGGAGGTATCACCACCACCGACACAGACCACTTTGTCTGCGGTTACGTGCAATTTGCCGGTGTTGAAGGCTTCCAAGAACGCCACACCAGAGACACAGTTAGGGGTACCTTCCCAGCCGTCAACGAACAGGCCACGACCGGATTTACAACCCAATGCCCACAAAATAGAGGCGTACTCTTTTTCCAAATCAGCCACCGCAACATCACGACCGACGCGGGTGTTGGCACGGAATTCGATTTCACCCATGTTGAGGATACGATCACATTCGTGATTCAGCACTTCACGCGGGGTACGATAACCAGGGATGCCGTAGCGCATCATGCCACCGAGTTGCTCGTGATCATCAAAAATCACACTGCCGTAGCCTTTACGACGCAGTTGGTAGGCCGCTGCCATACCGGCAGGACCACCACCGATGATGGCGACGCGCTGACCGTTGAAAGCCGGTACATCAAAGGTGTAACCGTTTTTGAAGGCTTCGTCACCGATGAAATGTTCAACGGCGTTGATACCAACGAAATCTTCCACGTTGTTGCGGTTGCAGCCGTCTTGACACGGTGCAGGGCAAACACGACCCATCATCGCAGGGAAGGGGTTGGCATCGGTGGAGCGACGGAAAGCGTACTCGGACATTTCCATGCCTTCGGGAGGCAGTTCGATGCCGCGCACGATGTCCAACCAGCCGCGAATGTCCTCACCGGAGGGGCAACTGCCCTGACAAGGCGGGGTACGATGCACATAAGTTGGGCATTTGTACGAGGTGTCTTCGTTTAAAATTATGTCGCCAGCGGAGCGGTATTCACTATCCCCGTCCTCAAAACGTCGAAAAGTCAGTTTTTGGTTCATATCATCTTTAGAAGTGGCCATTGCCCATCCTCCTGTGAGGTCAATTTAATCTTTGAAATTGTGTAACTACTCAGCCATACAAGTAATTGATTTTAAATGATAATATTTGGATGAAT
>CAZTQX010000097.1:0-9149 GCA_964615985.1 uncultured Gammaproteobacteria bacterium | reverse complement strand
ATAACATGTCATAATTTCCATTCTACACTAAAATTCAGGTTTGACCCACTACCGAATTTTTTAGGCACGCCCACCCCATTTTGGGTGCAATCATTGCTCTGCCTTGTTTTATATCCCCTGAATCCAATGCACGAGCATCCGTATGAAACACTCCCTCTTTTGGCGACTCTTTATTCCAGTTTTTCTGCTCTGTCTACTGAGTTTTGCGGCCATCAATCTCTATGTTCCTCGTGCCATTCAAAATTTTGAAGAACAAATCGCCCTAGAGCAAGCCCTACAGATCGCCCAACAGTTCAAGACCATTCGCGCCTACTACACCAAAAATGTGGTGGCCAAAGTGATCAAAAACGGAGCATTCAAGGCTTCAGTCGATCATAAAAAACAAGACAACAGCATTCCCCTGCCTGCCACCATGATCCACGACCTCAGTGATCTACTACAAGACAACGGCACCACCATCCGGCTCTATTCGGCTTACCCTTTTCCCAACCGAAAAGATCGAGTGCTGGATGCGTTTGAAAACGAAGCTTGGCAAGCTTTACAGCAGACACCGGAAACACCGTTTTTTCGCACCGAAACACACCAAGGAAAAATCAGTGTCCGTGTTGGCGTTGCCGATTTAATGGTCAATGAAACCTGCGTCAGTTGCCATAACAACCGTATCGACACCCCTAAAAACGATTGGCAATTGGGAGAGATGCGCGGCGTGTTGGAGATCATCACCCCCATCGACAAACAACTGCTGATCGCCAACGGCATCAGCAATGGTTTTATGATCGCACTCGGGATTTTGGGGCTGGGGCTGGGTCTTGCCCTCTACTTTATTTTTCAACACGCCATTGGCAAACACCTCAATCATGTGATCACCGCCCTAAATGACATATCCCAAGGCGATGGCGATCTAAGCCAACGCCTCAACACCGACGGAAAACACGAAGTCGCTCAAATTGGCTGCGCATTTAATAGAGTCATGGAAAAATTCAGCGCCATCGTCTACGAAGTCATCGTGGTCACCGGTGAACTATCGCAACTGTCACAGTCCTTGAGCGCGGCCAATCAAGAAGCCAGTCAACGAGTAGAACACCAAGAGCGTGAAACCAGCAGCGTGACCCAATCGGCGGGCAGCTTGGAACTGGCCGCCCGCCAGATCGCCCACCACGCCGAAAAAGCCTCCAAGACCACCCAAAAAACCACCCAAAGCACCGAGCAAGGTGAACAGATCGTCCGCCACAGTATGCAATCCACTCAGCAACTCTCCGATCACATCGAAGAAGCGGTCTCCTCACTCAGCCGCCTACAAAATGACGTGGATGAAATTGGCGAAGTGCTGGACGTGATCGGCAGCATCGCCGATCAAACCAATCTGCTGGCGCTCAACGCCGCCATCGAAGCGGCGCGCGCCAGCGAACAAGGGCGAGGTTTTGCCGTGGTGGCCGATGAAGTGCGCGTTCTGGCGCTGCGCACCCAAACCTCAACCCAAAAAATCCAGACCATGACCGAGCGCCTACGCACCACCACCCATGAAGTGGTGAATGCCATGCAGCAGAGCCAACAGCAGGCCAAGTCCACCCTGCAACTCTCCAGCAAAGTGAACCAGCAACTGCGTCAAATCAGCAACGCTGCCAGCTCGGTGCGCAGCATGAACCTGCACATCGCCACCGCCGCCCGCCAGCAGGAACAGACCATCGGCAGCGTTAATCAAAATTTAAACGGCATCAGCACCACCTCTCGCGCCGCCGCCGATGCCGGTCAACAGAGCAGCCATCAGGTCAAACAGGTGGAACAACTGGCCAGCCGTCTGTTGAGCCTAACGCAACAATTTAAAATATGATTTACGATCCATCACAACAAATCCAATGGATCGATATCCAACGACCAACGTAATTTACGCCCCTCGCGGTTCTGCTCCAACCAAGGCCGCAAACCCGCCAGCAGCGGCTGCAACGTTTTCGCATCGCTGGCACTCAACAACAACTGCGCTCGATAACGCCCCTGTCGGCGCTCCATCGGCGCAGGCACCGGCCCCAGCAACTGCACCTGTTCAAAAGGCCAGCCACGCAACTCATCCACCACCTGCTGTAAAAATTCCAACGCCTGACTCACCTGAAGCGCCTCGGCACGCAAAATAGCCAAGCGCGCAAACGGCGGAAACGCCACCACCCGCCGTTCCGCCAACAAGGTTTTTGCCACGGCTGAATAACCCTCGCGGATCAACTGCAACAGCAACGGATGATCTGGCTGCTGAGTCTGAATCAACACCTCACCGACCTTCTCCGCTCGACCGGCTCGCCCTGCTACCTGCACAATCAACTGCGCCAACTGCTCGATGGCGCGAAAGTCGGCACTGAACAGACCTTGATCGCTGTCCAGCAGCCCCACCAAAGTGACATTGGGAAAATGATGGCCTTTGGCCAACATCTGCGTGCCGATTAAAATATCCGCCTCACCGCTTTTGACCCGTTTTAACTGCTGCTCTAACGCCCCTTTGCGCCGCGTGCTGTCGCGGTCAATGCGAACAATGGTGCGGGTGGGAAAATGCTCCAACAACGCCGTCTCAATCCGCTCCGTACCTTGCCCCAGCGCCACCAGCTCCGCCTCGCCACACTGCGGACAACTGAGCGGTTTGGGGCGTTCGTAACCGCAGTGATGGCAACGAATCTGGCCACTGCGACGATGGAAGGTGGTGTGAGCGTCGCAACGTGGACAGTCCGCCATCCAGCCGCAGCCCTGACAAAACAGCACTGGCGCAAAACCACGCCGATTCAGAAACAACAACACCTGCCCGCCTTTTTGCAGGTGCAACTCCATCTCATGCAGCAGACCGGCGGCCAAACCATCCCGTGGTTTCTGGGCGCGCAGATCCAACATGCGAATCCGTGGCGAACGGGCGTTGGCGGCGCGCTGCTTCAGAAAAAGGTGCTGATAGTTGCCCGACAAGGCATTTTGCAAACTCTCCAGCGACGGCGTGGCGGTTCCCAGCAACACCGGCACCTTGGCCTGCGAGCCGCGCACCACCGCCAGATCACGACCATGATAACGACAACCCTCCTGCTGTTTAAACGAACTGTCGTGTTCTTCATCAACGATGATCAGACCCAGATGAGGCAGTGGCGCAAACAGCGCCGAGCGGGTGCCAATAACGATTTTCGCCTCGCCTAGCGCCGCCATCTGCCAGGCACAGAGGCGCTGGGTCTCGTTCAGCCCCGAATGCATCAGCGCAATCGGCACCGCAAAACGGCGCGCAAAACGGCTGACAATTTGCGGTGTCAGACCGATCTCCGGCAGCAGCAACAATACCTGTTGATTGCGCTGCAAGACCTGCTCAATCACCTGCAGATAAACTTCCGTTTTGCCGCTGCCGGTGATGCCCTCCAGCAGAAAGGTGGTAAATTGACCGAGCTTCTCCAGCACCGCATCGATGGCAATCTGCTGCTCAGCATTGGCGGTTTTGGCCTGCTCCGTACCCGCCTCTTGCGCCACGATCAAACAAGGCCGCTGTTTTTCAACCACCAAACCTTTTTCCCGCAACGCTCGCATCGCCGGTCGCCACTGCTGCAGGCGTTGATTTAACTGCTCACTGGAAAGCGGCTCCTGTTGCAGTGTTTGCCAGAGCTGCTGCTGTTTGGGGGCACGTTTGAGATCAACGCTCTGCGCCGCCTCGGTCAACGACCAGAACGACTCACCGCGCACCGCAGTCGCTTCACCCGCGCGCAGCGCCACCGGCAACATCAACTGAATCACTTCACCAATGGGGTGTTGATAATAACGGCTCGTCCAGTGTGCCAATCGCAACAGCTCAGGAGAGAGAACGGGCGTTTGATCCAACTGCTTGTCAGCGGTTTTGATTTTATTAGCGGGCAGATCGCTCTGCGCGCTGATCTGCATTAAAACCGCAATTTTTTTACTGCGACCAAAAGAGACTTGAAAGCGCTGGCCGAGCTGGCAAGCACCAATATCAACACCACAAGGAGGGTAATAATCAAACAGTTTGGAGAGCGGCACCGGCACCGCCAGACGCAAGACCGAACGGTCACTCACGCCATTTTGCAACGCATCTCAGCACTGCTTTTATCAATCATCAGCTGCAATTCCAGATAGGCGTTGATGCTCATGGTCGGCTCATCACCACAACTGCAACCGCTGACGATTTCGCTAAAAAAGATTCCCGTTAAAACAGAGATCTGCTCACTCGTTGCCGAGCTGCGAATCACCGTCACGGCAATGTCACTGTCATCCACCAGCCCCGCCTGCTCGGTACCCCACTGCAACGGCAAACTGCCCGACGGCAGCGCTTTCAGCTCCGCTTTTAAAGTGGCCTGAAAATCATCTCTTGACCAAGCTGCTTGTGACAACGGCAATAAAATCACGACTTCACTCCTCTTTTAATGTCGTGATCTCAGCCATTTTAGCTTCAATCCAAGCCTCTGCTTCGGCATTAATCTCAGCGGCTTTTTTACCCTCAGTGGAGATCGGCGGACCGATGCTGACGGTGATGGTACCCGGCCATTTAACAAAACTGTGACGCGCCCAGAACTCACCGGCATTGTGTGCCACCGGCACCACCGGCACGCCCATCTTCTCCGCCAAAATGGCACCGCCTATTTTGTATTTCGCCGTTTTGCCGGGTTCCACGCGGGTGCCTTCGGGAAAGACCACAATCCAACGACCGCTGTCGAGCCGTTCACGGCCTTGGCGGATCATCTGCACAATCGCCTTGCGACCGGCGCTGCGATCAATGGCAATCGGCTCCAGACTGGTCAGCGCCCAACCAAAAAAAGGGATTTTCAGCAATTCACGTTTCACCACCCAAACCTGTTGGGGCAATAAAATGGGCAATTTAATCGTTTCCCAAGTGGACTGATGTTTGGCAAACACAATGGAAGGCTGCTCAGGTAAATTTTCCAAGCCTTCAACTCGACTTTTCACCCCACAGATCAACTCCAACCAGAAAATATTAAACCGATTCCAGAGCGTCGCCCATTTGTAATGGGTCTTCGTGGGTAAAATACGGCGCGTGAAAAACAGGGTCGAGTTGTGCGGTACAGAAAAGGCAGCCAGCCCAAGCCAATAAACCACGGCTCGTAAATGCAGCCACACAAACCACAACGTGTTAATTTTTTTATTCATTTATTTCAAACCCGTTAGAACACATTTCCATAAGAAATCAGAATAACACCACAAATCCGTAGGGGCGGATTCCATATCCGCCCTTGGATAAAATATCGCTACAAGTGAGCAGGGCAGATATAGAATCTGCCCCTACGTCAGGAGGTCATCCACAAAGGCTGCCAAATCATCATAAACCGGCACCTCACCCACAGCGCTCAAATCCCGCACCGTGCGCTGACCCTTACCGGTCAAAACCAGCACCGGCTTGGCTCCCACCGCTTGCGCCGCTTGCAGATCCCGCAACGAATCGCCCACCGACGGCACCCCTTTCAGATCCACTTTTAACCGTTTGGCCACATCGTGCAGCAGACCTGGTTTCGGTTTGCGACAGTCGCAGTCATCATCCGGTGAGTGCGGACAGTAAAAGAGGCCATCCAGATGGCCACCCACCTGCCGCAGCAAACGATGCAGCTTCTGATTCATGGCGTAAAAATCATCCAGCTGAAAATAACCGCGCGCCAACCCTGACTGATTGGTGGTCACCACCACGCGGTAACCGGCATGGTTGAGACGTGCAATCGCCTCCAAGCTGCCAGCAATCGGCAGCCACTCCTCGGCGGATTTAATGTAGTCGTCCGAATCGTGATTGATCACCCCATCCCGATCCAGCACCACCAACTTGGCCACGTTCACGACTGTAGGCGAGCCAGATCCGCAACGCGCAAAAAGAGGCGGCTAACTTGGTTCAACAACGCAATGCGATTGCCGCGAATGGCCAGATCATCGGCCATCACCATCACCTGATCGAAAAAGTGATCCACCGGCTCTTTCAAGGCCGCCAACGCGGTCAGCGCCGGTTCATAATCGCCTTGATCAAACAGCGGTTGAGTCTGCTGTTGCAGTGCCGTCACCGCCGCAAAAAGATCCGACTCTGCGCTCTCGGCAAAAAGGCTCTGATCCAGCGCCACCGGTTCGCCTTCGACCTTCTTCAAAATGTTCTGAATGCGCTTATTGGCAGCGGCCAAACTCTCAGCAGCCTCCAACTTCTGGAAAATGGCCACCGCTCGCACCCGCTGATCAAAGTCCAACGGCGTGGTCGGGCGCAAACTCAAAACCGCCTCCACCACACTGGCCTCGATGCCCGCATCGGCGTAGTAGGCTTTCAGCCGTTCCAACATGTAATCCAACGTCGGCTCAATGGCCGCTTCGGCATCCACCACCCCGCTCAAACCCGCAGCGGCCTGTTGCAGCAGCGCCAAAAGATCCAGCGGCAACTGGCGTTCGATCATAATCCGCAGCAGACCCAACGCCGCTCGCCGCAGGGCAAAGGGGTCTTTGGTGCCTGTGGGTTTCTGGCCGATAGCAAAAATCCCCAACAAGGTATCCATCTTATCGGCAATCGCCAACGCCTGACCCACCGCGCCTGCAGGCAACTCATCGCCCGCATGACGGGGTTGATACTGCTCGCTCATGGCGGCCACCACCGCTGGCGCTTCGCCGTCGTGTTGGGCGTAGTAGCTGCCCATCACCCCTTGCAAGGAGGTGAATTCACAGACCATGTCGCTCATCAAATCGCACTTGGCCAGCTCGGCGGCACGGCGCGCTTGTTCGACATCGGCACCGATCTGCTCAGCGACCCAAGCGGCTAAGTTAGCCACTCGCTCGGACTTATCAAACAGAGTGCCGAGCTGCTTCTGGAACAGCACCTTTTTCAATGACTCACGCCGTGAAGCCAAACTCTGCTGGCGATCTTGATCCCAGAAAAACATCGCATCGCTGAAACGGGGTCGAATCACCCGTTCGTTGCCTTCACGCACCTGCGCCGGATCACGGCTCTCGATGTTGCTGATGGTGACAAAATGGGGCAGCAACTCACCCTCATGGGAGAGCAGCGGGAAATATTTCTGGTTATCCTTCATGGTGGTGATCAGCACCTCTTGCGGCACTTGCAAGAACGACGCTTCAAAACCGCCCACCACCGCCACCGGCCACTCCACCAGCGCCGACACTTCTTCCAAGAGATCCTCTTCCAACTGTGCCACACCGTTCAACTCAGCGGCAGCGGCCTCCACCTGACGGCGAATCTCAGCACTGCGCTGGTCGTAATTCACCATCACCTTGCCTTGCTGTTGCAGCGTGCTGACGTAATCGGCAGCCGTAGCGATCTCGATCTCTCTGGGGGCATGGAAACGATGACCCCGAGTGGTACCGCCCGCCGCCAAGCCCAAAATGGAGCACACCACCACCTCGGTGCCAAAACGCAGCAAAATCCACTGCACCGGACGAACAAACTCCTCTGATCGATCACCCCAGCGCATCCGTTTTGGAATCGGCAAACTGGCCAAGGCCGCTTCGATCATCTTCGCCAGCAACTCGCGGGTATCACGACCCGGCTGCACATTGCGATAGACCAGCCACGCGCCTTTTTTGGTCTCCATCTGCTCCAGCTCGCCGACCTCAACCCCGCAAGAACGAGCAAAACCGCTGGCCGCTTTGCTGGGATTGCCGTCGCCATCAAAGGCCGCTTGCAGCGCGGGACCACGCCGCTCTTGCGCTTTGTCCGCCTGCTTCTCCGCCAAGCCGGTGACGATCAAGGCCAAACGGCGTGGGCTGGCGTAGGCTTCAATCTGTTCAAAAGCTAACTGACTGTTTTTCAGTTGCGCCGCCAAACCGTCCCGAAACGCCAAGGAGAGTTTACGCAGTGCTTTGGGGGGCAGCTCTTCGGTGCCGATCTCGATCAGCAGATCACGGACGCTCATTTTCCTGCCTCCTTCTGGGCGGTGTTTAACAGCGGAAACCCCAACTCTTCACGGGCGGCGTAATAGGCTTCGGCCACCGCGCGGGAGAGACCACGAATGCGCAAAATGTACCGCTGGCGTTCGGTGACAGAAATGGCGTGGCGAGCATCCAGTAGATTAAATTGATGAGAGGCCTTCAACATCTGCTCGTAAGCGGGCAGCGCCAAACCGGCTTCGATCAGCTTCTGACTCTCGGCTTCGCAATGATCAAAAGCAGCAAACAGCACGTCGGTGTTGGCGTGTTCAAAGTTGTAGGCCGACTGCTCCACTTCGTTTTGATGGAAGACATCGCCATAACTGACGGTGCCGTGATCGTTTTTCGTCCAGACCAGATCGTAAACGCTCTTCACCCCTTGAATGTACATGGCGATGCGTTCCAGACCGTAGGTGATTTCGCCAGTGACGGGACGACACTCCAGACCGCCAACCTGCTGGAAATAGGTGAACTGGGTCACTTCCATGCCGTTGAGCCACACCTCCCAACCCAGACCCCACGCACCCAGCGTGGGCGACTCCCAGTTGTCTTCCACAAAGCGAATGTCATGCACCAGCGTATCAATGCCGATGGTGCGCAGGGATTCGAGGTAGAGCTCTTGGATGTTCGCTGGCGAGGGTTTGAGCATCACCTGAAACTGATAATAATGTTGCAAACGGTTGGGGTTTTTGCCGTAACGACCGTCAGTGGGACGGCGCGAGGGCTGCACGTAGGCCGCCGACCACGGCTCAGGGCCGATGGCGCGCAGGAAGGTGGCGGGGTGAAAGGTACCTGCCCCCATCTCCATGTCGTAGGGTTGCAGCAGCACGCAGCCCTGCTTTGCCCAGTAAGTTTGCAGAGCCAGAATCAGCCCTTGAAAAGTGGAGAGATCGTGCTCGGAAGCCTCTGAAGTCACAGCCAACGCCCTTCTAATTAGTCAAAACAGAAAGGCGGGGAGTATACCTTACGGCTTGGGGATCGGGTAGCTGAGGGCTGATCGCCTCCTTAGGCTCATGCGTTGGGGATCGGGTAGCGAGGGGCATCGCCTCGTTAGGCTCATGCGTTGATGTTAATGGAGCGTTAGGATTTTGGCTTGTATGTCGGTTGCTTTCCCACTATTCTTATGTTCTTTCTTATCCGGATATCACTTGGATATCGGGTAATAGACAGATAGATTAAGCCGTATACCTAAATAAATAGCCGGATGCGCTTATCCGGATAACACATCGTTGAACAAAACCGCTTCGCGGTAGCTTTCCCTCCGTTGA
>CAZTQX010000096.1:0-9244 GCA_964615985.1 uncultured Gammaproteobacteria bacterium | reverse complement strand
GGTTAAGAATAAATGGCATTGATATTTTGAATAACTGTCCGAAGTGTTGTATAAATAAAGTACGAATTAATCTCCGTAGCCCATCTTACCAACTGATGTAAGAGAATCCTTGCTCTTGCAGCAGCATCAAATCATCTGCACCACTGGGAACCACTTTGGCAAAATCGACCATATCTTTTTGCTCCCACTGCAACGACTTCATCGTGTTGTAACAAGCGTGAAAAGCAACACCATAATCGGCCAATGAGCGGACTTTTTGCTTAATCTTCTCCGAAACAGGTCGTTTTGGGTTTTTAGCCAACAAGTGAATTCCCTCGGCAAACACCTCCACCACAATCTCCACATCATCACCGTATTTACGCAACACCACACCAACTGAAAAGAGAATGTGGTTGTGATACTCAGGGTCGGCTTTATTAAGCTGATAAACCACTTTATGTGGTGAACTATCATCAAAGTGACTCTCGGTGTGGTGCGCCCAGAGCGTCATCGGCCACAATAGAGCAGCCACAAACAACACTCCCATTTTATTTAAAAAAGACATAAATATTTCTCCTCAGTTAGTTTTGCAAACTTTTATTAATCACTTCGAACAGATCTTTAGAGAGATCCTCTGCCGCAATGCGCTTCAGTTGCACTTTCATCAAGAGCTGGCGAGCCTCATCGTAACGCGACCAACGACTCAAAGCTGTCGCCAAACGCGCCGAAATTTGTGGGTTAAAGCGGTCCAGTTCAATAATTTGATCAGCAAAAAAACGATAGCCCTCACCGTCTTTTTGATGAAAAATCACTGGATTGCTCATGGCAAAAGCGCCCACCAAGGAGCGCACTCGATTGGGGTTTTTAAGATCAAAGTCGGGGTGCTGACGCAGTGTTTTAATCTGCTCCAAGGTATCGGGCAACTGTGCCATCGCCTGCAAACTAAACCACTTATCCATCACCAGTCGATCCGCCTGCCACTGCTGGTAAAAGGCCGCCAACGCCGCTTCACGTTGTTGACCCGCAACGCCGTTCAAAACCTGCAACGCTGCCATCACATCACTCATATTGCTGCCGGTATCAAACTGCTGCTGTGCCAAAGCCAACACAGGCTCTGTTTTTAAGCAGGACAGATAAGCCAAAGCAACGTTTTTCAAGCGCCGCTTGCCAATGGAGGTCGCATCGGGAGAGTAATCACCTGGGGTCTGGTTGGCGTGATAAACCGTCTCAAACTCTCTGTTCAAGGCATTAGCCAACGCCAGACGCATAAATTCACGCGCCGCATGAATGGCATCCACATCAATCACCGCCATCTGTTCCGCCAACATCAGCTCAGAGGGCAGTGTCAACGCTTCGGCGGCAAACGCCGGATCGCTGGCGGAATTACACAACAGCGCTGCAACAGCGGTCACGAATGATTCTGGCAACGCCAATTTAGCGCCACTCTGGATCGATTGCACCAATTTCAACAACAGACCTTGAGCAAACTGCTGCCCTGCCTCCCAACGATTAAACGCATCGCTGTCATGCGCCATTTGCAACGCCAACGAGGCATCGCTGCGTTGCATCTGCAAAATCAGTGGCGCAGAAAAGCCGCGCAACAACGAAGGGTGTGGCTGCGATTCAATATCTGCAAAAACAAACTCCTGCTCCGCCGCCGTGATCTCCAGAACCCGCTCCGTTCCTTGTGCCTGCGTCTCACCAGCAAGACGCAATGACAACGGCTCACCGCTGTCGGAAATCAATCCCATCCGCAACGGAATGTGCAGCGGCAACTTCTCTTCCGCCGCTTGCCCAGGAGTGGCTGGGGTAAATTGCTTGAAGCTCAGGCGATACTGTTTTTTCTCCGCATCAAAATGTTCACTGACCTGCAAACGTGGCGTACCCGCTTGCGAATACCAGCGCATAAACTGGCTCAGATCGCGCTCATTGGCATCCGCCATCGCAGCAACAAAATCTTCACAGGTAACCGCTTGACCATCAAAACGCTCAAAATAGAGATCCATGCCTTTGCGGAAACCCGCAGCACCCAGCAAAGTGTGCTGCATACGGATCACCTCAGCGCCCTTTTCATAAATGGTCAGAGTGTAAAAATTATTGATCTCCATATAGGCTTCGGGTCGGATCGGATGCGCCATCGGCCCACCGTCTTCAGGGAATTGACGTGCCCGCAACATGCGCACATCTTCGATCCGTTTCACCGCCCGTGAACCCATGTCAGCGCTGAATTCCTGATCACGGAAGACCGTCAAACCCTCTTTCAAGCTGAGCTGAAACCAATCTCGGCAGGTGATGCGATTGCCGGTCCAGTTATGGAAATACTCATGGCCAATGACCGCTTCAATGCCCTGAAAATCTTGATCGGTGGCGGTCTGTGCGTTGGCCAAAACGTATTTGGAGTTAAAGACATTCAAGCCCTTATTCTCCATTGCGCCCATATTAAAATCGTCCACTGCCACGACCATATAAACATCCAGATCGTAGACCAAACCAAAGGTCTGCTCATCCCACAGCATCGCTTTTTTCAGCGACTGCACGGCATGATCGCACTTGTCACGGTTGTGATGTTCAACAAAAAAGGAGAGGGCAATCTCGCGTCCATCGGGCGTGGTGTGACTGCCCTTAATTTCAGCCAGATCACCGGCCACCAGCGCAAACAGGTAGCTCGGCTTGGGAAAAGGGTCTTGCCAGCGACACCAATGCTTGCCTCCCTCTAGCTCGCCTGACTCGACCAAATTGCCATTGGAAAGCAGCACCGGATAGGCTTTTTTATCCGCTACGATGGTGGTGGTGAAGAGCGCCATCACATCAGGACGATCAGGGTAGTAACTGATTTTACGAAAACCTTGCGCCTCACACTGAGTGCAGAAGTTACCACTGGAACGATACAAACCCTCCAAAGAACGGTTATTTTGCGGGTCAACCTGCGTCTCTACCTGCAACAAGAATTGTTCTGGCACGCTGTGAATGGTCAAGCCATTTTCCGAGATTTGGTACTCGTTCTCTGTTAATCTGCGCCCGTCAATAGCGAGTGATTTTAACGCCAGCTCTTCACCGTCCAACCAGAGAGAGAGGTTATCCGTCACGCTCTCATTGCGACGCAATTTCAGCTCGGAATAAACACGAGTAGCTTGCTCGTCCAACTCAAAACGCAGTGCCACTTCGTCCAGCCAATAATTGGGCTGACGATACTCTTTCAGGTAAATGGTCTTAGGTGCAGCAGGATTTTTCATAGGTCGTCTCGCAGCGGCTCGAAAATGGAAAATTAAAGAGTGTGCTACGCTACCTCAGCAGGATAAAAATAGGAAGTCATATCCAGCCTTATGCACGACTCAATTATTTTTTCGATCTTTCTCATCTTCACCGGTGCCGCTCTGGTGGCCACCTTAGCCCTCTACGCTCGACAAGCGCTGCTGGTGGCCTACATTTTCATTGGCCTGCTGTTTGGTCCCTCAGGGTTGCAATTGGTCTCCGATCCCACGCTGATTCGAGACATTGCCGATGTGGGTATCATCTTTCTGCTCTTTCTGCTTGGCCTCAATTTAGAACCGCAAGAACTGAAACGGCTGCTAAAAGAAGCCACCTTCATCACTCTGATCTCTTCTGCTGCGTTTGCCCTGCTGGGCTTTTTGGTCGCTCTGCTGTTCGGTTTCCAGACGTTGGACAGTCTCTTGATTGGCGGTGCAATGATGTTCTCCAGCACCATTATTGGCCTAAAACTTCTGCCCACCACCGCGCTGCATCATCAGCGCATGGGCGAGGTGATCGTCTCGGTGTTGCTGCTGCAAGACATGCTCGCCATTACCCTACTGCTGCTGATTCAAGGCTTTGGCGGCAGTGATAATCCACTCATCGAGATGCTGCTGTTACTGGTCTCCCTACCCGCTCTGATTCTGTTTGCTTACTACTTTTCCAAGTACATCATCACTCATCTGTTGATGTCGTTTGATCAGATCAAAGAGTATATTTTTCTGCTCGCCATCGGCTGGTGTCTGGGGGTTGCGGAATTAGCAGAAATGATCGGGCTGTCCCATGAGATGGGTGCTTTTATCGCGGGAATTACCTTGGCCACCAACCCCATCGCCCGTTTTATTGCTGAAAACCTCAAACCGCTACGAGACTTCTTTTTGGTGATGTTCTTTTTTGCTTTGGGGGCTGGCTTCAATCTTGAAATGCTGCCCGATGTGCTGCTACCGGCATTGGCTTTGACGCTGCTTTCTTTGCTGTTTAAACCATGGTTATTTGAAAAGTTACTGCAAAAAGGCGGTGAACAGCAAAAAACCTCTCACGAGATGGGGATCCGGCTAGGACAGATCAGTGAATTTGCTTTGTTGGTCGCCATTGTTGCTTCGGAAACCGAACTGCTCAGCCCCAAAGCCTCCTACCTAATCCAAGCCGCCACCATTATCAGCTTTACCATCTCTTCCTATTGGATTGTGCGGTTTTATCCCACCCCGATGGCAGTGGATGAACGACTGCGGCGAGATTAAAACTTACGGCGTCGGTTCAGAGCCAGAATAAACAAAACCAACAGCATCAAGGGGGCCATGGAACCACTGCTACTTTTCTTGACCACCGGTTTCGCTGCCACATTAACAACGACGGTGGCAATTTCCTGCGAACCCGTAATCGAATCAGTAATGGTGTAAGTAAAGCTGTCACTGCCAGCAAAATTCACCGCTGGTGTGTAAGTGAAAGTGCCATCACCGTGATCCAAAATAATGCCGCCATTAACACTGCTCTGATCGACCCGGATCGTGGCTGATGCGGCCAAAACACTGTTGGCCAACAAGTTTTCGGTTGTGAAACTGCCATTAAACGCCAGATCTGCTACCACATCTGCCGCAATTGAAGCGTCCCGAGTGGGATTGACCGTAATTATCACCGTACCCGTGCCTTGCGCTAAACCATTGGTAATAACGTAACCAAAGGTATCTTCGCCATTAAAATCTTTCACTGGTGTGTAACTGAATTTACCATTTGCCTCAACAACAACCGTTCCTCCTTTAGCCGAACGTGCATCAAAATCCACCACACTCAGAGACGTGTTTGATGGATTATCAATATCCACATCATTCGATAGCAGACCTGCAACAACGCCGGTATTTGGATCGCCCACCAACACTACATCTTCATCGCTACTGTAATGATCTGTCGTCGCCGTAGGTTGATCAGCCACAGGGATCACGTTAATGCTCACCGTCACTGGCTGAGAACTGGCTCCTTTATCATCCGTAACGGTAAAGTTAAACACTCCAATTCCATTGAAGTTTGGCGCTGGGGTAAAGGTGAATGTACCATTGACATTGATGTCCACCGTACCGTTACTCGGCGCTACCGAACCAGCAGAAAAGATAATCGGATCACCGTCCACATCATTACCAATTAATTGACCCGTTCTCGCCACATCTTCATTGGTAATCAGTGAGGGCATATTGTTGGCAATGGGTGCATCGTTTACCGCAGTAACAGTCAGATCAACATTACCTGCATTATTATTAACGTCCAGATAGCCGAAAGTATCTTTACCGAAGAAGTCCAACGGCGGGGTGTAGCTCACACTGCCATCACTGTTTCTCACCACAAGGCCCCCTTGCGCCGTGACAGCAGTGAACAAACCATTGATAATGCTCTCACCAACCAAGACTTGCACATTGAGATTGGCCACCGCTGTCAGCGTATCTTCGGGACTCACATGGGATTGAGCAACCAAGGCACTGACGACAATGTAGACCGTTGCAACTGAACTCAAATTGGGATCACTCACAGCCACATTGCTCAAGGTATAAGTAAAGCTGTCTTGGCCGTTGTTAAAGCCCATATTCGGAGTGTAAGTAAAGGTGTTACTGGCACTGTCGAATGTTAGCGAACCGTTTGCTGGAGTGGTATTGGACAGCACAACCAATCCCAGACCCTCAATATCTTCATCGTTAGCAAGCACACTGAAATTCTGCACCACAGCCCCGCTGTTCGACACGACAACATCAGCTCGTGCAATGGGCGCATCCGCTACCGAAGTCACCGTAATAACAACCGTGCCCACATCTTGATGTCCATCAAGATCCTTCACAACGTAATTAAAACGATCTGAACCGTGAAAATTTTCAGCTGACGTATAAACAAGACCTCCACTGGTCGCAACAATAGCAACACCATTGGCACTGAATTGATCATGACTGGAGATAATCAACTGCGCTGTCTGCCCTGCATCTGGATCTGTGTCATTTAACAACAGGTCGATATAGCTAATACTTACTGCCGTATCTTCCGCCGTTGTCACCACATCATCCAAAGCAACGGGTGGATCGGGTAGGTTTTTTACCGTCACCGTCACCGTCGCAGGCATGGATGGCTCGTGTTGGTCATCTGCGGTAAAGGTAAAACTGTCAATACCGGTGAAACTGGCATTAGAGATATAAGTGAAAGCACCTGTTGCCGCATTCACATTCGAGATAATGCCATTGGTTGGTTGATTAATCGTGTACGTTACCACGCCACCATCGGGGTCACTGCCCGAAACAAAACCGTTTTTAGCCACATCTTCAGAGGCGCTCAAACTTCGAGCGTTAGCTAACGGTCGACTGTTTGCTTCTGTCACCACACTGCTCTGATTATTATTCAGATTAGTATCGTCTTCGGGATACGCAATAGAGGCCATATTAAGAATGGACTGTGCTGTGGCTGGAGCCGTGGCCACAATACTCACACTGGCCACACCCGAATTACTCGGAATCTGCGCAAAATTACAGCTCACGGTACCCAGCGCTTCCACACAACTGCCCACACCTTGTAGCACCGAAGCCGATTTGTAACTCAAATTAGCAGGCAATACATCGGTGAGTACCACCTGAGTCGCATTGACCAGAGGGTCGCTGTTGGTAATCGACAAATTGTAGGTCACGTCTTGACTTAAACGCACCACATCGTTGGAGCTGCTCTGACTGACCACACCCGAAACGGTGCTGTCTGTTTTCACCAATGACAATGTCGCCACGCTATCAAACAGATAAGCCATGCCAGTTCCAGGAACAAACGTTGCCACCACTGTTGTTAACGCACACTGCTTAACACTGCCAAACGCCGTCATCTCAATACCCGTACAAGAAGGCGCACCCGCCAGCAGCACATTGCCCGAAACGGCAACGGAATAACCGTACAGATCACCCGTTGCTGGCGTGGCCGCCAGTTTTTTATCACTGGAGGTCATGACACCGTTAACCGCACCGCTCGCCCAACCCGCTGCGGGTTTTGTAAACAGATACATCGCTCCGGAATCAACTTCAGCAAGCAATGGCACAATCACCGCCTCTTCGCTACGCGGTGCACCCACCACCACCGTATCGGCACTGATTGCCACACCGTGGCCAAAATTATCCTTACCATTTCTATCTGCGGCATTAAGCTTCACGGTTTCGGTCTGCAATCCGAACCAACCATTAGGCGGCTGTTCAAAAATAAACGCAGCGCCCGAACCACTGCTGGTATTCACCCCAACCTTATTGGGATCACCAAACGCACCCACTACAACCACATCATTGGAAACATCAACACTGAAACCAAAGTGAGCGGTACCCTCACGAGCAAAGGCTCTCAAGGTCGCCGTTTCGGTTAACGGAGTAGGAGAACTCCACCCCACTAAAGGTTTAACAAAAACATAAGCCGAGCCAGCCGCATCAACAAACCCAGACACACCGCCATCATCCCCGTGCGCCCCAAGCACCACAGTATCGACATCAATCGCCACACTGACCCCCAGAGCATCGCTGTCACACGCATCTGCATCCATCAATACAGCACTCTCATTTTGAGTACCACTCCAACCAGACAGTGGTTTAACAAACACAAACGCCGCCCCCGCATCAATCCCTTGAGAAGCAAAACCCTTGCAAATAATACCAACCGGCGGCGGCACATCGTAACTGGGCGCACCAACCACAATCACACCAGCAGAAATATCAACCGAGTGACCAAAACGGGTTGAGCCTGGCAACGTTAATTGTGGATCCAATGGGCGCAAACGAGCTGTTTCAACGGTCGGCCAACCATTGCTCCCCTTTACGTAAACGTACGCCGAAGGCTCCGTTGCAGCAGCATTAGGCATATCCCAAGCACCAACCACGATGGTATCGCCACTGATGGCTACGCTGTAACCCAAACGATCCCCAAATGAAGTTGCTGTATTCAGGTGCGCTACCTCTTGCCAAATCCCTTGCTGTTTCTCATACACCACGGCAACACCAAAAGTATCCGCCGCACCGACAGAATCGGCACCAATCACCGCTGTACTGCCATCAATGGCCACACTGAAGCCAAAACGATCTCCAGCAGTGCCTCGGCTATCAACCAGTCTCACCGGCGAAAACAACGGATCCACCACCACGGGGTAAACCGCACCTCGATCATCCACCAGCAAACTCAGCGTATTACCAACCAATCGCATCCGAGCAGGCAGTTCACGCCCCTTGGCATCAAAGGCGTAAAGCTTATCGTAGGTTAATTGAGAACTTTGTTCGGCATCTAAAAAATGCAACGTTTGATTTTTCAGTTGTGGGGTTAATTCACCAGAGAGCGACAAATTCAACACCAACTCACCACGATGCGAAGAGAGAGGTTGAGCAAGAGTAAAACCCTGTTCCAAACCTACAGGGCTATCCAGATACCATTCCGTCAGCTGCGCATGACGTTTTTCCAGACGTTTACCATGAACCTGTAAACGGACATCATCAGCTTCAATGGTCTGCTGACCATCACCATATGAATGCAAACGCATCTGCAACTCACCAGCCACACTTTTGACACTCAACGTCTCAGCGTTCAACCGATAACCTACAGGATGACTCTCATCCATCACCCTCTCTGTTACCCCATCAACCAATTGCCATGATGGCTCTGCCCAGGTTTGTGAAACAGCTGCTAACAAACTAGCAGGCAAATCATGAGGTGTTTGAGAAGGAGAAGATGACGAAAAAGCGGGTAAAGAGAAAAGCGCACCTAAGAACAACAGCAACAATTTTTCAATTCCATACAGAGAATCCAAACGACACTTACGAACACAATCCATACTTTTCATCCTTTAACTCTGCCTGAGAGGGGGCTTTAGGCTATCAAGTCACAAAATCTTAAAAAATGCTTAACAAAAATCCAGTTATTCAACGCATTACATGACATTTCTATAATAAAAACACTATACAAGCCCTCTTTCACATTCCTCTTACATATTTAGACAACGGCTCAAAACAATCTTACCAAAAACTTAAAAATGAAC
>CAZTQX010000095.1:4884-9267 GCA_964615985.1 uncultured Gammaproteobacteria bacterium | reverse complement strand
CCTCTGGATCAATCACACAATCGCCGCTTTTGTCTTGCAGTAAAAAAGTATCTTTACTCTGACCTGAATCGACCAAACGCCACTGCTCCGTTTCACGGCGATAAACCGCATAACGATGCCAGACGCAGGCTGGGCCGCTGCTGAAACCGATGGCCTCGGCTCCCGCAGGCAGGGCGCATTTTCCGGTCAGCTCCACATACCCTTGAGCAGCACTGTTGATTTGGGATGTTGGGGTGTCAACGATGTAGCGATAACGGCGAAAATGGTGCAGCCAAGCGGCAAAAGAGATCAGAATCACCAGACTAAAAATTAACTGCTGCTGTAGCGGTTTTAAAGAAAATAAAAGCAGCAGCAGAGCGATAAAGTAGAACGTAATAATCAGACTATTTAGTTGGCGTACCCGTAAAAATTTAAACAGCATGGGGATTATTTTGAATCGTTAAAGAGCTGTTGTACGTTGATGTCTTGAATCTCTTGCTTGCGAAAACTGAGCAGGCGGTGGGCTTTGAAATTAAAAAAATGTGCAATCACCAAGTCAGGGAATTGTTCAATACGGATATTGTTAATATTGACCACTTCATTATCCAACGCTGGCATGTCGGTTCTGGATTGCGCTTTGGCCACGCGACTTCGTGCTTCGGTTACTTGCCGCAGAGTCTCTTGTTCGTGTTGCATGTACTGTTTGCAGGTGGCAATCAGTTTGGGCAGCTCGTCATGGCGCTGTTTTAGCAGCACATCAATATTACCCCACGCTTTTTTCACGTTGTGTTTGAGGGAGACCAATCGGTTGTAAATCAAGATGGCGTAGATTAAAACGGTGGCACAGAGAAACAGAAAAATAATGCGGGTTGTGTCCATTGGTTTATCTCTACCTTTGTGAGTTATGGTTTTGGGGCAGTATGCATCAACAGATCATAATATTCACTCTTCCAACCACCCTTCTGGTGCTTGGTTTTCTGAAAAATTCAGCAACGCTGCCACCACCTTGCGGTCGTATTGATCGCTCTCTGCCAGCAGATGGTTGATGGCTGTTTGTTTACCAAGAGCCTCGCGCCACGGACGGGGTTGCACCATTGCAACAAGTGAGTTGGCCACCGCTAAAATGCGGCCTTCGGTGTGAATTTGCTCGCCTCTCAGTGCTTTGGGGTAACCAGATCCGTCGAGGCGCTCAAAACTCTGCTCAATGGTTTCCAGCACTGGGCCGGTGAAGTCGATCTCTTGCAGCAGGTTTTGGGTGTGTTGCAGATGTTGTTGTACCTGTTGGCGTTCATCGAGGGTCAACGGCTCTTTTTTATTTAATACCTCTTGGGGCAGATAAAATTTACCGACGTTGATTAGGCTGGCGGCCAGATGCACGGTCTGTTGCTGTTGCTGATTTAAATTGAGCTGCTGTGCCAATTGATCGGCCACTTCGGTGACGCGCTCGGCGTGTTTAACCGAGTAAGGGTCGTGGGTCTCCAGCACTTTGGTGAGGGTGTTAATTAACTGCGAAAGCATCTGCTGCTGTCGATTTTCGGCGGCCATTAATTGGGTCAGGTCATGAGCAACACAGAGGGTGACAGCTTCACTTTTATCAGTGGGGGTCAGATGACGAAAGGTGCTGTGATAGATGCCGGTTTTACCGCCAATTTCCAAATTATGGCAGAGAGAGTAGGGGGCTTTTGTTGTTTGAGCCTGTTTTCTGGCCTGTTCTAAAAGCTTGCTGGTGTAGGGACCAAAGGCATCGTGCAGGGTTTTGCCTTGCAATTGTTCTGCGTGACCGCTGAGTTTTTGCGCCAAGGCTTTATTGACAAAAACCAACTGCTGCTGTGGGTTAATTAAGGCGATGCAGTCGCTAACGTTATCGGTGATGCTGTGCAGCAGTTGTTGTTGGTCTTGCAGTTGGGAGCTTTGTTGTTGCAGTTGTTGGTTGAGTTGTTGGTAACGGCGGCTGGTGCCGTGTCGCCACGCGGCCAGCAGCCCCAGTCCAATGCTGATAAAAAGCAAGATTAACAGGCCAGTGAGAAAACGTTGCCGACTAATAGACTCTTGCAAGGCTTCGGTGCGATCAATTTTGCTGATTAAAATCCACGGCGTGTGCAAAATGGGGCGGCTGGTGAGCAGCACCTCTGCTTCGGCGTAGTCGATGCTCTGAATAAATTTTCCAGTCTGTTTGGCGGCTTGGGCAGCGGCGATCTGTTGGTTGCGGTTGATGCGGCGTTGCAGAGCTGCGGTGTTGTGATGGGCGTTCAAATAGGTCAGGTGGTTGACCTGTTTGATTAACAGAATATTTTCTTGGCTTGAATTGTTTAAGCCCTGTTGTTGGAGTCTTTTTTCTAATGCGCTGGCGATGGGTTGAATGCCGAGCAGATAAGCGATGGGATGATCGTTGCCGCCTTGCAGTGCTTGCACCGGCACCATAAAGGCGAGGCTTAATTGCGCTTTGGGGTTGAGGTAGGGTTGGCTTAACTGGCGTTTGCCGCTCTGTTGCACGCTGCGGATGAGGTTTTTAATGGTTTCGGTTTGAGGCGGAAAAGCACGGCTTTGGAGTTCGATTTTGCCACTTGAATTGAGCAGCGCGATGCCCGCCGATCCCCAGATGGGCAGATTGGCGTTGCTGCTGGGGAGGCTGCTGCGGTTGGCAAATTCGCTGCCGTTGGCACTCGCTTCCAGCAAGTCACGCAGATAGCTCTGCTCGGCGTACTCTTCGTTATCTGCTGAGGCATTGGCTGAGGTTTTGAGGCTCAGTTGGGTCATATAAAGTTGCAGTGAACTGTTCCACGCCAGCGCCTCTAAGGTGCTGTATTGATCCTGTAGCCAACCCTGAATGGCGCTCTGGCGGCTGTCGGCGATGAGGTTGAGTTTCTCTTGCCAAATACGCAGATCGCGTTGCCGTTCCTGTTTTAACAGCAAGCTGCTTGAGGAGAGACTGATACCGATAAAAAACGCCAGCAGGATAGCAATCAAGAGCCAACGATGGCGTAAACGGAGCGGGGTGGGTGATGCAGTCATGGTCTTGATCCAGTGATTCAGTGGCGTGGATTGGGTGGCAGATAACGCCACCAATTATTTTCGTTGATGGCGTAGATTGGTTCTAGGTGGGCGATGTCGCTGTCACTGACCACCTGTTTAATGCGGTTGTCGAGGATGTAAATTTTATCGTCAAGATAGACCGCCAACACCGCATGATAGATATTAATGTTGCTGTCTTTGGCGATCACCAAGCGCAACTGATCGGTGCGAAACCCCAATTGGCGCAAGGCATAATATTTACTGATGCCGTAATCCTCACAATCACCGCCGTTATGAAAAAAAAACTCACCTGGGCTGGCCCAGTAGTCGGAGCGACGATAATTCCGGTCATCGCTGATGTAGGTCATTTTATTGGTAAAGCGGTGAATTCGTTCTATTTTTTTCAATTCACTGGCGGACTGCAAGCGCTTTATTAAGCGTTTTAGCTCTAGATCGTAGCAGCTGCGATAGAAGGATTTTTTGCATTTTTTGGCCGGTTTTATCAGCTCGGCACGGTGCCGTTCCAACATGGTAAACCACTTTGGAAATAAGGCTTGATCTGGACTGTGACTTTTTTCCCGATAGCCAAATAGACCGTTGTGCCAATGCTCTTTGCCGTGGGCTGAGCCGAGCAGGGTCAATAGCAGCAGGGTCAAGAAGAGCCGCTTCAATTGTATTATCTCTCCTGAATGAGCGAAGGGTGCGGGGGCATTCAGGTTCGATAAGACAAAAATTAGGCCAAAGAATCATGACCGGTCACGCAGAGTATTATTTCAACCAAGCATCAATCTGCTCTAAATCCTTCACTCGCAAACGTCCCACAGCCTGCTTTAACTTCAAGGTATTGAGCAAGTAATCATAACGGGCATTTTGATAATCCCGTTGTGCTCGATAAATCTCTCGGCGTGCCAGCAGAACTTCCACGGCGCTGCGCGTTCCTACATCAAATCCCGCTTGAGTTGCGGCAAAACCGCTCTGCGTGGAGGCCAATGCCTGCTTGAGTGCGTTGACCTGTGCGATGGCGGCCAACACGCCAAAATAGGCATTGCGACTCTGCTGCTGGGCGCTGCGGTGGGCTTTGGTCAGTTGTTGGCGGCTGGCTTGGTAGAGCGCTTCCGCTTGGCGCACTTGCGACTGCACCGCGCCACCGGCGTAGAGGGGCAGATTAAATTGCAGCGTCAGTGAGCTGGTTTCGTTGATGCCGCGCAGAAAACCGCCGCCGTTCTCTTGACGGCGGTAGCTGGCGAGCAGATCGAGACTGGGGTAGTGACCGGAGCGCGCGATCTTGATGCCTTTTTGCAGTACTGCGGTGGCGAGGCGTTGCGCTTGGTAGAGGGGGTTGTGTTGTTCGGCTGCCGTTACCCAGCTCTCAACCTTGTTGGGTTCCGGTGG
>CAZTQX010000095.1:0-4784 GCA_964615985.1 uncultured Gammaproteobacteria bacterium | reverse complement strand
GCACCGGCTCGATATTGATAAAGGGGTTGGGCGATGGAGAGGCTCATGCTGTTGTTGTCGTAGTCCGAGATGCGCCCGCTCAGCTTGCCGTGAACTACGGATGCATCGGCGCTCAGATTGACGGTTGGCAAGATCACAGCGCGACTTTGTGGCAGCAATTCGCGGCTGACTTCGAGCTGGTAGCGGGCTGCTTGAAAGTCACTCTCTTGTTCGAGGGCGTGTTGGTAGCTGTCGAGGAGATTGTTGGCCAGCAGTGCGGGACTAAAAAGGCTGAGGGTGCAGAGAAGGGGAAACAGCGAGAGGGGAATGCGTTTTATAACCATATTGGATCTTAATGTTTGCTCTGTTACCACCAGACTCCTGCGGTTGCAGGAATCAAGTGGTTTGGCCTAAAACTCAAAAACGGCGGCTTTCTCGGAGTGTTTGAGGGCGGGAAGGTGGCTGTCAAACAGGCTTTTGCTCCGCCATTCGTTTTCAGAAAGACGCTCGATTAAGAACGCTTCCATAATGGGATTTTTCTCTTCACCGACGATGACAAACAGACGACCGCCAATGGCCAGCTGTTTTTTGTACTGTTCCGGTGTCTCGCTGACCGAGCCGCCTAGGACGATGACATCGTAGCTTGGTTTGCTCTGCCAGCTCTGTGAAGCGTCGCCGCTTTCCAAGGTTACGTTGTCGATGTTGTGCTGTTGCAGCGCGGTTTGGGCGCTTGCGGTCAGCTCGACTTCGATGTCAACGCTGTAGACGTGACCGGCCAGCTTGGCCATGCAGGCGGTGAGAAAGCCGCTGCCAGTGCCGACTTCGAGAACGATGTCGGAGGCTTTCAGTTCGACGGTTTGCAGAATGCGGCCTTCGATGGTGGGTTTCATCATCCGTTGACCGTGTGCCAGTGGGATCTCCGTATCGCTGTAGGCGAGGTTACGAAACTCGCTGGGGACAAACTCATCCCGTGGGGTGCTGGAGAGGACGTTGAGCACGTCGGGGTTGAGCACGTCCCAAGGGCGGACTTGTTGTTCAATCATGTTGTAACGAGCGTGTTCGAGGTTCATTCCGTCTACGGCCTCCGTAATCTGCTGTTTTGGGGAATTGCTGCCAAAGCCTAAGGGCTTTTTTCAAGAAGGGCAAGCTTAGCATGCCTAAAATAAAATGTTGGGCACGTCGCTGCGCTCCTTTGCCCAACCTACGAATGGGTCTTTTTTTAAGTAGGATGGTGCAAAGCGCAGCGTGCCCATCACACCATTGTGATGATCAGTTGCTAAACAGCCCTAATAGTTCATCGGCGGTGAGCGTCTTGCTCTCTTCGCCTTCGACCTTGCCATAAATGCCATCGGCCAGCTTCTGCTTTTTCTTTTGTAACTCCAACACTTTCTCTTCGACACTCTCTTCACAGATCAATTTGTAGACAAAAACAGGTTTATCTTGGCCGATGCGATAAGCGCGGTCGGTGGCTTGATTTTCCACCGCCGGATTCCACCACGGATCGTAGTGGATCACGGTGTCAGCGGCGGTCAAATTAAGACCGGTACCACCGGCTTTGATGCTGATTAGAAACACCGGCACCTCGCCATTTTGAAAGGCATCAATGGCTTGCTGACGTTTGCGAGTCTGGCCGGTGAGTTTGGTGTAGTCGATCTGGGCTTTGTCCAGTCGCGCTTCGATCAGAGCCAACATGCTGGTGAATTGCGAGAAGATCAGAATGCGCCGTCCTTCCTCTAACATCTCTGGCAGCATGGTCATCAACATTTCCAGTTTGGCGGAGTGTTTGACCTTGCGCGCACTGGGCAGTTTCACCAGTTGCGGGTCACAGCAGACTTGGCGCAGTTTCAACAGCGCATCAAGCATCTCAATACGTGAACGGCTCAGACCTTTGTTGGCCAGCAGTTGCTGGACTCGTTCCACCATCGCCACGCGAATGGTTTCGTAGAGACGGCGCTGATCCGGCTCCATCTCCACCACGCGCAAAATTTCGCTTTTCGGTGGCAACTCAGGGGCGACCTCCTGTTTGGTGCGCCGCAACATAAAGGGGGTGATGCGCTCGACCAGTTGCCCGCGTCGTTCGCTGTCGCCTTTTTTTTCAATGGGGTTGCGGAACAGTTTGAGGAACTGTTTGCTGTCGCCCATAAAACCAGGCATCAGAAAATCGAACAGCGCCCACAGCTCGCCAAGATGGTTTTCCATCGGCGTGCCGGTGAGGCAGAGGCGATGTTTGACCGTCAGTAGGCGGGCTGCTTTGGCCGCTTGGGCTTTGGGGTTTTTGATGGTTTGCGCTTCATCGAGAACCAGATAATGGTAATCGCTGGCGGCCATCAGCAGCTCGGTGTCCCGTGCCAGCAGTGGGTAGTTGGTGATGATCAGATCGTAGTCGCCGAACTCTTCCAGCAGCGGTTTGCGTTTCGCACCGTGGTAGACCAGTACCTTGAGTTTGGGGGCAAAACGCTGTGCTTCAAAACGCCAGTTGCCGAGCAGGCTGGTGGGGGCGACGATCAGGCTCGGTTTTTTCATTCGCCGCGCCTCTTTCTCTTTCAGCAACAGCGCCAAGGTCTGAATGGTTTTGCCCAGCCCCATGTCGTCGGCGAGAATGCCAGCAAAGCCGTATTCACGCAGAAAACCGAGCCAGTTCAAGCCCAATTGTTGATAAGGGCGCAGCTCCGCTTGCAGCCCTTTGGGGACGGGTACGGTTTTGATGCCGTTAAAGTTTTGCAGCTTTTCTCCTAACTGACGCAATTTTTTACCACCACGCCAGCTCAGTTTTTCGGCCAGAAGTTGCTCCAGCTTATGCAGCCGTGAAGCATTTTGGGTCGGCAGGCGTAGGGTGGTTCCCTTGTGGTCAAACAGCTCAAATAGGGTTTGGGCGATGGGGCGAATCAGCTCGGCGCTGATCTCAACCCATTCACCTGGTCGGTTTTCAATCAAGATCGGCTGGTTGCTGTTGGGGTCTTTGACCTCTTCCAGCCACTGGGTAATCAACGGCAGCAGCTCTATTTTACGCTGGCCAATTTTGATGTTCATGCCAACGCTGAACCAGTCGTTGCCATCGTTTTGGATCTGCGCGTGAATCTGCTCGACTTGCTCAAAGCGCATCTGAAAACTGGTTTCGATGCTGATCAGCCAGCCCTGTTCTTCCAAGGCGGGTATCTCGGCTAAAAAATCACGCCAGAGCAGCGCCGATTGCTGCCGACTTTCGGCAGGCATCACCAGCTCCAACTGCTCGTCGTCCTCTGCGCCGCTGGGGATAAAACCAAATTCCGCCAGACGTTGCAGGATCTGCTGTTCAGCGTGCAGGTTGCGTTGGATTTGATAGAGGGTGTTGTCGCGCAGCAAAGTGGTTTGAGCTTCGGCTCGCAGTTCGGTGCCGGAGAGCACCACGCCGTTGTAGTTCAGCTCCAAGCAGGCGCTGTGCGGTGTGTTTGCTTCGTTCAGGCGGCGGCTGAGGGTCAGTTGCGCTCGTACTGGTTCGTTGACGTGTACTTGTTGCAGTTCGGTGGGCGGCGGTACTGTGTCGTCGATCTGCATCTGCATGAACAGCAGGCTGATCTGCTGTTGTTCGTCGGCTTGCAAGGTGGGCAGGTTCAGCAGTTGCAGAAAGAGGGTGTCGTTGAGGGGGTGATCTATCTCGCCGCAGAGGTGGTTGCTGCTATCAAGATAAAAGGGCGGCAGGGTGGGAAAAATGTCGCACGGTGCTTGATTTTCCATTGTGATCTGAAGGGTTTTAGCACCATTGTCGTGTTCGATCCAAACGAACTGAGCTTTGAGCGGTTCGCCTTGTTGCAGGGTGGCTTGTTCGGCGGTGCGGGTGATGTCGCCGTAATAACAGCGGTTTGTCTGTAGCAGTTGGCGTAGGACGATGGCACCGTCTTCGCCTTCGATTTGATAATTGCTCCACTGCTGACGGTCATTCATTAGACGCTTGGCAATCTGGAGATCAAGTTTGGTGACGTACTGGGGTGGGTAGTAATCACCCTTAATTTCTCGCATCGAGAGTGGGGTGAGGTTTGAGTAGCCTCCTTTTAGCAAGCGGCGGGTTTTAAAGGCGTTGACTTGCACGTTGTTGTTGTCTTGTTGCGAAATGTCGAGGCTGTAGATAATGCCGGTTTCTGAGGTATCGAGTGGGGTTTCAATGGGGTTGGAATCAAGCAGCGCTGTGGTCAATTGCTGTTTCCACAGGTCAAGAGGCTTGTGTTGTTCTTTGTGTTGCTCTTTGTATGGGTTTTTGCGTTGCAATCTTGGTCGGGTGGCTTTGCGTTTTTTTGCTATGTCGACTTCGTTCTCAGCGCGTTTTATCGCCTCTAACAGCAGTGCCACCACATGCTTGCAGTTTTCGCCAACGGGGCAGCTGCAATCGCCGTAAAAATACCATTTCCCATCAAATTGCTGAAAAGAGACCTGCTGTGCGTAGCTTTGACCGCTTCCAGAGACTCTGCCGTGCAGAATTTTATCTTTGTCTTGCTTGAGGTGGAGAACTCGTCCTTGGTTATAATACCGTACCCCCCGTTGAAAATAGGCGCTGTTGACATTGGCTTGCAAGGTTTTTTTATCAATGGGGATAAGCATGGTGGATTACAGACTCCCAGTCTTCTAGATGTAGGATGGTGATGCGAGAGAATTCGCTGGTATTGTGAGTGACTAAAATGGGGTCAACAGGAGTGCCTTAGCGAGCCAAATCAGCACAGATTTGGCTGCACAGATGTATTTTATTATGTGGAATGATAGCGTGTTGACTTTGCAGGAGCAAATTTCCTTATCGATTGAGGCTCTTAATGGATTCCTAGGTCTTAGCCGAACAA
>CAZTQX010000094.1:1842-9411 GCA_964615985.1 uncultured Gammaproteobacteria bacterium | reverse complement strand
TGGACTTTCAGTCCGTAACCATAACCCACCGTCTTTAGACGGTGGGTTGTTGAGAATATGTGATGGCGTTTACATTAAATTAAGCCGTTAACAGAAGTGTCAGCATCACCCGCGCCCTCCCCAGAGGCGAGCGTTCCAATCTAATCTCACCCCCATAAGCTAAAATAATCTCTTCGGCCACAGCTAGCCCAATCCCTTGGCCTTCCAAACGGCTGTCGGCTCTCACTCCTCGTTGCAGCAAGCTCTGCTTCTGATCCGCTGGAAAACCTGAGCCATCATCATCAATGTGAATGGTGATTTTCTGCTGGGTGGTTTTTAGCTCAATAGAAACTTGCTGCTGGCAATGTTTGCAGGCGTTGTCCAACAAATTGCCAAACAGCTCCATTAGATCGCCTTTTTCCATTTGCAGATTGATTTCTGAGTTTTCGGGCAGTGAAAATATGATCTCTTTATCTCGGTAGACTTTATCCAACACACGACAAAGCTGCTGCAACACCGGCAGCAAAGCCTCTTTTTGATGCAATCCCTGCTTACCAGCGGTGGCCGCCTTGCGCAGTTGGTAGCTGACGATCTGATCCATGTGCTGTACCTGCTCATCCAATCGCTGCTGATTTTCCAGTTCCAAGGTTTTTTCATGAGCGATGCCGCGCAGCACCGCCAGAGGTGTTTTTAGGCTGTGAGCTAAGTTATCCAACGCTTGTCGATAGCGGTTTTGCTGCTGCTGCTGCTGCTTGAGAAGGGTGTTGATGCCTTCGGTGAGGGGCTGAACTTCTTGGGGGTAGTGTTGTTCGATGCGATTCTGTTGTCCCTCTTCGATGGCGTTCAGCTCTCCGCCGAGCTGGTTCAGGGGTTTGAGTCCCCATTTTAACACCCACCATTGCAGTGCCATCAGCAGCAAGGAGAAGAGTCCGAGCCAGAGAAACAGGCTGTGTCGAAAGCGTTGGCGTAGGCTCTCAAAGTCATTGCTCTCCTGCTGTATCAACAGAGTGAAACGCAGCTCATCTTCATCCTGCAACCAACTGACTCCAAATTGCAGCGAGAAGAGGCTGTCGGTTTTGTTAAATTGCCATTTTCCCACTGAGGTTGCTTGCTCTAAGGTGGGGTGTTGGAGCAGTGAGGGGGATTTCCACACCAATCGCTTCTGTTGGTCGAAAATGGCTGCATAAAAACCCGATGAGGGCGCGAGCAGTTTGCGATCCGGCAGTTCGTTATTGAACACCGTCAGTTGCCCCTGCTCGTCCAGTTCGGTGGCTCCCAGCAAGCCGTAGATCAGACCGCGCAGTTTCTCCTCTTGAGCTTGCTGGGCGTATTGAACCACAGCTTGCTCCAGAGCGAGGCCGGTGAGCAGGACAAAACTGAGCAGCAGAATAAGGTTGCTGCTCAGCAGGCGGCGTTTGAGGGAGTCTCTGTTGCTCTTAAGAGGCATCGCTGTGACGCGGTAGAGTCAGGCGATAACCTTGGCCACGCAGGGTTTCGATGGGGTGCAGCGTGCCGTCGGGGTCGAGCTTTTTGCGTAAGCGGCGAATAAAAACTTCGATGACGTTGCTGTCGCGTTCGTCGTCGTAGAGGTGTTCCGTGAGACGGCTTTTGGAGATGGTCTCTCCGGCGTGCAGCATCAAATACTCTAAAACCTTGAACTCGTAGCTGGTCAACTCCAAAGGTTGATTTTCTAATGTGACTTTTTGACTGCGGGTATCGAGAGTGACGGCACCACAGCTGAGTTGGGATTGCGTCCAGCCGCCGGAGCGACGCAGCAGAGCGTTGAGGCGCGCGATCAACTCTTCAGGATGAAACGGTTTGCTGAGGTAGTCGTCGGCTCCCGCTTCCAGACCCTCGACCTTATCTTGCCAACGGTCACGGGCGGTGAGGATTAGGATGGGATAGGATTTGTCTTGGGCGCGGGTCTGTTGAATCAGTTCGATGCCGGAGAGTTTCGGTAGACCGAGGTCGATAATGGCGATGTCCAGTGGGTTTTCTAGAGCGTAGAACAGTCCCTCTTCGCCGTCGTGCGCCAGATCGGTGACAAAACCCCGTTGTTGCAGTTGCTGTTGGAGCTGGCTGGCCAGTGTGGTGTCATCTTCGACAATCAGAACCCGCACGATTAATCCCGCTGCCGTTTTCTAATTCGGACAATGCGCACTTGGCCGTTCTTAATCAGCTTGATGCGGTAGTGAGGGGCTTTGCCTGCTATTTTTTTCAAGCGCACCGACAGGACTTTGCCGCCGTGTTGGGCTTGGGCTTGTTGTGCTGCCTGTTCGCGGCTGAGCACTTTGGCGTTGAGATCCAGACTCAGCAAGCTGCTGAGCAGGAGTAGGGTGAGGCCGATCTGTTTTCTGTTCATAGTTTATCGTCTGGTGGGTGTGACGCTGACGCGAACTTCCATTCTACTCCCTGGATCGTAGGGCAGGCGAGTTTCAAAGTTTTCGCCTTTGTAACGGTAGTGGACGAGATAGCCGTCGATGCGTTTTTCACGATGGGAGCGATGCACCACGCGGCACTCTTGCTGGTGGCCGTGACCACGACTGTGGCTTTGGCTGTGCCGTTGTTCTTTTGTCTGCCGTGGCTGTACTTTTTGCGTGCTGATTTTGCTAATAATGGTGCCTTGTTGGGGTTGTGTATTTTTTGCTTGAGGCGTTGGAGTAATGCCGCTGTTTTGGCTGTTTTGGCTGTTTTGGCTTTTTTGCAGCAGCTGAGAGCGCCGTCCTTTGTGGCGATGATCTTCTTCTTCCCAGCACTCTTCGTAAGGGCGATTGACTTCGACGTAACGAATGATCGGTTCGACGTGGGTGACGCGCGCAAAGGTGGTGTAACTCTGCTGGTGGTGACGGTGGTGTTTGTTTTTATGGCTCGCATCGGCCAACAGGGGGGTGCAGGCGAGGGCGGTGATGAGCAGGCTTTTGAAGAAGATCCGTGAGTTCATAATGGGTTTCCGTTTGTTTGGGTCTCTGTAGATGTGGTCATAATAAACGTCTGTAGCTGAATGGGGGCTGAATAACTGTTTAATCTAACGGTGTTTGTAGGGGAGAACCTTGTGTTCGCCCATTTTAAATTTACGATCAATCACAGGGCAACCACAAGGGATTGCCCCTTGTATCTACGGGGTGTTGAGCAGTTTTAACAACGTTGCGCCGTATTTCTCCACCTTTTTGGCTCCAATGCCAGGAATCTCAAACAGCCCTTCGTCGTTTTGTGGTGCTTCGAGCGCCAGTGCCAACAAGGTTTTGTCGGCAAAGATGCGAAAGGCGGGGACTTTTTCTCGTCGTGCGGTCTCCAGTCGCCACTGGGTCAGTTGTTGTAGACGTTGGTTGCCCAGCGGTGAGAGTGCTTCGGCCTTGGGCGCAGCTTTTTTCTTAACACGGGCTTTGCGTTGCGTGATTTTGCCAAATTGGGGCAGCTCAATGGCGGCGTAGTTGATTCTCCCAGTGCGACTTTGGGCGGTGAGGTGAATGCGGATAAAGTTGATCAGTTTGCCTTCGGCTTGGAAACTGTCCTCTTGCAAGGAGATCAGCTCGGCACGGCGCAGAGAGGTGAGCAGGCGTTCAAAATCACGTCGATTTAAGCCTTCGCCAAACTGTTTGTGCAACTGACCACTGCTCTGTGCATCCCGCTGGCGTAGTCCCAGCAGCAGACACTCGATGACGTGTTGTTGCTGGGGCGTGGCGGGGGTGAGGGTTTCGGTCAGCAGGCTGTTTTGTGGTTGGCATAGATCACAGAGACCACAGGGTTGTTGGCTGTCGCTCTCGTCGCCAAAGTGCTGGATCAGCGCCAACATGCGGCAGCTCTGCCCTTGAGCGTAGGAGAACATTTTCTCTAATTGCTGCTGGCGATGGGCCTTCTGCTTTAGATAGGCGGGTTGCCAGTTTTGATTCTCTCCCAGAGCGACCTGCTCGTCGGGGGTGATCTGTGCTGCGCCGTGAATCCAGAGTTTTTCCAACATGCGATCCAGCTCGTCGCTTTTCAGTTGTTGGTTTTCTGCTAAGCCCTGTTTGTTTTGCAGGCTGTCGTTGAGCTGACTGTAGAGGGCTTCGACTTTTTCGATTTCGGGGTAGTCACGTTTGAGGAAAAATTCGTGGGTGCGTCGATCTGCGTAACCGTAGAGCAGCACTGCATGGCTTTCGGCTCCATTGCGCCCAGCACGGCCAATCTCTTGGTAGTAGTTCTCCACGCTGGCGGGTAGTGCGGTGTGAATTACGCAGCGGATGTCGGCTTTGTCCACTCCCATACCAAAAGCGACGGTGGCGACAATCACCTCCAGTTGACCTTGCAGGAACTGGCGTTGCACCGTATCGCGTTTTTCATTCAACATCCCAGCATGGTAGGCAGCGCAAGGGTGCTGTTCGGCCAGTTTTTCCGCCAGTTCGTTGGCCTCTTTGCGTGAAGCCGCGTAGACGATGGCGGGGCGCAGTTGGGGGTTGTCCAACAGTTGCGCCACCGCTTCGGCACGTTCGTTGGCGGCCAGTTCGTTGACCTGAATGGCAATGTTGTGGCGACGAAAACCGTGGATAAAGCGTTTTGCTGCCGGTTTGCCCAGCTGGAGGCAAATGTCCTCTTGTACTTCGGGGGTGGCGGTGGCGGTGAGGGCGATAATCGGCGCGGGGGCTAATTTGGGTAGGTGCTGGTGCAGCAGCCGGTAGTCGGGGCGAAAATCGTGCCCCCACTGAGAGATGCAGTGGGCTTCGTCCACCGCGATCAGCTGTGGTTTGCGTTTCGCCAGCATTGCGCCAAAGCCCGGCACCTTGAGCCGTTCGGGGGCGATAAAGAGGTAATCCAACAGGCCGTGCAAGTAGTTGCGACAGATTTGGCGCGAATGCTCACGGCTGAGGCCGGAGTGAATCCGTTCGGCGTTCAGCCCCAGTGCTTGCAGTTTCCCTACTTGATCTTCGATCAGGGCGATTAGCGGTGAGATCACCAAGGTGGTTCCGGCGCGCGCCAAACCAGGCAGTTGATAACAGAGGGATTTTCCTGCGCCGGTGGGCATCACCAACAGCAGATCTTCTCCCATGCATATCTGTTGACAGACCTCCTCTTGATGGGGGCGAAACGTATCCAGCTTGAAGGCGAATTTGAGCAGCTTTGGTAGATCCTCGATGGGGGTGATCTGACGCTCTTTGGCTTCGGGTAGGGAAAACAGCTCTTGCACCGTCTCTTTGACGTAAGTTTCGATGCCAGACATAAAGTCGTTGAGGTTGCTCTTACCCTGTTGGATCTGTTGCAGTTGCGCCTCCCACTGACCGGTGAGCAGTGGGGTTTTCAGGCCGCTGGGTACCTGTTTGATCAGGTTCAGCCCGCGTTCGGTGGGTTGCAGTAATTTTCCTTGGCGTTCTAGATAACCCCGTCTCAGCAGATTTTCGATCATCTCGGCACGGGTGGCGGGGGTGCCTAGGCCATTTTCACGCATTGCCTCCGCCAGTTCTTTCTCTTCCAGACTGCGACCGGCACTCTCCATGGCGGTCAGCAAGCTGGCATCGGTGAGCCGTGGTGGTGGCCGGGTTTGGGATTTTTCGATTTTGATCTCAGCGAGCGTGACGCTATCGTTCTCTTTTAAGGAGGGTAGTGAGCTTTGATCCTCCTTTTTTGATGGTTTTTTGCGTGCCGTCTCTAACTGTTTCCAACCCATCTCTAAAATCTGTTGGCCGCTGCTGTGGAAGGTGTCGAGCTGTTGCTGGCCATCCACGTCGCTGCTGACGGTGGTGATCAGAGTGGTTTGACTGTAACGGTACGCGGTTTGCCATGCCATCAGCAGACGACGACAGATGAGATCGTAAATTTTGCCTGCGTCGCTGTTTTGATCCAGCTTGGAAGGGGAGCCGTTGGGAATAAGGGCGTGATGGTCGTTGATCTTGGCATCGTTGATAAAACGTTTGCCCAACGGTTTTTCGCCGGTCTCTGCTTTGATCAGCGTTTCATAGGGGAGACGAATTTTATTGACGATGGTCGCTAGGGTGTTGGCCACCTCTTTGGAGAGGTAGCGACTGTCGGTGCGCGGGTAGCTAATCAGTTTTTCTTTTTCATAGAGCTGTTGTGCCAGCTTGAGGGTTTTGTCGGCGCTGAAACCGTAGAGGCGATTGGCGTGGCGTTGCAGTTCGGTGAGGTCGTAGAGCTGCGGGGCGGGCAGAGAGCGGGGTTCGATTTTCAGACTGCTGACGTGGGCGCTGCCCTGTTTGACCCGCTGTTCAATCTGTTTGGCCTGTTCACCGTCGATGGGCAGACGGCGATTTTCACTGCTGGCTTTTTTGCCTTTGAACCAAGTGCCGTTGTAGTTCTCTTTTGAATCGTTGTTAAATTTTGCTTTGAGGAGAAGAAACTCTTCCACTTTGAAGTTGAGAATTTCGTTTTCGCGTTGCACCAAAATGGCCAGCGTTGGGGTTTGTACTCGCCCCACCGAGAGCACTTCGCCTTGACGGGCAAAAGCGAGGGTGCAAGCACGAGAGAGATTCAGCCCCACCAACCAATCCGCTTGGGAACGTCCGCGTGCAGCATCGGCCAGATTGTCGTAGTCGCTGCCTGGGTGCAGTTGTTCAAAGCCTGTGCGAATGGCGGCGGGGGTGAGGGACGAGATCCAGAGGCGTTGAAAGGTTTTGTTGCAGCCACTTTGCTGGTGGATGTAACGGAAAATCAGTTCGCCTTCACGTCCGGCATCGGTGGCGCAGATTAGGGTGTCGCTCTCATTTTGAGTCATGAGGTGAGCGACAATCTGGAATTGCTCTTCGGTGTGCGGGTTGAGTGTGAGCTGCCACTGCTGGGGCAGCATCGGCAGCAGTTCCGTTGACCACGATTTCCATTGTGGGTTGATTTCGTGGGGTTGCGCCAGCGTCACCAGATGACCAATCGCCCAAGTAACGATGTAGCCGTTGCCGTGCAGGTGGCCGTTGGCGCGCTGTTTGGCTCCCAACACCTTGGCGATGTCCCGAGCCATTGAGGGTTTTTCAGCAACGACAACGGTGGCCATAGAGCACCTTAAATATGAGCAGAAAGGGCAGGCAGTTTAGCCGATCCGCTTGCTGCTGGGCAGTGCTTTTTACTGTGCTGGGTTGACCTGATGGGGGCTGTTCCAATCCGCTGACCAGATCTGATTGCCGTGCAGATAGAAGACCCCGTCGTTGAGCAGCAGGGCGCGGTCGTTGAAGATGGTTTCACCCCAGTTGTTTGTGTTGCTGGTGGCGCTTTTGGCGATGACAACCCCTTGTTGTTGCAGGTCGAAACCGCTGCCCTGTTGACCATCATAAAGATCAAACAGATAGAGTCCGCTGTGAAGCCACGGATAGAACGCTGATGGGTTGGCCATTGGAGTGGGGCTGTCGTGCAAGTTGATTGGCAGCGCCAGTCGAGCAGGACGGGTGGCGGTGGCGGGCAGGTAGGCAAGACCGAGGTGGGTGTTGAGAACGGTGGCATCGCTGCCCCGTTGGCCGATGGTGATGCTCTTTTTCTCCACGGGATTGTTGATGTCGCTGACATCAAACAGACCCAGCTTGATGCCTTGATACCAAGAGAAATTGCCGCCGCTGTCGAGAATGGCCTCTTTGCCGATGCCCAGCACCAACTGATCGTTGATGGGGTGCAGGTAGTCGG
>CAZTQX010000094.1:0-1742 GCA_964615985.1 uncultured Gammaproteobacteria bacterium | reverse complement strand
GCCTCTTTGCCGATGCCCAGCACCAACTGATCGTTGATGGGGTGCAGGTAGTCGGAGTAACCGGGGATCTCCAGTGCGCCTGCGATACGCGGGTTTTGATGGTCTTTCAGATCAATCACATAAAGCGGGTCGGTTTTCTGGAAGGTGACCAAGTAGAGTTTGTCGCCTGCAAAACGCACCGCGTAAATGTCTTCGCCAACTTTGCCCAGCTTTTCAGGATGTTGATCGTTGGGCAGTTGAGCAAGGGGCGTGAGCAACTCTCCTTGCTGTTTGAGGATGGTCAGGCGGTGGTCGTATTGAGCCCAGTTAGAGCTGCTGCTGACCACGCGCAGTTCGTTGTTGACCTCGCTCATGTGCGAGCTGGCCTTGTCGCCCCAGCCCAAGGTGCCGCTGATCTGACCGCTGGCGCTGTAACTGAGCAGACCGTTGTCGAGGCTGAATTTGTGCAGGCTGGTGTGGCTGCTGTTGTCGGTGTAGTTGTAGGCAGGATTGGCCAAGTAGAGGGCGTTATTGGAGAGATAAAGAGTTTGGCTCTGACCGGTGATGCAACTTACTTGAGGGGCGGCATCGACTTGATCCAAATTGATCGCCAATAGGGTGATCAGGGCGGGAGCGTAATCGTCGCTGCTGCTGGGCACCAAATAACAGTTGTCGGCGTTGGCTAGCACTCCCTGGTCTTGGCCGTTCAAGCGCCATTTGGGCAGCAGGTCATTGAGGGTGGCTTGCTGCATCAACTGTTGATTGTGCTGCTGATCCTCTGGGGTGTAGGGATACGGCACAAAACCAGGCAGTGAAGGCGTGTAGCGCAGCGCCAAATAGAGATAGGCACCGATGCGGCGGCTGGCGATTTGATAACCATCGAAAGCGTAGTGAGAGCGCAGCACAGGTGTGGCTGGAGTATCGACGTTGTAAATGTGCAGTTGGGTTTCACCGCGCTGCCAGCCCCACGGGCTTTGCCAATCGTTGTAACGGCCTCCACCGAGGGCGGCCAAAAGGCCATTATTAGCGCCCTCTTGTTTGCTGCGCAGATAGAGATTGCTGGCGCTGTCGTTGGGCGACCACGGCAGAGTGAGTTGGGTTGTTTCTGTGGCATTGTAGTTGGGTGCGCCACCGAGGCTGAGAATACGCAGGGTGGTTTGGTTGCTGGTGGGGTTATTGGGTGGTGCTGCGATGGAGAGTCTGCTGCTGACAGCGGGTGCGGCAATCGCAACGGGCAGAGGCAAAGCATCGTAAAAGTAGAGATCGGAGGTTTCCATAATGTAGAGGTTCTGGCCATCGAATTTCATTCGATCTGCTTCATCAATACCTTTTTCCCATAGATTGGTGCTGGAGTAGGTGCTGCTTTCGGCGGTAGTGCTATTGGACGTTGCGTCACTACTGGGAGTAGGCGAAGAGGTCTGGATTGGAGAGGATTGTGCCGATGAGGGCGAAGCCACCGCATTTATAATGCCTCCACCATAGATTGCCGATTGATTGAGGGCGGTTTTTAGGTATTGCTCAAGTTCGGTATTGGAGCTGCTTTTGTTGAGTCGAAATTGGGTGGTGTCAATTGGGGGTTTTTGAATATCATTGCTGGTGTTGAGAAATGAATCACAGCCGTTGAGCAGCGGTGATAGCAGAGAAATGGCGAGCAGTATTTGAGTTTTGGACATGGTGTGAGTCCTATCCGTAGGTTTTTATCTTGATTCAGTATAGAGAATGCATTGTATTGAGACAAATTAAGTTATAATAAACATATAATG
>CAZTQX010000093.1:0-9422 GCA_964615985.1 uncultured Gammaproteobacteria bacterium | reverse complement strand
TAGGGGCGGATTCCATATCCGCCCTGTTAATTTTAGGCGCTATTTCAACAAGGGCTCCATCCTTTTGTTAGAATTCCATCAGCGAAATTTTATAAGCCTGAAATTTTGGCTGATTTGTTAGAAGACAAGGCTGGTATACCGAATATATTTTTAGAGCTTGTAATGAAAAGTAATTGAGATATATTTTTGTGAAATGGAGATTGTCATGTTTCTTGTAGAGTGGGTGTTATAAATGTTCTGAATGTGATTGTTGTTGCATTTTATATTCCCCCTTGCAAAGCCTTTTCGAATATCCCAAGATGCGCCCCCTAAACCTTCCCTTTGTTACTTTTGGAACCCTCTATGGATATCTTTTCTCGTCTTGCAAATGAGCTGGTGGTGGATCGTAAACAGGTGGCGGCGGCTGTCGGCTTACTGGATGAGGGCGCGACGGTGCCGTTTATCTCCCGCTATCGTAAAGAGGTCACTGGAGGGCTGTCCGACACCCACCTGCGCCAACTGGACGAACGCCTGACCTACCTGCGAGAGCTGGACAAGCGCCGTGAAACGGTGCTGGAGACCATCTCCGAGCAGGGCAAATTAACCCCCGCATTGGAAAAATCCATTCGAGAGACCGACAGCAAAACCCGTCTGGAAGATCTCTACCTGCCCTACAAACCCAAGCGCCGCACCAAAGCCCAGATCGCCCGTGAGCGCGGTCTGCAACCGTTGGCGGATCAGCTGCTGGCCGAGCAAGCTTGTGATGCAGAGGCTGAAGCGCAGCGTTACGTTGATGCCGACAAAGAGCTGGCCGATGTGAGCGCCGTGCTGGACGGAGCGCGGCAGATTCTGATGGAGCAGTTTGCTGAAAACGCCGATCTGGTGAGCCAATTGCGCCAACTGGTCTGGGATGACGGAGTCATGGCCGCCACGGTGGTGAAGGGCAAAGAGGAGGAAGGGGTGAAGTTCAAAGACTATTTTGACTACCATGAAGCGCTGCATAAATTGCCCTCGCACCGTGTTTTGGCGCTGTTTCGTGGTCGTAACGAAGGCATTTTGAGCCTCAAGTTGCAGATCAGCGACGACGATGCCGCAGGGCAGAGCCGTTGTGAAAATACGGTGGCGCAGCAGTGGGGCATCAATCCTGAGCGGGCTTCGGCGTGGTTGTGGAAAACAGTGCAGTGGAGTTGGAAGATCAAACTCTTCAGCCGCATTGATGTGGATATGAAACTCAAACTCAAGGAGCAGGCGGAAGCGGAGGCGATCAACGTTTTTGCCAACAACCTCAATGACCTGCTGTTGGCCGCACCTGCCGGACCGAAAACGGTGTTGGGATTGGATCCCGGTCTGCGCACGGGGGTGAAAGTGGCGCTGGTGGATGCCACCGGCAAGGTGCTGGATACCGACACCATCTACCCTCATGCGCCACACAAAAAGTGGAACAACTCGCTCTCTTCCTTGGCGCGTTTGGCAAAAAAGCACAACGTCAGCCTGATCAGCATCGGCAACGGCACCGCTTCCAGAGAGACGGAGAAGCTGGCCAGAGAGTTGTGTGAAGCGTTGCCGGAGCTGAACATGACCCCCATCGTGGTCTCCGAAGCGGGTGCTTCGGTCTACTCGGCTTCCGAGTTGGCTTCCAATGAACTGCCGGATATGGATGTCTCCTTGCGCGGCGCGGTCTCCATCGCTCGGCGGCTGCAAGATCCATTGGCGGAGCTGGTGAAGATCGAGCCAAAAGCCATCGGCGTGGGTCAGTATCAGCACGATATTAATCAGGTGCAGCTCAACCGTGGTCTGCAAGCGGTGGTGGAGGATTGTGTTAACGCGGTGGGGGTGGATGTGAACACCGCCTCGCCAGCACTGTTGACGCAGGTGGCGGGTTTGAGCCGCGATATGGCGAAAAACATTGTGCTCTATCGGGATCAAAATGGCGCGTATCAAGAGCGCAAACAGCTGTTGAAAGTGGCACGCCTTGGCCCAAAAGCCTACGAGCAGGCGGCGGGTTTTCTGCGCATCGTCAACGGTAAAAATCCGCTGGATGCCTCAGCGGTGCATCCTGAGGCGTATCCACTGGTTGAGAAAATTCTGCAAAAATCGGGGCGTAAAATAGAACAGATTTTGGGTGAGCGAACGTTTTTGCACGGTTTGCAGGTCAGCGATTACAGCGATGAAAAATTCGGTGCGCCGACGGTGGTGGATATTTTCAAAGAGCTGGAGAAACCGGGTCGAGATCCACGGCCTGAGTTTAAAACCGCCACCTTTAAAGAGGGGGTGGAGACCATGAAGGATCTGGTCGAGGATATGCGCCTTGAGGGTGTCGTGACCAATGTGACCAATTTTGGCGCTTTTGTGGATGTCGGGGTGCATCAGGATGGGTTGGTGCATATTTCCCAGTTGGCAGACCGGTTTGTTAAAGACCCAAGGGATGTGGTTAAGGCGGGTGACATCGTTAAGGTGCGGGTGGTGGAGGTGGATATCAAACGCAAACGGATTGCCTTGTCGATGAAGCTGAATGAAAAAGCCCGTGATGCAGAAAAGGTGGAGAACAAAGGTGATCGTTACGGTGGCCAGCAGAAAAAGGCATTGAAACAAGCCAATCAGGATGTGGCGCTGGGCAGTGCGATGGCCGATGCGCTGCGGGGGGCTTTGAAGCGGGGATGATGTTGTCTCGGTGTTAGTAAGCGCGGCGCATTGCGCCGTTGAATCAACTTTTTTGTTTACAACGCTGTTGTAACATCACAATGGTGTTGTGCATCAGTTCATAACTCTTCAAATCTTGCATAATTGCCACCGGTTCGCCATTTTGGGTGATCATAATAGGGCGGCGATGCTCGTTGAGTTGCTTTAGCAATTCGCCGGTTTTCAGACCAAGATAGGTGTCGGGTTTGAGATCCGTTGAGAGGTTCATAGGCAAAGCTCCAAAAATTAAATAAAGGCTAATAAATCTGCATTCCTTTGCAGATGAGGCCGATAGGTTAACCCGCCTCAACACTCTCCAGAGAGGTCACGTTGTTGCTAGAGAAAATTTCATCAAGCACTTCAGGTTTGCCTTTGCAGGCTTGCATAATCACATTTTTATGCCGCGCTAAAAAGAGACCAAACTCCTCGGATTTTTTCTCATCCACATCAGGAATAATGTGTTCCAGCAGTTGGCTAAAGGCACTGCCCAGTTCCAGCTCTTTGTCATGCGCATCCGCATCTTTTTTATTCTCAAACATAGAATCGTCTCTGTCGCATTTCCACATGGGGATTACAGCCATCTTTCTTTTCCTCTTTCATGGTGATAATAAAACCTAACAGGTTGGTGTTAGTGAAGGTAACGACGCATCTGACCCACCAGAATGCCTTGGATTTCGACCTCTCTGGCAGGGTAGATTTGGGTCTGCATTTCGGCGTTGGCCGGATGCAGTAAAATCGTATCATCCTGATATTCAATCCGTTTTAGGGTGGCGTTTTCACGCTTGATCAGCGCCACGACGATGGAGCCACTGCTGGCCTGTTCGGCCTGCTCAATAATGACAAAATCGCCATCTAAAATGCCCGCTTCGATCATCGAATCACCGCGAACCTTGAGCAGATAACAGGGCTTATCGGTTAAAAAGCTCTGTGGTACTTGCATAAATTCGGGCTGTGGTAACGCCTCAATGGGTTGACCGGCAGCGATCAAACCGAGGTAGGGGATGCCCTGATTATGCTCTTCGTTGCTGCGCAGACGAATGCCGCGATGTTTGTGATCCAGAGGCTCGATCAGCTCGGCTGCCACCAATGCTTGAATGTGTTTGTGCAGTGAGCCGCGAGAGCGCAGTCCCAGAGCATGGCATAGAGTACCAATGGTGGGCGGAGTGGGGAAATTGTTTAAATTTTCCAGCAGATAGTCATAAATCTGCTGTTGGCGACGGGTTAAGGTCATGATCTGCTCATCTGTTTTCTATTTGTTCTCTACAGTAACAAAGAGAGAACAAAAAGAGAACGTTTGCTGGCAGATCCGAGAATGAAAGGGTTTTTAAGGCAGAAACCGATTCATAAAGCCCATAGGTCGAGACATCTGTCGGACATTGCCGCTCATGAGGTGGATGCCTTGCACCATGTCGCCAAAGTTATTGTTTACGCCGTGGATGGCGCTGTAGATCAGATCCATATCTTGGTTCATGGTTTCCAGATCATGCAACATGTCGGCAACACTGCTGTTCATATCAGTGGTGTATTGTGCCATAGAGGCCACCGAGTCGTCGATCAGTGGCATCACCTGTAGATGGCTGTCAAATTTTTCCATCGTATCGGTGAGGCTGATCATATCGTTGGAGATGTTCACCACTTTGTGATTGAGCGAGGAGACGTTATCAACGATGGAGAGAAAGTGGTCGTAGAGATTGCTGATGTAATAAGCGTTAAACAGCGTCAGTATGATGGTGATGATGGTGACAAATCGTACCCAGATGTTGGTACGACGCATGTGATAAAAACGCGCACCACGATGCCGCTCTGCCTCGTTTTCCAGTTTGGTAAGGGTGAGGTTAAACTGCTGTTGAAAGCGACGCTGTTGCTTTTCATTCATGGGGTCTGCTCTCCGTTACGTCGCTAAGGAAACGGCATAAACCGGTTCAGACTGCGAGCCGGTTGTGCCATGTGATTGACTTCGCTGGTCATGCGCTGGATGTTTTGTGACATCTGCTGCGAACGTGCGTGCATGGCGACGCTCTGCTGTTGAATCGAGGTGACATCAATGGTGATGGCATCAATTTCATCGCGCATCAATTGCATACTGTTGCTCAAATCCTTGATGTTCTCTTCCATCACCGGCATGGATTGGCTGATGCTAGGCAGGCGGGCGACGTTGACTTCCAGCTTTTGCATAATGCTGCGAATGCTGTGCATCCGGTCATCAACGACTTCGAACGATTGGTTCATCTCGGCGATCACGGTGGCCACTTGTTTCATCTGGGTGGAGACGGTGTAGAGCATCATAAACATAAAGATGCCGATGATGCCGAGAAACAGCATGCCGATACGAATACCCAACCGAATGCGCCGCCCTTGGTGCTCTTGCACCGTGATGATGGTGCGGATGATGCGCTCAAAGTGGCGTACGGAGCTGGTTAGCTCGTCAAATTTGGTGTTGTTTTCCATATGACCTATTGTGGATGTGTAGACGCAAGAGCGGTGGAGTATACCAATATAGGTTGTTTTCTAGGGCGATGAATTTAAGGGCTGGCGAAGAAGTTGCACCTCTCCTCTTGAAAAAGAGGAGGTGTTGGAATGGATCACAGAGTGGGCTGGTTGTTGGCGCTGCTGTTGAGTTGCTCGAATCTACTGGCAATGCCAGCAGTATTGTCTGTGGATACCACTTTGTGGGCAGCAGAACTGTTGCAATCGGCTGTTGTGCCATTGAGCAACGTGTTGCCTAGCCCACGTAGAAAACATCCAATTCAGGTCAATCATAATCTGCTGAACCGGCAGTTGCGTTCGGCACTTTCAAATGCTCCCGAGGCAAAAATCAGCCCAGTGCAGCAGAGAAGTTTGGCGACGTTGGCGGGGCGCAGTCTGGTGGTCAATCAGGCTCATTTTGATGCCGACAACGGCACTGCCACTGAGTTGCGGTTTCTGCTGCCCGTTGAGAGCAAAAACAGCGTGCTGAACAAAGTCAATAAAATCAACGCAGAAGGTCTGGCACGGCGTTTTTTAAATGACTATCGAGCGTTGTTAAAGCTCAATCAGCCCGATAAGGAGTTGCGTCTGATTCGCAGCAGCACGGATGCTTTGGGCAACCGGCACCTGCACTTTCAACAACTTCATAACGACGTGGCGGTCTGGGGCAGTCGCTTGGTGCTGCATCTGGATGAGTTAGGCCGACCCTTTTACTTTAACGGTCGTTATCGGCCTTCGTTTGTCACCGCTCAGCCTCGCAGGCAACTTTCTGAACAGCAGGCTAAAGAGATTGTGTTTGCGGATCTGGGTATCGGACGGGCTTGGAAAATCGAAATTGAACAGGTGATCTACGGAGATAAAACACCCCGTTTGAGCTATCGAATTGATATTAATCCGACCCTCGGCAGTCGCTGGCTCTACTTTGTTGATGCCAGCAGCGGGGCTGTTTTGCATCGTTTGAACAACCTGCATCAGGCAATGCAAAGCAGTGCGGGTGTTGATCTGTTTGGCCAAACGCAGAGTTTCAGTAGTTGGTCACAACAGGGACACTCTTATTTGATCGATCCACAAATTCCACTCAATGATCTTTCCGCTGGTGATGATCCCATCCTCAATGGCCCCAATGCCAAGGGCGATACCTTTATTTATGACGCGCAGCAGGGGGACGGTTCGCAGTTGGAGTTTGTCACCGAAACCGCTGCGGGTTGGGATCCGGTGGCAGTGAGTGCGATGGTTAACACGCGCCGCGTTTACGACTACTTTTTGCAGCAGCACGGTCGGCAGAGTTTGGATGATCGCAATAAAAATTTGCTGGTGGCGATTCACTACGGGGATCGCAAAGACAATGCTTTCTGGAACGGCAGCATGATGGTCTATGGAGATGGTGATAGCTTGTTTGAACCGTTGTCAAAATGTCTGGATGTGGCAGCGCATGAGATGACTCACGGAGTGATCGAAAGCAGCGCCAATTTGCGTTATGAGAATCAGAGCGGGGCCTTGAATGAGTCGTTTGCAGATCTGTTTGCTGCGCTGGTGGACAGCGAGGATTGGTTGATTGGCGAGGATTGCACCTTGGCGGCCCCCAATTATCTGCGCAGTTTGGCCGATCCGCATCTGGGGCGGATGCGTCAGCCGAGCAGCATGGAGGAGTACCTCAATCTGCCCAATACCGCCGAGGGTGATTATGGTGGGGTACACCTCAACAGCGGCATCGCCAACCGTGCGGCTTATTTGACTGCTGAAGCCTTGGGAGACGATGGCCGTCAGCCGCTGGGGGCGATCTCCTATCATGCGTTGGTAAATTACCTCACCCCTTCGGCGCAGTTTATTGATGCGCGACGAGCGTTGATTCAGGCAGCAGTGGATCTCTACGGCAGCGGTTCTGCTGAGGAGCAGGCGGTGATCTCGGCTTGGGATCAGGTGGGGGTGCTGGAGGGCAGTTTAAGCTCGGCTGATGACAATCAACCGCAGGCGGCTCCGCTGGTGGCAGGCGATCAGTTGATGTTCTCGCTGCATCCGGAAGATGGCAGTCATAACGGCGGCATTGATGAACGCTATTTTCTCTATGTGGAAAATTTGAGTGATGCCTCGGTACAGGAGCAACAGGTGAGTCTGCAAGCGGCCTTTTACAGCAAGGCGGCAGCCTACACCGATCTGAACGGCACTCATGTGCTGTTTGTCGGAGAAGACTTGAATCTCTACCGCAGCGATCTTAATTTGCCGCTTTTTTCACGTACCCAACGCCTGACCACCGAGGGCAATCTCTGGAGCGTGGCGGTCTCACCCGATGGCAAACAGATCGCTTACACCACGGCGAGTTTGGCGGACAATCGCATTCATCTGTTGTCTTATGCTGGGGGCGATTTTGAGACGCAGAGCTTTGCCATTCCGCTGCCCAATTATCAGCAGGGCAGCGACAACTCCTTGGGTTTGGTGCGTTACGCCGATTCGCTCAGTTTTGATTACAGCGGTACGACGTTGTTGTTTGATATGAAGGTCTGTCTGCCACAGCCGCAACGCCCTTGTCTGGTGGGGAACGACAGCTCTGGTTATAACTATTGGTCTATTGGCTTTTTGGATTTGAGTCGTTCCACGGCAACAGAACCTCTGTTTCAGTTTCCTTTTGCCACCCAGAACCCTTCCATCAGTTTGGCCTATCCGGTTTTTGCTGCCAATACCACCTCGGTGGTGGCGCTGGATTTGATTGAGCAGGACGCCAACGGGGTGCGTTCGAGGGTGGTGACCATCGACTTTGAGGGGCAGAGGATTAACACTGTTTACGATTACTTGCGTTTTGCTCAGGATCGACCTTTCTGGGGTGTGCCGAGCTTTTGGGGTGATGATCTTGCGCTGACGGTGCAGCAGCCATTGAACAGTGCCGCTGAGGTGTCGGTTTGTCGGGTGCCATTGGGCACGCAGAACAGCGCTTGGGAGGGGGTGAGCCGTGATGCTCAAAGCCTCAGTGCGGCGGCGGTGGCGATGCCATTGATGCACCGTGCGGGGGTGCGGGATCTCTCCGCCCGCTTGCAGGCCAGTACCGCGTTGCTGGATTTTGGTGAGTTGGAGCAAGGTGAGTTGAAAACGCGCTTGGTGACGCTGCACAATCGTGGCAGTCGTCCGCTGGAGATCGTTGCCATTGAGCTGGACAGTGATGAGTTTCGTCACAATGGCAGCAATCTGCGCTTGCAGATCGGCGGTAGTGTTACCTTGGCGGTCAATTTTATGCCGCGCAGTGCGGGGGTAAAAACCACCACTCTGCGTTTTATCAGTAACGGTTTGCCAGAGGTACTGTCGCTTTCTCTGATTGGCAATGTTGCTGCGCTACCGAGTGAGGGGGTTGGGTTGCTGGATGAAGCGCTGTTGTTTTGTCTGGCATTGCTGTTTGTCGGGCGTTGGGCTAGACAAAGTGGGCTACGGCAACGACAATGGGCGCGTTTTGGGAACAGTGGGAAGGGATGTGATTCCAGCAGAGATTAAAAAAATAGAGATCGGCTTTGATGAGCTGCAACGGCGTTTGGCGGTTGAACAGCCCGGCATTGCCGCAGAGGCGCAGCCGTTGTTGGAGCGTTGGACGCAGTTGTTGGCACAGTTGCCAGCTGCGCCCAGTGCGAACTCGCCGCAGTTGAGTGAGCAGGGTGCAGCGATATTGTTGTTGTTGGGTGAGCTGGCTCTGTTGTTAGAGAAACGACGTTTGCAGACGTTTGCTGATGACTTTGAGGATCTCTGTTTTCCTTTGGCGCTTTGGTTGGTGAATGCGGGGGCGGAGTTGCACGAGTTGCAGGGGGTGGTGAACGCGCTGGCTCGGTTGGCCAATAGCGTCAGTGATGAGCGGGTCTTGGCGGGTCTGTCGGCTTCCATTGGTGCGCTGATTCAGCAGGTGACGGTGGCAGTGAGCCAAGATATGGACAACGCCAACCCCAATCGGCCTTGGCGCTTGCTGTTGTTGAATCGAGCCATTATTGCCACTCGCAGTCACGATCCGGCCTTGATGAAGGGGGCGTTTGATGCTCTGGTGACGCACTTGCCGCTGGATGCGCCATCGTTTTTCAGCGAAGGGATGCAGCAGATGGTGGCGTTGGATTACCCTGAGCCGGTGCGTGAGGTGATGAGTCAGTATCATCAACTTTTTTCTCAGCAGCAGCGTTTGCACTGAGTGAACCTGCCGTGGTTTATCTGTGTCTAGAATTACCTCGGTATGTCTGGCAAACTCAGAAAACTTTTCCTTTAAGAGTGTTGGATTAAAAAATTATGAGTAAAGCGAATTCAGTGAAAGGCGATGCCGTATTAAAGATCGCAGT
>CAZTQX010000092.1:0-9697 GCA_964615985.1 uncultured Gammaproteobacteria bacterium | reverse complement strand
AGCAAAACGAGTTGAAAAGATCGTCGCCAAGCCGTCAGTCATCCTCACCACTTGGCGCTGATCTCTGCGCCGCGACTCAACAAAACCGGCCAACAGCGCCTCCTCTCCCGGATCGCTACCCTCCCGCGCCGCTGCCAACAGCCGTTCAGCCAACGCCGCCATATCCCGCAGCGCCAGATTCAAGCCCTGCCCCGCCACCGGATGCACGGTACGGGCAGCGTTGCCCATCAACAGCACCCGCCCCTGAGATTGAGATTGCGTATCCAACAACTGCAACGGGTAACTGGAACGACGACCAACGCGCAGAAAACGCCCCAGACGCTGACCAAACCGGCCTTGCAAACGGCTCAAAAATGCCTCATCACTCAACGCCAACAGCTCATCCACCTGCTCATCCAAGCAGCTAAAAACCACCGAACTGCGCCCCTCGGACATCGGCAGCAGCGCCAACGGCCCGCTGTCGGTGAAACGTTCATAGGCAACGTTGTTGTGCGGTTTGTCACTGCTGACATTGCAGATAATCGCCGTCTGACCGTAGCGTTTCTGTTCTGCGGGGATCTTAAGCTGCTGGCGCAGGGGCGAATCGCTGCCATCCGCCACCACCACCAGCTTGGCGCTCAACCACTGCTCCTTGCCCACACTCTGCAACGTCACCCGAACCGAGTCATCCCGATTCTCCAGCGCCGTCACCTGCACCGGAGCCAGCAGCTCAACCCCACCCTGCTGCAAACGCTGCATCAAAGCCTGCCCCAGCAGGCGGTTTTCAATCACATAGCCGAGCGCATCCACGCCCTCTTCGTCACGATCCAAGCGCGCCGCCCCAAAATGGCCGCGATCCGAGATGTGAATCTTATGAATGGGTGTGACCACCTTTTGCAGCGCATCCCACAAACCCAACTGCTGATAAATACGCCGTGAGCCAAAGGCCAGCGCGGTGGAGCGGTCGTCGTAGCTGGGTTGATTGGCGCTTCCAAAGGGGTGGGCTTCCAGCAGGGCGATTTTCAAACCGCTCTGTTGCAGCGCACAGGCCAAGGTCGCCCCCACCATGCCACCGCCCACCAAGATCAGATCGTAATCGTTGCTCTGAGACATACCTTAACGCGCCATCTGCGCTTCGATCTCCGCCACCGTCTTGGGGATGCCTTTGCTCAACAGATCGTAACCGTCACGGGTGATGACAATGTCATCCTCAATGCGTACACCGATGTTGTGGTAGCGTTTTGGCACGCCGCGCGCGGGCATGATGTACAGCCCCGGCTCGACGGTCATCACCATCCCCGCTTCCAACAAACGCCAGCCGTCACCGACCTTGTACTCACCCACATCGTGCACATCCATTCCCAGCCAGTGGCCGGTGCGGTGCATGTAAAACTGTCGATAAGCCCCGTCTTTAATCAGATCGCTCAATTTGCCCTTCAGCAAACCCAACTCCAACAAACCCTTGGTCAAGACCTTCACCGCCGCTTCATGGGGATCGTTCCAGAGATTACCTGGTTTGCACTTCAAAAAAGCCGCTTTCTGCGAGGCCAGCACCAGCTCGTAGATCTCTTTTTGCGCGGCGTTGAATTTGCCATTGATGGGAAAGGTGCGGGTCACATCGGAGGCGTAACCGTCATGCTCGGCACCGGCATCAATCAGCACCAGCTCGCCATCGTTGAGCTTTTGGTTGTTTTCGGTGTAGTGCAAAATGCAGCCGTTCTCACCACCGCCGACGATGGAAGAGTAAGCCGGTTCCGCCCCAGCCAGACGAAATTCATGCAGGAACTCCGCCTCCAGTTCGTACTCCATCATCCCCGGGCGACAGATCTGCATCGCTCGTTTGTGGGCACGCATGGAGATCCGCGCTGCCTCGCGCATGGTGGCCACTTCACTGCGGCTTTTAAACAGCCGCAGATCGTGCAGATGGTAATCGAGATCAATAAATTCGCTCGGCGCTTGCAGACCGGAGCGCGCCTTGGCGCGCAGTTGATTAACCCACTCCACCACCCGCCGATCAAACCCTTCATCTTGACCCATGGTGTAAAAGACCCGCTTACGGCCTTCCATCAAGCCGGGCAAAATCTCATCCATGTCGGTGATGGGAAACGCATCATCGGCACCGTACTCCTCCACCGCACCGGCCAAACCCGCCCGACGACCGTGCCAGATCTCCTGCTGCGGATCGCTTTCGCGGCAAAAAAGCAGAAACTGACCCGACGTGCGCCCAGGCACCAGCACCAGCACCGCCTCCGGCTCGGAAAAGCCGCTCAAATAGAGAAAGTCGCTCTCTTGACGATAGGGGTACTCCACATCGCGGTTGCGCTGGCGCACTGGCGAGGCGGAGAGAATGGCGATGGCATCTTTGCCGACGATGCGCATCAACTGTTTACGACGTTTGGCGAACTCTTTTTTATTCATATTTTTTCTATCCTAACTGATGTTATGCACCAAACAAGCACCACCCCACCCCTTCGGGGCACCCCTCCACAGGAGGGGAATGGGTAGTGCCAGCAGTGTCAACCGAAGCCACTGACAATTCCCCTCCCTTGGAGGGGTGGCAGGCGCAGCCTGACGGGGTGGTGCTCGCGTAGGCTGGCTATAAAATTTAAACTTGTAGCCTAATGCTTAACCGCTGGAATCTCGCCCCGCAGCGGCTGCAACTCATCCCGAATCATCAACACCCCCATACGCACGTACTCACAGATCTGCATATAGGCCTCCTCTTCCACCTCTTCCTCTTCGTCCTCATCCATCACCGCCCGCGAGATCTCCAGCAGATCTTTCAGCAGTTCTTGGCTGTCCTCCGGCAGATCGCCATTGCAACAGACCGGCACCGCCACCCCAAGACCAAAAGAGAAACTCTCACACCATTTGGCCAGCGCCTCGGTACGCTCCACCATTGGCGTTTCATCGTCGGGCAGAAATAGCTGCAAACTGAAACCGTCCTGATCGTCCAACTGCTGCTGTGCTTGTGCGGCCAATTTATCCAGTTCACGACGACACTCTTGCACCAAGACGTTGCTGTTGTCCTGATCTTCCAAGACCTTTTTCGCCCACTCATCCGCTTCCAGACGACCGCACGCGCACAACATGCCACACAACATGGCGTGGCTTTCGGCGGCATTCATGACCGTATCAATCCGAGTCAGAGCATCGTTCACAACAAGATAATCGAGGTTTGGCATAACAGAAAGAACCCTAGAGAATAAAAAACGCCATCTTAGCACTCGAACAGAACCGCATAAACGCTCACGAAGATTGACCCTAAACCGCTCTCACCCTACTATCGCGGTATGGAAAATCAATCACCCCCCAGCGTCGAAGAAAAATTGGCGCAACTGCACGGCCAACTGGATCACCTGCTGGCGCTCTGCCAACAGCAACGCGATGAAAATCGCCTGCTGCGCGAACAGGCACAACACCTCAATCTGGAGCGCGCACAACTGATCGAAAAAAACGAACTAGCGCGTAATCGAGTGGAAGCGATGATTTCACGTCTAAAAAGCATGGAGGAGCAGTAGATGGCAGATGAACAGGTTTCGGTCAAACTCACCATTCTCGACCGCGAATATCAAGTTTCTTGTCGCGAGACCGAGACCAGCGCACTCTTGGAAGCCGCCAGCTACCTCGACACCAAAATGGTTGAGATGCGCTCGCGAGGAAAATTTATCGGCACCGACCGTTTGGCCACTGTGACCGCACTCAATATCGCTCACGAACTGCTGCAACTCCAACATCAACAGCACAACGATGAAAACATTCATCAGCAACTCGATGATTTACAAATGAAAATTCAACAAGTCACAGAAATTGTTGGCTCCGAAGAAAAAAGTAGCTTGTAAATCCCGCCATTTTATTTCACTATGGAGTTATGAATCTCTCTGTGGTGTTGGTCAGTTGACCCGTTATGCCCTTGAGCTTAATTTCACCCCCTGGGAAGTGGGTTGATCGCGATTGTTGTGCACGTCCGCCACGGCGGAAAGCCTGAAATCGTTCACCCTTTCCCACTTGAACTCCCCGGTTCAAGGTTGAAGGCCAACAACGGCACTCACGGAGGGATTCACTTTCTTTCTTATGTCAAATCCCAAGCGTAAAATCCCAAATCGTGATGCCCTGCGTCAGCAGATGATCCAACGTCGCCTGCAACTCACCCCTCAGCAACAACAGCGATCCGCTCTGGCCATTCGTGACCAACTCCTGCAATTGCCCGAATTTGTCAACAGCCAGCACCTTGCCGCCTACTGGTCGGTACGCGGCGAAATAGAGACCGCCGCCATCTTGCAACAAGCCGAAGCCGATGGCAAAACGCTCTATCTGCCCACGTTGACAGACGACAAGCGCTTACTTTTTGCTCCCTACCAACAAAACAGCCCGATGCAGAAAAACCGCTTTCGCATTCCCGAACCGGCAGTAACAGAGGATCAGTTGATTGATGCAGCAGAACTGGATCTGGTTTTAATACCGCTGCTGGCCTTTGATACTCAAGGCAATCGGCTCGGCATGGGCGGTGGCTTTTATGATCGGACGTTTGAATTCAAACAAAAGCGTACCGCAGAGCCGCACAAAAAACCGCTGTTGATCGGTTTTGCGCACCACTTTCAACAGGTTGAAATGCTGGCAGCAGAGCCTTGGGATGTGGCTTTGGATCTGATTGTGACCAATAAAGGAGTCATCAATGGCCGGTTGTAACTGTGGCGACAAGATAAAATTTGAAGGTTTATCCGCAACCTACAAACGCATTTTATGGATTGTGATCGCCATCAACGCCAGCATGTTTGTGGTGGAGTTCTCCTTCAGCTTCATCGCTCATTCAAAAGCACTGCAAGCGGATGCGTTGGATTTTCTCGGCGACACGCTCACCTACACCATCACCTTTTTGGTCATCGGTCATTCCGCCAAATGGCGCACCCGCGCCGCACTGTTCAAAGGCTTCAGCCTGTTGCTGATGGGGATTTGGGTCTTTGCCGCCACCGTCTACGCTGTTTTTTTCAGCCAAAGCCCCAACGAAAACATCATGCTCAGCGTGGCTATTTCCGCCTTTTTAGCCAATTTGATCAGCGCCCTGCTATTGATGAAATACCGTGATGGGGATGCCATCAACAATCTGCTGGTCATCCTCGCCGCTGGCGTGGTTTATCTCACCCACTCTCGTTGGCCGGATCTGATCGTAGCCTTTTTAATGTCAGCCCTTTTTCTCCATTCGGCCAGCTTGATCATCAAACAGGCGCTTGAAGAGCAACGCTCCTACAACAAAAACGCCTGATAAGCTGGATTATCACTCTCATCCCAATAAGCAAACCCCAGCTTCTCCAGATGGCTGAGAAAACGCGCATCATCCTTGTCCGGCACCTGAATGCCACACAACACCCGCCCAAAGGCCGAGCCGTGATTGCGATAATGAAACAGACTGATGTTCCAACCGCGCCCCACCTGATTTAAAAACGCAGGCAACGCCCCTGGGCGTTCGGGGAATTCAAAACGATAGAGGCGCTCATCGACCACCTCTTTCGCCCGTCCACCCACCATGTAACGAATGTGAGTTTTGGCCATCTCGTTGTCACTCAGATCCAGCACTTCATAACCCTTGGCTTGCAACTGCGCCAACAGCTCGCTGCGCTCCGCCTCACCATCGATCTTCACCCCCGCGTAGATCTTTGCCTGCTCGGCATCGCCGTAACGGTAATTAAACTCCGTCACCGCCCGTCGTCCCAAATCTTGGCAAAACTGGCGAAAGCTGCCCGCTTTCTCTGGCAACGTCACCGCCAACAACATCTCGCGCTGCTCACCCAGCTCCGCCCGTTCCGCCACATGACGCAGCCGATCAAAGTTGATATTGGCACCGCTGTTGATGGCGATCAGGGTCTGATCCGTCACTCCTTCACGCTCAACGTATTTTTTCAGCCCCGCCACCGCCAGCGCCCCTGCCGGTTCGGTGACGGTGCGGGTCTCGTTAAAGATCTCCTTGATCCCCGCACACATCTCATCCACAGAGACCGTGATCACCTCATCGACGTATTTTTTACACAGATGGTACGGCGCTTCACCGGCCTGTTTAACCGCCACCCCATCGGCAAAGATGCCCACCTGATCCAACACCACGCGGCGTTTTTTCTGCAACGCCAACTGCATCGAGTTGGCATCGTCCGGCTCCACACCGATGATTTTCACCTCAGGGCGCAGGTATTTCATCAACACCGCCACCCCCGCAATCAGTCCACCACCACCGATGGGGACAAACAGGGCGTTGATCTCATTGGGGTGCTGACGACAGATCTCCAAACCCACCGTGCCTTGACCGGCAATCACATCCTCATCGTCGTAAGGGTGAATAAAGGCATAACCGCTCTCCGCCTCCAGCTCACGGGCATGAGCGTAAGCATCATCGTAAGCATCGCCGTGCAAAATCGCCTTGGCACCAAAGGCTTTGACCGCCTCGACTTTGATCGCCGGAGTGGTGCGCGGCATGACGATGACCGCTTTAACACCGAGCTTCTTGGCCGCCAACGCCACCCCTTGAGCGTGGTTGCCCGCCGAAGCCGCAATCACCCCCACCAGCTCACCGCTAAGGCTCAACTGATACATCTTGTTGTAAGCACCGCGCAGCTTAAACGAAAAGACCTGCTGCTGATCTTCACGCTTCAACAAAATGCGATTATTGAGGCGTTGAGAGAGACAAGGAGCCATTTCCAATGGGCTTTCGCAGGCCACATCGTAAACACGCGCGGAGAGGATTTTTTTTATGTAGCGGTCGGTCATGGTCTGTTCATCGCAGCAAGAAAGTGATATTTATCAAAAAAGGCTCGGCATTTTGCGCCATCCCCACGATCAACACCACCCCCGTTGCTTTCGTCCACTATCTTTCACAGGTAAGATGAATCCTTTTTGCATTAGGGAGAATCATCGTGACTGCTGATGAACTAAAACGCCAAGCCGCCGAAGCGGCGATTGAATACGTCGAACCAGGCATGATTGTCGGCATCGGCACCGGCTCCACCGCCAACCACTTTATCGACCTGCTGGCCAAGATCAAGGGCAAGATCGACGGCACCGTTGCCAGCTCTGAGGCGAGTGCCGAACGGCTGCGCGGACACGGCATTGAGGTGATGGAACTCAACAACACCGGTCCGCTGTCACTCTACGTCGATGGCGCAGACGAATCCAACCGTGAACTGCACTTGATCAAGGGCGGTGGTGGCGCACTGACCCGCGAGAAGATCGTCGCCGGTGCCAGTGAAAAATTCATCTGCATCGCCGATAAATCCAAGCTGGTGGATGTCATGGGGGCTTTCCCGCTGCCGGTGGAAGTGATCCCGATGGCGCGCAGCCATGTGGCACGGGAACTGGTCAAGCTCAACGGTCAACCGGTGTTGCGTGAAGGTTTCACCACCGACAACGGCAACCTGATCCTCGACGTTCACGGCTTGCAGATCATGCAACCGGTGCATCTGGAACAGACCATCAATGCCATTGCCGGTGTGGTGACGGTGGGGATCTTTGCCCAACGTCCAGCGGATGTGTTGATTCTAGGCAAAGCAGGTGGCGCGCAGATTATTACCTAGGCTCGTAGGGGCATCCCCCTGTGGGTGCCCGTCCAGCGCTTCATTACCAAATTCGCAGATAAAATTTATGTATTGCACTCTTTGATTTTTAGCGAGCCACCATGAACATTCTAGTAATCGAAGACAACCCCGACATCCTAGCCAACATCGTCGATTACCTAGAAGATCAAGGCTATCTCATCGACCCCGCTCAAGACGGCATCTCAGGGCTGCACTTTGCTGTCACTCGCAGTTACGATCTGATCATTCTCGATCTGATGCTGCCCGGCATCGACGGCCTCAGCCTCTGCCAACGACTGCGCGACGAAGCCCAGCTCCAGACCCCAATCATCATGTTGACCGCCCGTGACACGCTGGACGACAAACTGCTCGGCTTCTCCGCCGGTGCCGACGACTACCTGATCAAACCCTTCTCGCTGGCGGAGTTAGAAGCGCGCATCAAGGCCATTATCAAACGCTCACAAACCAGTCGCCATCACGCCCTGCTCAACGTCGCTGATCTCAGCTTCAACACCCAAACCTTTGAAGTGCAACGCCAAAAACAGCCAATAAAACTCAACCCCATCGCCCTCAAACTGCTGGCAGCGCTGATGCGCGCCTCGCCTCATGTGCTGAAACGAGAGCAGTTGGAGATCGAAATCTGGGGCGACAACCCCTGCGACAGCGACGCGCTCAAAACCCACATCCACCACCTGCGCCAAGCCATCGACAAACCGTTTAAAACCCCGCTGCTCAAGACCATCCGCAAAATTGGTTACCGACTGGTGGCCGAATCGTGAATCGCAAACAGAGCCTACAACAGCGCATCACCATCGCCTTTTTTCTGCTCACCTTTGTCCTCTGCGGCAGCTTTGCCGTGGTCATCTACTTTGTGATTCACGAGCTGGAGAGCAAGCTCTTCTACGACCATCTGCAACAAGATGCCGAATGGATTATCAGAGCGCATCAACAAGGCATTCCCCTAGAGCTGCCTCAAGGGATCAAGTTTTATCAGACCGGAAATGACAACCGAAACAGCCTGCCAAACTACCTGAAAAACCTAAACCAGCAACACAACGAGGTGATCTTAGAACAGAGCGCCTACCATGTGGTCATCCAAAAACATGATGGCCATCGCTATTATCTGGTGCAGGATCAAAGTGAATTTGAACGCATCGAACTCATTCTCGGCAAAGGCATTGTGCTCGCTTTTATCATCGCGTTGGCCATCTCCCTCTGGCTTGGAACCACCACTTCACGGCATGTGATTAAACCGCTGATTCGGCTCGCCAACCGCGTCAAACAGTTGGAAAATGACCCATCACAAGAGCCGCTCAACACCGACTCCTTCTCAGACGACGAGGTAGGGCAGCTGGCCACCACCTTCAAAAACCACACCCAACGCCTGCATCAATTCATCAACCGAGAGCGACTCTTTACCGGCGATGTCAGCCACGAATTGCGCACCCCGCTGATGGTGGTCGGTGGCTCCTGCGAGTTGCTGCTCAAGCAACCACAACTGAGCGCCAAAACCGAACAACGCCTGCACCGCATTCAACGCGCCAGCCAAGAGATGAGCACCTTGGTCAACACCTTTCTGCTGCTGTCACGAGAAGGCAGCTGCGCCAACCTGCCCCAAGAAGCCTTTATGGCCAACGCCATCGTTGAAGAAGAACTGGCCGAACTCGGTAAGGGTCTGCCTACTAATGGCAAGGTCAAACTGAGCCTCAACGCCAGCACCGAACTGGAGATCAACGGGGTCGCCGCCCTGTTCCGAGTCGCCGTTCGCAACCTGCTGCAAAATGCCCTACACCACACTCAGGCGGGCGAGATTCAAATCCGCATCCAAACTCACCGCATCGAGATCGAAGACAGCGGCAGCGGCATTCCCGCCGAGGTGCAGGCCACCATTTTTCAGCGCCACGTTCAGGGTAATAACGACCGCACACACGGTCAGGGACTGGGTCTCTCCATCGTGGAGCGCATCTGTCGTTATCATGGTTGGTCGATTCAATTTCAACAGGTTGAACCGCACGGTTCTCATTTTACTTTGCGGGTTTGATGACAAACACTGAATTAAAATTGCTATTACGCTTAGGAGGATTACCCAAAATTTATCAAAAAATGGCTCTTAATGGATTCCTAGGTCGTGGTATAGAATAGTCATATTGAACCTAATT
>CAZTQX010000091.1:0-9741 GCA_964615985.1 uncultured Gammaproteobacteria bacterium | reverse complement strand
AGGCACAAAAAAAGGCGCTAAAAAGAGCGCCTAGATCAAAAAATATGGCGGAGAAGGTGGGATTCGAACCCACGGAAGGGATAAACCTTCAACGGTTTTCAAGACCGTCGCTTTCGGCCACTCAGCCACCTCTCCAGAGCCGCGCATGATACTAAAACCAATCCGAATTGGCCAGCGATTTGCGAGAAAAAACCGAGTTTTTTTGAAAATTTCCTTCCATCAGACAATTGACAAGCCCACAAGGCCAACGTAAAAAGAGACTCAGAGAACCAACGCCCCTTTTTTTGATCCTAACAACGTACCCTTTTTACGCACGGAGAACACAATGAGTATGCAACAGCAACAAAACATCGCTTACCCCACTAAAGAGAACGCCCTCGCCAGCAACAAAGTCATCCGCAACACCTACATGTTGCTCTCCATGACCCTGCTCTTCAGTGCAGCGATGGCGGGCATCTCCATGACGCTGAACTGGCCTCACCCAGGTCTGATCATCACCTTGGTGGGCTATTTTGCTCTGCTGTTTCTGACCAGCAAATTCCGCAACAGCAGCTTAGGAATACTGTTTGTCTTTATGCTCACCGGCTTTATGGGCACCACCCTCGGCCCCATCATCAACGCCTATGTGAACAACTTTGCCAACGGAGCCGAATTGGTGATGATGGCTCTGGCCGGAACCGGCACCATCTTCGTTGGCCTCTCCGCCTACGCTCTGACCAGCAAAAAAGATTTCAGCTTTATGGGCGGTTTTTTGATGGTTGGGATTTTGGTCGGTTTTCTGGCCGGAATCGGCGCAGCGATCTTTGAGATTGCCGCTCTCTCGCTGGCGGTCTCTGCCATGTTCATCCTCTTGATGTCCGGCCTGATCTTGTACGAAACCAGCAACATCATCCACGGCGGCGAAACCAACTACATTATGGCCACCGTCACCCTCTACATCAGCATCTACAACCTCTTCCTGAGCTTGTTGCATCTGCTGGGCTTTTTGAGCGGTGACGACTAAGCACTGCTTTTCTGGGGCAGAAGATGTTCTGCCTCATCTAATAATCCCACTCCCAACTCAAACTGCTGCGGTTTTTATTCGCCTCTCCAATCCGGCTCTCAAACTTCACATCCGGTGAAATCTCAATCTCCACCGTCACCTCGCTGTCTTCCGGCTGCGCCCCTTGCCGTACCCCTACATAAACGCTGTCACTGAGATACTTGCCCACATCCACCGTGGCTCCCTCCCCTTCACCATCGCCAGAACGAATCCGCAACACATCAAAACCGAACGCTTGCCGCAACGCCCCTAAAATAGAATCCAAACTGATCCCGCCACCACCGCCGTTCAACAGACCACTCAACTCCGCCACCGCTTGGGTCAACTCCAACACCTCCAACGGCGACAGATCGGTGCTGCCCTTATCAAACAACATCTTAGAGAGCACCTCATCTTCTGGCAGATTGGGATCATCGGAGCTGAGGGTCAGGGTCGGTTTGGAGGACAGACCGGCGAGCAGAAACTGAGTATTCATGGAAGCCGAGGGGTGACTGAGAAGAAAATCCAACTGCGGATCAATCTGGTCGCTGCCATAAAACTCGATGCTGCCGCGCTCAAAATCAAACTGCCGCCCAACAAAGGTAAAATCGCCGTTCAAAACCTGCAAACGACCACTGACACGTGGAGTCTGACTGTCACCCTTGATCTTCAACGAACCACCCCACTCCGACTCCAAGCCTCGGCCACGCAGATAGACCGCTCTCGGCATCGCCAGTTGCAGATCCAATTTGACCGGCGTTGTTTGATTCAGTGGCTCCTCACTCGCCACCATGATGGCTTCATCGTCCAACTCAATCACATCCAAATCCACCACCGACGCGGGCAGTTGCTGCTCCAAATTCACCAGCACCGATTTCGCCTCCGCTCGGCCACGCAGCAGATAACCTTGCCCTTGATTCAAAAAATGCAAATCCGCATCGGCGCGCAGACGAATCGCATCACTGCGCAGCAGCAGAGCGTTGCTGACCACAATTTTCAGATCGGTTTTTTCTGACTCCAACAAACCCAGCGGCCCCGTTACCGACAGCCGTCCGCGTTTGCCATCCTGAGCCGTCAGAGTCAATTGCAGTCGTTTCGCCTCCTCCAAATCCGCTCTCAAATTGAGGTTGCTCAACAAAGTACCGTAACTAAGGTTTTCATAACGGGCTTGGCTCAATGCCATTCCTCCCTGCCAAACAGGCTTCAACACCGTACCACCCAGCTTCAGATCCAAAACCGCCTGACCACTCAACTTATGCTCCGGCAGCGGCAACAGATGCCACAACGGCGCAATATCACCCCGCCAATCCAGCGCTGCCTGCACGCTCCGGTTCTGTTGCAGTTGCGGCAAATGACGCTCCCCAGCGGCTTTAACCGGCAAAGTCGCACTCAAACGCAGCGGCTCTCCCAACGGCCCTTGCAGCTCTGCCGTCACCTGCAACGCCTTACCCGCCCAAGACCCACCCAGCTCAACATCGAATTCAGGACTGTCCTCCAACTGCAAACCGCTCAAGGTCAGTTGCAGCTCCAGCTTGGGATTTTTCGCTCGTCCCAACAGACTCAGCTCACCGTCCAACTGCCCCAACCAAACCTGCTCTGGCAGCAGCAATTTCGACAGCGCCAGTGGCAGTTGCTTGATGGCCAAAGAGAACGCCAAGGAGTCCGGTGACATCTGCAAGCGGCTCTGCAAACGCCCCTCACCCACGGCCAGCTCCAAATTATTCCAGCCCAGTTGCTCACCCAAGCGAATCTCCAACGGTTTTAGCAGCGCCACTTTCTGCTCAGCCAGCCAACCCTCAAGAGACGTTAAACTCAGACTCGGCTGTTGTTCTTGCAGACTCAGATGAGAGATCAGCTTCAAATCCAAGCGTCCTGGTAACTCTCCTTGAACATGACTTTCAAGATCGTATTCATCCCGCTGACCTTTCAGACTCAGCGTCAGCTCACCCTGCTGCAAGCTGCCACTCTGCACCGACTTGGCCTGCAACGAGAGATCTAGATGATGCTCTTTGAACAGATCTTGAACTTTGCCTTGCAATGTCATTTCGGCTATTTTATGCGCTGCAAATTGCAGTTTTTTGCCGCGCAGGGTCAATTGCAGATTCTGTTTTTCACCTTCAGCCGAGAGCAGCAGATCCAAATCTGCACGGCCTTTCAGCGCCCCCTCACCACTCAGTCCCACCAGCGCATTGGGAAATTTCATGCTGGCCAAGCTTAATTGGCCTTTGCCCTGCACGGGCAAACCCGCAGCAGGTAGAATGAGATCAGCGTTCAGATCCAGATCAGGCGCTTGCAGGCGCAAACCGCTCACAGCCATGTCACCACTTTCACTGCGCTGCAAGCCGCTGCGCAGTGAAAGTTTACCCAAACTGCCCGCGCTCTTGAGCATCAGCTTGCCCTTGCCTGCGCCGAGAAGATTGGAGAAATTCAGTTCACCTTGCAGATTATCAAAACGGTGCTGTTGCCAACGCAACTGATCCGATTGCAGCGCCAACTGAAAACTGGGCTGTTGCAACGAGCCACCCAGCGCCACATTCAGCAATCCCGCACCACGCAGATCCGCCGCCAAGGGCTGCAAATCGTCCAGCTTCAACGCCAAATTCAAACCCAGACTTTGATCCTCGCTTAACTCGCCACGAGCCTCTAAATTAACCTGCGCCGCTTTGAGTTGCAGCTGTGACAGACGCACCGCCCCCGCCAACGTGCCACGACTCTCCAGCTTGAGGCTCACCTCCGACCCCAGCAACGGTTGCAACGAGGCCTGTTGCAGCAGCAACTTTTGCAACTCACTGGCGAATGAAAGCTGATAAGCGCCGTTCTTTAATGAACCGGCAAGGTCAAGGTGCAACTGTCCCTCAGCAGGAAAATTAAGCTCGGTCATCAACTGTGAAATATTGGACACATTGCCTTGCAACGTCACCTGACCTTGTTGACCATCCAATGTGCCATTGGCCTTGCCTTGCAAGGTCAGCAACGGCGTACGCAGACGAATCTGCGCTAGATCCAGACTCTGCTTGTCACGATCCAAATCGGCTTCAAGATCCAGAGTCAGACGGTCTGCCAACAACGCCTGCAACGGCGCTGACTCAAAGCGACTGCCCTTGGCCTGTAATTTCAGCGTGATGGGAGCCAATTTAGCCAGATCGGTTTTCAGGGTGGTCAGCAACTCTCTGAACTCGGCCACTCCAACCACCTTGGCCTGCTTGATCTTTAACTGCGCCTCTAATTTTGGCTGAGCCAACGCCCCACTCAACGCAGCCTTCAACTGCCCGCGTTGAAACTCAACCCCTTGCAACCAAGGCGAGAGCAAATCGGGCTGTTTAATATCCAACGTCAGGGCGGTTTTGGAGAGCTGCAAACGGGGTGACAACACCCCGTGCAAACTCAGATCGGCCAGCGCCGTCTGCAACTCAAACTGACGCAGCACCAGCGGCGATTGCCAGTCGTAAGCCACATCCAATGCCAAGGCCACCCGCTGCCCCAACACCCCTTGATACTCCGATGGCAACTTGTCACCAGGACGCAACGAAAACTGAATTTTCAGCTGCTGTGGCAGGCGCAAATCTGCGCCAATATCACCCTCCAAAACACCCCAGCCCTCCAACTCCGCCTCCAACTCCGCTTGCCACTCTGCCAACGGACCGCGCCCCGTGAGGCTCAACTGCACCGCTGAAGCATCCGCCAGCAGACGCTGCGCCACCAGCCCCCCTTGTGGCGAAACCAGATTCAAATCACTCTGCAAACCCACCTTGCGCTGCCAATTCAGCACCCACTGCAACGCCTCACCGCGCCGATCTTGACGCACCAGCGAGAGATGAGCTTGCAGGGATTGCCCCACTTCCATACGCAGTTGCGAGCGCAATTCCAGCAGCACGGCCTCTCCCAACACCGCTTTGGCCAGTTGCACATTTTTCAGCGCCAACTGATCCAATTGCACGGCAAAAGGCAGCTGCGGCCACGTTGGCAGACGCGGTTCTGCGGCGGTCGGCTTCGCCTCTTGAGCTACCGGCAGCCGCTGCACCTGCACGCCGTCCACCAGCACCTCGGTCAGTTGCAGCTCGCCTTTTAACAGCGCCCACGGCGACCAACGCAGTACCGTCTTCGATACCGACAGCCACTGCCCCTCGGCATCACGCAGCACCAAGCCATGCAAGACGATGTTTTGTGGAAATTGCCCCTCGATCTGAGTCACGCTCACAGGGCTGTTTTCTGGCGCAGAGTCGGCCAAAGGAATGACCTGCTGTAGCAGCCAGCGCGCGCCCTCCGGCTGCTGCCCCAGCAAAATAAGCACCGTCAGTAACAACAGAATCAAAGCCAACAAAGAGACCAACACCTGCAAAATCCGGCGCGGCAATGAAGCTATAAACGCAATCAAAAGACCTGTCCAATGCTGATGTAAATTTGATAACGCTCATCAACGCCATCACGTCGATCCAACGGCTCGGCATAATCAAACCGGATCGGACCGATGGCGGTGTAATAACGAATCCCCAGCCCCGCACTGCGGCGCAGCTCCCGCTTGCCATCAGGAAAGCGGTCATCATAGACATTGCCTGCATCAAAAAAAGGCACCAAACCAAAACTCTCACTGATGCGTGAACGCAGCTCAACACTGAACTCCAGCACCGAACGCCCTCCGGTCGGGGTGTTGTTGCTGTCCAACGGCCCAACGAGATCCAGACCGTAACCGCGAATCGCCCCACCCGCATAAAAACGCCGATTGGCAGGAATATCCAACAGCGTCTCGCCTTGCATCGAGCCCATTCTTACCCGCCCTGCCAACAAATGAGAGCCACTTTTATTCAAACGTAAGTAATAAGAAGCCCGCCCTTCCAGCTTGAAAAAGGTCAGATCCCGATCCGAGCTGCCCGCAAAGGGTGTCCCGATGAGTTTGAGCCGAAATCCGCTACGCGGGTCGAGCAGATCATCGCGGCTGTCCCAACTCAAACTGCTCGGCAGACCCAACAACACCGCTCGATGATCGCCTTCACTGTCATCCAAATTGTCGTAACTGACCGAGATACCGTAGGTCCAGCTCAAGTGCTTATTCAGTTTCAGCTCTTGCCCCAAGGTTGCCTCAGCACCGTATTGATCAAACGCTTCGCTCTGTTTCTGCGTCGCAGTGCCGGTGAAAAAGAGCACCTTGTCCAGATTGCCCAAATTGGGACGACGCAAATTGACCTCTTGATGCTGCTGCTCAGGCAACCAATCCAACGCCACCCGCAAGCTGTCTCCCACCCCAGAAAAATTACGGTGCTGCCAAAAACCCTCCAGCCCCATGCCGTCAATGGTCGAGTAAGTAATCCCCGTGCCCAGTGTTCGGTGTTCGTTCTCTTTCAACACCGCCTGCAATGGCACCACGCCCTCCTGCTCATGACCGGCACGCACCCGCACGGTCTCAAACAGATTGCTTTTAATCAGCCGTGAACGCATCTCGTTCAACTGCTGTTGCTGGTAAATCTCGCCCTCCGGCCAATCTCGCTGCGCCATCACATAAGAGGCTTTGACCTCATTCAAACCCTCAATCTGCAACGCCCCCACCGTTGCCAATGGCCCCAGATCAAAGTCCAGCACCACTCGCAACGTTTTGCTGCTCTGCTGTAGATAGACTTTGCGCTGCAACACACCGGGAAAGGGATAACCCTCCTCTTTGAACCACAGCACCAGCCGCCGCTGAGCGGCGGCAATGCGCTCGGCTTTCGCCCCCATCTGCAAACGCAAACCCAGCTCTTTTAGCAGTGGCGGAGCAGGGCACTCGCCCCCTGCGGCACAAGCGATCTCGCCACGGTAGAGCTGAATGTCATATTCAGCGAGCCGATAAAGCGCCCCTTTTTTAATCGTGATCTCAATTCGATAAGGGGTAAAGCTACTTTGAGTTCGTGTGATTTTTTGACTCAAACTGGGGCGATAATAACCTTCGGAACGCAAGACTTGCCCAAAGCGTTTCAGATCGGCCTGCAAACGACGCTTTAAACCCAACAGAGAGTCCGGTGGCCGCTCTTGCAAACTGGTTAAGGTCGAGCTGCGCTGCAACAACAGCTGCAAACTGCCTGAATCCACTTCGATCTCCAGATCATAAGCAAACCGGCGCGCCTCTTCGGCCCAAAGCGGAGAGAGAGGGAGACTTAACAGTCCCAACAACAGTAAAATTTTTGCTTTCAATACCACTGTTTTGCCAAAACCTCTCTCACCCGACTGCACCTTACTCAAAATAAAACAGGCTAAATTTTCGCACACTCGCCAACACAATGGCCATTTTTTTAACACGCTAATTTGCACCCTTTGCCGATCTACCCTAGCATTGCGCCATCAAACAATGAGATAGCAGAAATGAAAAAAGAGACGGTCTTTGTAGGGCTTTCGGGCGGAGTCGATTCCGCTGTCGCCACCCTGCTGCTGCAACAACAAGGCTACCAAGTGGAAGCCCTGTTTATGAAAAACTGGGAGGAGGACGACAGCAGCGAGTACTGCTCCGCCGCCGAAGATCTGGCCGATGCCCAGCAAGTGGCGGATCGTTTGGGGGTCAAACTGCACACGGTCAACTTCTCAGGCGAATATTGGGATCACGTCTTTGAGCATTTTCTGGCCGAGTACCGTGCTGGGCGCACCCCCAACCCTGACATCATCTGCAACAAAGAGATCAAGTTCAAAGCCTTTTTGGATTACGCCTTAAAGTTGGGAGCCGACAAAATCGCCACCGGCCACTACGCCCGCATCCGCGAGCAGAACGGGCAGTTCCAACTGCTGCGCGGTTTGGACAACAACAAAGATCAGAGCTATTTCCTGCACGCCATCGGCCAACCGCAACTGGCCAAAAGCCTCTTCCCCATTGGTGAGCTGCAAAAATCCAAGGTGCGCAAGATCGCCGCCGCCGCCGGTTTTGAGAACCACAATAAAAAGGACAGCACCGGCATCTGTTTTATCGGTGAGCGCAAGTTCAAAGACTTTTTAGAGACCTACCTGCCTGCCAACCCCGGTGAGATTCAAACCCCCGAAGGCGAGCTGATCGGCCAACATCATGGCCTGATGTACTACACCCTCGGCCAGCGCCAAGGGCTGGGCATCGGTGGTAAAAAAGAGCGCGGCGAAGAGCCGTGGTATGTGTTGGAAAAAGATCTGACACACAACATCCTCATCGCTGGGCAAGGCCACAACCACCCGCTGCTGTTTCGCAACAGCCTCATCTGTCAAAAGCCCTTTTGGACTCTGGGGGAAGCGCCCGAACTGCCGATCCAACTGAGCGCCAAAACCCGCTACCGGCAACAGGACATCGCTTGTCGTCTTGAAGATTACTCAGAATCAGAGCTGGAAGTGATTTTTGCTGAGCCGGTGCGGGCGATTACCCCTGGGCAGTCGGTGGTGTTTTATCAGGATGAGGTCTGTTTGGGTGGTGGGGTGATTGATTGAGGAGCATGTAGGGGCAGATTCCATATCTGCCCTACTCACCTTTACCACCTTGCTCACCGTTAGCGATATTCCACCAAGGGTGGATATGGAATCCACCCCTACTCCAGAACGCGGGAATAATTTATGTTCAAACAGCTCGATCAACTTAAAGCCCAACTAAATGCTCACCGTCCCCCCCCAGCTCTGCTAAAAAAACTGCATGAAGATCAACGGCTGCGCTGGACGTATCACTCCAATGCCATCGAAGGCAACACCCTAACTCTGATCGAAACCAAGGTGGTGCTGGAAGGCATCACCGTCGGTGGAAAACCCCTACGGGAACATTTTGAGGCCATTAATCACCGCGATGCCATTCTCTATATTGAAGAGATCAGCCGCAACAACGAAACCTTTTCCGAATGGCAGATTCGTAATATCCACCAACTGATCTTAAAAAACATTGATCATGATAACGCTGGTCGTTATCGCAATCTCAACGTCACCATCTCCGGTGCCAGTCACACCCCACCCGATCACACCTTGCTCGCAGATAAAATGGAGCAGCTCATCAATTGGCATCAACAGCACGCACCGCAACTGCATCCTGTTGAACGCGCCGCTCGTCTTCATGTTGATTTTGTCGGCATTCACCCTTTTGTTGATGGCAATGGCCGCACGTCACGACTGCTGATGAATTTGGAATTGATCAAGGCGGGCTTTCCGCCGTGCATCATCACCGTCGAACAACGCTTGGAATATTACTAAGCCTTGGACAAAGCACACACCAGAGGGGATTACGCTGATTTCCTAAACTTGGTTTCTCAAGCGGTTCGTGAGGCGTTTAAACCGTATTGGTTTTTGTTGGGTATTGATGATCTTTAGATAAGGCTTCGACAACGAGGCTGACGGACCAGCTACATCACGAAACACTTATTATATTTTTGTGCCAAAATGACACATTTATTGCTTTTAGCACGACCATGTGTGATAGTGAAATCATGTGCCACAGTGACACTTTTTAGGAGACAAACCATGCCTACAACTTCACCTCGAATAACGACACGAGTTGATTTTGATACTCAAAACTTACTCGCTCAAGCTGCTGCTATTTCGGGTATATCAAGCATAAACTCTTTTGTACTAAGTGCCGCAATTGAAAAAGCAAAAATAATTATTGAGCGTGAGCAAACGCTTAAACTGAGTAAACGTGATGCAATTGCTTTGATTGATGTTTTGGATGCTCAGCCCAAAGTTAATGCCAGACTACAACAAGCTGCCCAGCAATATGAGAGCAAATAGCAATAATGCTTACCATTCCTCTGGACAAGAAAAAG
>CAZTQX010000090.1:0-9963 GCA_964615985.1 uncultured Gammaproteobacteria bacterium | reverse complement strand
ATGTTGGTATCAAGCATGTATTTCAGCACAATCAAAAAATCTCTCTCTGCTGATCAGTGGGCTGCTCACGCTCCAGCATAAAATCATCAGAGACCCCTTCGGCACTGAACCAACTGTCCCACGAGGTTCCCGCTGGGGTAATAATCCGACTGTTGCCCTGCACGACAATATCCACTCGCTTAATCGATTCTGGTAACGCCACCGATTTTGGCAACCGAACCGCCTGAGTCTGATTGTTTTTAAACACCGTTGTTTGCGTAATCGCCATACCGCCTCCTTGTATATTCAACTTGAATATACAATCTACTCCAACAGGCTAAAAATGCAAATTTCGAGGACTCATCCGGCCTCAATGCGCCTCTTCCCAATTCAAACCCACACCCACATCCACCAGCAACGGCACGGCCAACGTTGCCGCCGCCTGCATCAACTCCGTGACCTTCTGCCGCACCACTTCAAGCTCGCTGTCCGGCACCTCAAACACCAACTCATCATGCACCTGCATAATCATTTTGCACTGCAAACCCGACTGCTGTAACCAGTCGTCCACCGCCAACATTGCCCGTTTAATAATGTCCGCTGCCGTGCCTTGCATCGGTGCGTTGATCCCGGTGCGTTCGGCGTACTGGCGACGCTGACCGTTACGCGCATTGATCTCTGGCAAATAGAGCCGCCGCCCAAAGACCGTCTCCACATAGCCGTTTTCACGAGCAAATTCGCGCGTCTGCTCCATGTAGGCTTTCACCCCAGGGTAACGCTCAAAATAGAGATCCACATACGCCTGCGCCTGCCCCCGTGAAATGCTCAACTGCTTGGCCAAACCAAACGCCGACATGCCGTAAATCAAACCAAAGTTGATCGCCTTAGCGGCACGGCGTTGATCGCTGCTGACCGACTCCCGCGCCACCCCGAAGACCTCAGCAGCGGTGGCTTTATGAATGTCCTCACCCTGCGCAAAAGCCGTCAGCAAGCCTTCATCCTTCGACAGATGCGCCATAATGCGCAACTCCACCTGCGAATAATCCGCCGCCAAAATAGAGCTGCCCTCAGCGGCAATAAACGCATGGCGAATGCGCCGACCTTCCTGCGTCCGCACCGGAATGTTTTGCAAATTCGGATCGGAGGAGGAGAGTCTGCCGGTGGCGGTCACGGCCTGATGATAAGAGGTGTGAATGCGACCATCCACCTCACTGACCTGCTCCGGCAGACGATCCAGATAGGTGCTTTTGAGTTTGTTCAGCGAACGATGCTCTAAAATCAATTTCGGCAGCGGATAATCCAACGCCAACTGCTCCAAAACATCCTCCGCAGTGGAGGGCTGACCTTTGGGGGTTTTACGAATCACCGGCAATTTAAGCTGCTCAAAAAAGATCGCTTGGATCTGTTTCGGTGAGTTGAGATTAAATTCCTGACCCGCCTCTTTATAGGCTTGCAGCTTTAACTCATCCAAGCGTTTTTCCAGCTCCAGACTCTGTTGATGCAACAGATCGCTGTCGATTTTCACCCCCGTGCGTTCGATGCGCGACAACACCGCCAGCAGTGGCAATTCAACTTTTTCATACAGCCTTTTCTGTGCCGGTAACTCAGCAAATTTTGGCCATAAAGTCTGGTGCAAAGCCAAGGTAATGTCCGCATCTTCGGCAGCGTAGGGCGCTGCCACCTCCAGATCAATCTGATCGAAGGTCAGCTGTTTTTTGCCTTTACCGGCAATCTCCACAAACGAGGTGGTCTCAACGCCGAGGTATTTTTTTGCCAACGAATCCATATCGTGACGGCTGGCAACGGAGTCCAAAATATAAGATTGCAACATGGTGTCGTGAGCAATGCCTTGCAGCTCGATGCCGTGATTTAACAAGACACTGCGGTCGTATTTGAGATTTTGACCGACCTTTTTCAGCGCCGGATTTTCCAACAGCGGTTTCAACTGCGCCAACACCAATTGACGAGACAACTGCTCTGGCGCACCCAAATAATTATGGGCGAAGGGCAGATAAGCCGCCTCGCCAGCGTTGATCGCAAACGAGACCCCCACCACCTCCGCCAACATGTAATCCAAACTGGTGGTTTCGGTATCAAAGGCAAACAGCTCCGCCTGCTGCAAACGCGCTAACCACACATCCAACTCCGCCTGAGTAAAAATGGTCTGGTAGTTTTTTTCCACTACCGGAGCGGCAGATTCCTCACTCGGCTCTGAAGCACCGCTTTGCAACTCAGCCAACCACGTTTTGAATTGCATCTGTTCATAAAGACTGATCAAAGCCTCACGATCCGGCTCTCGCACCACCAGATCTGCAACCCCTTGCGGCAGCTCCAGATCCAATTTAATCGTGGTCAACACCTGCGCCAAGGCCAACTGCTCTAAATTACCCCGCAGACGCTCGCCGATTTTGCCTTTGATCTTATCCGCGTTGGCGATCAAATTTTCCACGCTGTCGTAAGCCGCCAACCACTTCTGCGCGGTTTTCGGGCCACAACCCGGGATGCCGGGAATGTTGTCGGCGCTGTCGCCCACCAAGGCCAGATAGTCGATGATCTGATCGGGACGCACACCGAACTTCTCCACCACTCCGGCTGGATCTAACACCGTGTTGGTCATGGTGTTAATCAGGGTGATTTTGTCGTCCACCAACTGCGCCATATCTTTATCGCCAGTGGAAATCACCACCGGCATTCCCTGCGCGGCAGCCTGTTTGGCCAAGGTGCCGATCACATCGTCCGCCTCCACTCCCGACTCCATCAGCAGAGGCAGACCCAATGCGCGCACCGCGCGGTGCAGCGGTTCGATCTGCATCTGTAGATCATCGGGCATCGGCGGACGGTGGGATTTGTACTCGGCGTAGAGATCATCACGAAAGGTTTTGCCCTTGGCATCAAACACCACGGCCAGATGATCGGGTTGATACTCTTCCAGCAGCTTTTTCAGCATGTTCACCACCCCGTAGACCGCACCGGTCGGCTCCCCCAGCGCGTTACGCAGATCGGCTTGTGACATGGCGAAAAAAGCACGGTAGAGGTAGGACGAACCGTCCACCAGCAGCAGGGGTTTGTTAGCGCTCATAAGGGTTCCAAGGGTGAGATAAAAATGGAGAGAAGTGTAACAAAAGTACCTAACATCCGAGCATCATTGATCTGGTAACGCCACCAGATCATAAACCACAATTTTACGAATCCGTGGACGAATCACCTCCTCCACTGCCGTGATGTGAACGGGGTCTTTCAGATAACAATCCAACGCCGCACGATCAGCAAAGGTCATGCTGATGGCCAGATCAAACGAATCATCCACAATGGGACGATCACTGGGTTCTGCCCGATTGATGCGCAACGACTGCACCATCGGAAGGTTCACAAAGGAGCGGGAGACCTTCACAATGGCCGAACGCGCATCGGCATCCTGCGGCGCTTTCAACCAGAGAAAGACCATATGAGTCAGCTCGGAGGCCATGCCACTGATCGGCACAATAAGAACAAAAAGCAGCATTAACCTAATCATCTGTTTCATCTACAGCTCCTCAACAAAAATTAACTTGATAATGGGGCGATTAGACCATAAAACAGAGCTTAGGTATTTTCTTCAAAAGGAATTCATAGCATGTCAAAACTAACCCACTTCAACGCTGACGGCCAAGTTCATATGGTCGATGTCGGCCAAAAAAGCATCACCCACCGCATCGCCGTTGCCGGTGGCGAGATCCAGATGCAGACAGAAACACTGAAGCTAATTCTCTCCGGCAGCCACAAAAAGGGGGATGTGCTGGGCATTGCTCGTATCGCTGGGATTATGGCGGCCAAAAAAACCTCCGAGCTGATCCCCCTCTGCCACCCCATCAGCCTAACGCACGTTGATGTGGAGTTTCTTGCCAATCAAGATCGCAACACTCTCTCCTGTGCTGCTCGTACCGAAGTTTTGGAACGTACTGGAGTGGAGATGGAGGCGCTGATCGCGGTGCAGGTCGCCTTGGCCACCGTTTACGATATGTGCAAAGCGGTGGATCGCGGCATGGTGATCAATCAGGTGCGACTGCTGGAGAAACGCGGTGGGAAATCGGGAGATTATTTAGCGGATCAGAGTGGAGATACGGCGGACTAGATTGCTTACCTCACAATATCTTCAACCGCATAGTAGTTGTAAATGTCATTCAGGCCGACATCCAACACCTCTAATACTTCTGGCCTTTTTGACACCAAAACAGTGATGATCTCTTTCACCGTGTTTTTCTTCGCATGATGAATTGCACGGTGGCAATGAGGACACAAACAGTAAATGTTATGCAGCGTATCCAAGGATTTACTCAGTGTTTTTTGCATGGACATCGGTATCAGATGATGTGCTTCCAGATACGGCTTATTCGTGGAATGGGCAACAAACAACGAATGATCCGCATCGTACTCACATTGATAATGGGATTGTTTCATTCTAGCCAAGGCTTTACGGCGATCTCTGGCAAAAACATCCCGTGATTTCAACTTAGTGATTTTCACCTCATCTAAATCTTGCAGTGAATCCTGATAATCTGCCTCACTCTGGTCATAAATCAAGATTTGATTTTCACTGCGCCACATCAACTCACTCATCGAACCAATCCACAACTGCTCCTGTTTTTCAAACAGAAACCAAACTTCATCCGCACTGGGTTTAAAACCTGCCCGCTGTGAAATATAGAGCCTCAACTCACTTTTTTCAGGCTTAGGATAAACCAAGTTAAGAGCCACCTCTTTTCCATCAGGATAGAGCTTAAAGTGCTTCTTCGCTTTTTCAGGATTGGACCGAACATTGCCCACCTGAATATTTTCTTTGCCAAAGAAACCCAGTAACAAATCAGCTTCAGCATCTGTGATGGTAATTTGCGAGTCGTAACACTCTCTTGAAGTAACGATAGAATAAGCGCCATTTTCAACCGTAAATTTGATCTTCTGACTCTGGCCAAACTTCATCGGCTAATCTCGATCCAAATACTGTTTGATATTTTTGCTAATCGCCTCAATCACAGGCAAAGCAATCGAATTACCAAACTGCCGATACGCTGCTGTTTTTGCCACCACAATTCGATACTCTTCTGGAAAACCCTGAAGTCTGGCGCACTCTCGCGGCGTTAACATGCGAGGATTTTTACCCGCTTGCGGCACCAAACACTCCTTACCGTCTTTTCCATAACGCGCCACAATCGTATTGGCAGGTTTATTCACGTCAGCACAAAATGCGGTAAACCCTGTCCCTCTGGCCAAATTATTAGCAGTCCGCCTCTGATGCCCCGCCCACAATTTATCTGAAATGGTAAACGCATCATCTACCTTTTCTTCAAGAATAGAACAGAGGGGAAGTGGCTCGCCTTGATTATCAGGAAAATCAAAATCGTCATCACTGTCACGCAGACAAACCATATAACAGCGCACCCTTTTTTGCGGCACATACGACTGAGCATTAATAATTTTATATGAAAATGAATACCCCAGCTCTCGCATGGTTTTTTCAATCACACTAAACGTATTACCTTTATCATGATTAACAAGGTTTTTTACATTCTCTAAAAACACCACCTTTGGGCGTTTTTCTTTAACAATTCTTGCCACATCAAAAAACAGTGTTCCCTGTGTCTCACAGGCAAAACCGTGCGCCGTATCCCGTGAATTTCTTGCTGACACTCCAGCCAGACTGAACGGTTGACAAGGAAAACCCGCACATAAAACATCATGATCTGGAATAGCAGTCGCTGCAATTTGAGTAATATCGCCCTCGGGCAGATCACCAAAATTAGCCAGATAGGTTTTGCGCGCATCCTTATCCCACTCACTGGAAAAAACACAACGTCCACCCACCCCCTGCATCGCCAGTCGAAAACCACCAATTCCAGCAAAGAGATCAATAAAATCAAATGAGGTCTGTTGCTGTTTAATAAACGGCGATTCTGACCATAAATCAGAAAAATCCAACTGTTCCACTGCACGGCTCATAACAAAAACATCATCCTTAGCTAACTCTCCGACCGAGCATTCAAATAAGCCCGCTCCGACAAATCACTCCACGCCACCGCCTGACTGCGAAACGCCTGATACGCCTCATAAACCTTCTTCGACAACGGATCTTTATCCGCAATCTCCGCCACCACCTGCTCCGACAACTCACGCAACTGGCTCAACACCTCAGCAGGAAAACGCCGCAACTGCACATGATGCTCATTCAACAACGTCTGCAAAGCCGCATTATTCCGACTGCTGTATTCAGCCAACATATCCTGATTGGCCACCCGCGCCGCATTTTTCACGATCTGTTGCAGATCTTCTGGCAGCGCCTCAAGCGCCTCTTGATTAACAAAACACTCCAGCGTCGTGCCTGGCTCATGCCAACCAGGAGAGTAGTAATATTTGGCCGCTTTATAAAAACCGAAAGCCAGATCGTTATACGGCCCAACCCACTCGGTGGCATCAATGGTGCCGCGCTCCAGCGAAGTAAACAGCTCACCGCCGGGCAGACCCACCGGAGTACCACCAGCACGGCGCAGCACTTCGCCACCCAGACCGGGGATGCGCATCTTCAAGCCCTTCAAATCCGCCAAACTGTTGATCTCTTTATTAAACCAACCGCCCATCTGCACGCCGGTATTGCCCGCCGCCATCGGCACCAGACCAAAGGGTTTGTAAACCTCTTGCCACAGTTCCATGCCACCACCGTGATACAACCACGCATTCATCTCCTGCGCGGTGAGACCAAAGGGCACCGCCGAGAAAAACTGCGCCGCCTCCGATTTACCCTTCCAATAATAAGACGCACCGTGACCCAACTGCGCCCCCCCGTTGCTGACAAAATCGAAGATCTCAAACGGTGGCACCAACTCCTTGGCTCCATAGACCTTGACCTTAATCCGACCACCGGACATATCGGTGATCAGCTTGGCCAAAAAGTTAGCACCCGTCCCCAGACCAGGGAAGTTCTTTGGCCAAGTGGTGACCATCTTCCAGTGAATGGTTTCAGCCGGTTTCGCCGCTGCCGTCTTACTGCTGCTCTGGGGAGTCTCACCACAGGCGCTCAGCGTCGTGGCTGCCAGCACACCCGCACCCGCTCCGATAAAATCACGTCGTTTCATTAGCCTCTCCTCATCACGATAAATACTCTAAATTGGCGTAGGACAACACCAACCACTTGCTGCCAGCACGGGCAAAATTAACCTGCACCCGTGCGTGATCGCCCTGCCCCTCGGTATCGGTGATCACGCCCTCACCAAATTTGCTGTGTCGCACCCGCTTGCCCACCCCCTGACCACGACCACGCGGCGCAGGTGCAACAGCTTGCTTAGAGCCGTTCTCTTGTCGATAAACCGGACGACGCACATTCAGTCGCGGTCTCAGCTCCTGCAGACACTCCGCAGGCAACTCCTCCAAAAAGCGCGACGGCTGCGGATAAAGTTCACGTCCATAAAGGCGACGATGCTCAGCACAACAGAGATAGAGCCGCTGCCGCGCGCGAGTGATGCCCACATAACAGAGGCGGCGCTCCTCCTCCAACTGTTTCGGGTCTTCCAAGGTGCGTTGATGAGGAAACAGACCCTCTTCAACCCCGACCATAAAGACCACCGGAAATTCCAAGCCCTTGGCCGAGTGCAAAGTCATCAATTGCAGACAATCCTCCCACTCACCGCCCTGCATCTCGCCCGCTTCCAGCGCTGCGTGAGCCAAAAAGGCATCCAACGGAGACATCTCAGCATGAGCGTCACCAGAAAATGAACCCGCCGCTCCAATCAGCTCTTGCAAGTTCTCCACTCGCGCCCGACCTTTATCACTCAAATCTTTGCCAAAGTGGGTTTTCAGGCCACTGCCCTCCACCACCTGCTCCACCTGCGCTCCCAGATCCAAGCCATTGCAGCACGTACTGATCTGCTCCATCACGGTCAGAAAACCAGCCAGCGCACTGGCGGCACGACCTTTCAAGGTTTTGGCCTCCAGCAGCAGTTCCGTGGCATCCCAGAGGGAAACTTGTCCCTGCTGAGCCTGCGCCCGAATCAACTCCACGGTGCGTACGCCGATGCCACGAGGCGGGTGATTGACCGCTCGTTCAAAGGAGATGTCGTCGTGAGGATTGTTCAGCAAGCGCAAATAAGCCAAGCTGTCTTTGATCTCGGCGCGTTCAAAAAAGCGCAAACCACCGTAAACCCGATAGGGAATCGCCGCCGAAATCAGCGCCTCCTCAAAGACCCGCGACTGCGCATTGGAGCGGTACAAAACCGCCATCTCATCGCGCCGCCCACCGTTATCCAGCCACTGTTTCACCTGCAGGCAGACAAAACGCGCTTCGTCACGCTCATCGTAGGCGGTATAAAGTGTCAACGGCTCGCCGTCGCCATCCACCGTCCACAGCTCTTTACCGAGGCGATTGTCGTTGTTGCGAATCAGGGCGTTGGCCGCTTTGAGAATCATCGCCGTGGAACGGTAGTTCTGTTCCAACCGAATCACCTCTGAGCCTTTGAAATCTTGCTCAAAGTTGAGCAGATTGGCCACCTTAGCACCGCGCCAACCGTAGATGGATTGGTCGTCATCCCCCACCGCAAACAGCGTCCCGCGCTCACCCACCAGCAGCTTCAACCAAGCCGATTGCAGCTCGTTGCTGTCTTGGAACTCATCCACCAGCAGATGGCTAAAGCGGTTCTGATAATGTTCTCGCAAACTGTCGTTATCGCGCAGCAGCTCCACCACCCGCAGCAGCAGCTCGGCAAAATCCACCTGTCCACCACGCTCACAAGCCACTTCGTAAGCACGATAGATACGAATCCAACCCTGTTCAATGGGGTTGCTGTGCGCCTCTAAATGCGTGGCTCGTCGTCCCTCTTCCTTACGAGCGTTGATAAACCAAACGCCCTGTTTCGGTGGCCAGCGTTTGTCATCCAGCCCCAACTCTTTGACAATGCGTTTCACCAGACGCAATTGATCGTCGCTGTCGATGATCTGAAAGGTCTGCGGCAGACCCGCCTCACGCCAATGCAGCCGCAACAGACGATGCGCCAAACCGTGAAAGGTACCCACCCAGAGACCACTGACCGGCATCTGCAACAGCTCACCGAGACGCGAACGCATCTCGGCGGCGGCTTTGTTGGTAAAGGTGACGGCCAGTAAACTGTAAGGAGAAAGGCGTTGTTCTTGACACAACCACGCCATGCGGTGGGTCAAAACACGGGTTTTACCGCTGCCCGCTCCGGCCAAGACCAAAAGGTGTTTGTCAGGCTCAGCGGTGACGGCTTGCTGCTGAGCATCGTTTAAACTGTTGTGGGGATTTAGAGTTTCCATGGTGCAGCAGTGTAACAAAAGTCGCTCTTAAGAGCCTGTTCGGCAATGAAACTGTGATTCAGCGGTAGGGCTTTTCCAGTCAAAAAGGCCTACACTGAGGCTCTCTCTGCAACTTCTCGTTGGCGATTATGACAACTGAACAGAGCAACACTCACCCCGACGAACAACAGCCATTCTTGCAATTCTGCCAACAAGGGCAACGTGCAGCAGAAAAAAACCAATTGAAAACCGCTCACGAGCACTATCAAAATGCCCTAAAAGTAGAACAAGAACGTCATATAAGAGAGGGCGATAAAGCAGAAATATTGCTGAATTTAGGCCTAATTTTAGAAAAAATCTCCGACCTCTATCGGCAGCAAAAACAACCAAACCAAGCGCTGCATTACTCTAAAATCGCTCTGCAGATTCACCGTCGTCTGCACCAAAAACAAGACAACGACAGCAACAAACACCTACTGGCACTGAATTTAATCAAATTTGCCAATCTGCAATTAACCCAAAAACGCGACAAAACCGCCGTTATCGCCTACGAAGAATCACTCAGTTTGCTCAGATACATTGAAAGCCGTGTCAAAAACAGTAAAAAAATCAAACGAATTCAAAAAGCCATTCTGGGCAAAGTTCATCAACTGATCTCAGGGCAAGCGCATATAAAATTATGACTGCCGTCCAAAGATGATTTGGGAACGA
>CAZTQX010000089.1:0-9991 GCA_964615985.1 uncultured Gammaproteobacteria bacterium | reverse complement strand
CAGTTGAGCCTGTTGATGTTGTGGGTGCCGAAACTGATGAGCTGAAAATTTTAGACGTTTCTGAACCGAGCGACGCTAATTTAGAAGCTATGATCACAGATTCTTTATCTAATACAAAAACGTCTAGTAATCTCGCTGATACGATTACAGAAGAAGAATTTGAGCGGCTTCTTGATACGCTTAATGAAAAAAAAGAGCCTAAAGAGAAAATCTTAACGGTGAAAGAAGAGGTTGTTCCTGATCCGGTTAAGGCAGTAAAAAAAGATAAAAAACCTCCACCTATGAAAAAACCAGATACGACAGTTCGAGTGGATACACGGCGCTTGGATGATATTATGAATTTAGTCGGTGAGTTGGTTCTGTCGCGTAATCGTTTGACTGCCTTGAGAGATAATTTTAACGATAAAAAGGTGATCCAAGCCATTTCAAATTTGGATATCGTCACCGCTGATTTACAATCTGCGGTGATGAAAACACGAATGCAACCGATCAAGAAAGTCTTTGGCCGTTTTCCACGCATGATTCGTGATTTATCCCGATCTCTTAACAAGGAGGTTAATCTGGTCTTGTTGGGAGAGGAGACGGATCTGGATAAAAACTTGGTGGAAGAGCTGTCTGATCCACTGATTCACTTGATTCGAAATTCAGTTGATCATGGTATAGAAACTCCGGTCGAGCGTGAGAAAAAAGGTAAAAATCGTGTGGGTGAAGTGGTGCTTTCAGCAGAGCAAGAAGGCGATCATATTTTGCTGAAAATAAGCGATGACGGTAAAGGCTTGGACGTAAATCAATTGAAAATGAAGGCGCTTAAAAAGGGGATTGTCAGTGAGGAGAAAGCTTCCTTGATGACGGATTCGGAGTGTTTTGAGCTGATTTTCATGCCTGGTTTTAGCACCAAAGAGAACGTTTCGGATGTGTCGGGTCGCGGTGTGGGTATGGATGTGGTGAAAACCCGTATTGCGAAACTGAATGGCAGCATTGAAATAGAATCAGTACTGGGTAAGGGTACTAATATTATTATCAAACTGCCTCTGACTCTGGCTATTTTGCCGACCTTGATGGTGGTGGTGAGTGATAGAAAATATGCATTGCCCCTATCTATTGTGAATGAAATTTTTGAATTAAAAACGAAAAAACGCAGTGTGATTGGCGGTAGAAATGTAATTTTAAACCGAGGCAAAGCACCATCGCTGTTTTTTTTAAAAAAATGGTTGTCACTGGAGCTGTCGCTTGCAGATGGCTCAGGCCAAGATGAGCAGGTTATTATGATTCAGGCGGGTAATCAATCGGTTGGTTTTGTTGTGGATCAGGTGATCGGTCAAGAAGAAGTGGTGATAAAACCCTTGGGTGTGTTCCTAAACAGAGTGACCGGTTTGGCCGGTGCAACCATCACAGGCGACGGTAATGTGGCTCTGATTTTGGATATTCCAACCATGTTAAGATCGAGAAACTATCACTGATTATGAAAGCAAAAATAATTTCTATTGCCAGCCAAAAAGGCGGCGTTGGTAAAACCACAACTGTGGTTTCTATTGGCGGAAGCCTTGTGAAAATGGGCTATCGAGTGTTGTTGGTCGATGTTGACCCGAATGCATCCATGACCTCTTATTTTCGGCTTAAACCGGAGCGTTCCAGTCGCTGCTCTTATGCTTTATTTCAAGACAGGCCATTTTCTCCGGCAAAATTAATTTTGCAAACGGATGTGAACAAATTGGATCTGATCCCTTCTTGCTCTGCCTTGGCGATGTTGGAACGAGATCTGGGTTTGAAAAAAGGCATGGGTACAGTGTTACAGAAAAATATGGAAAAATTTGTCTATCAATACGATTTTATCTTGATAGACAGTCCGCCGACGTTGGGTTTGATTATGATCAATGTGATCTACTCAGGGGATCTGTTGGTGGTGCCGGTGCAGACAGAGTACTTGGCTTTACGGGGGTTGGAAAAAATGGATGCCACCATAACCATGATAAAAAAGACCAAACCGGAAGTGAACTGGCATGTCTTGCCGACCATGTACGATCAACGCACGAATGCGTCAAGGCGTTCTTTGCGGGATATTGAGGAGCGCTACGGTGATTATCTGCATGGCGATGTGATTTCGGTTGATACCCGGTTGAGAAATGCCAGTATGTTGTCTCTACCTGTTTCTCATTTGGATGGTTACTCAAGAAGTTATGAGCAATACCATCACTACACCACCAATAATATTGTCTGTTAAGGATCTGTTATGAATGCGGTTGCGGAAGTTGATGCTCTTTACGAGGCGCAGTGGGTTACGTTTTATCTGGAAGGTGAGTGTTACGGCATCAATGTAATGCAGGTACAAGAGGTCTTGCGGGTCTCGGATATTGCTCCAGTGCCAGGTGCGCCTGAGTATGTGATGGGGATCATTAATTTGCGTGGTAATGTGGTGAGTGTCCTTGATACTCGAAACCGCTTTGGTTTACCATCACGTGAGACCGACGAATCGACCAGAATCATCATTGTTGAAATGGATCAGCAAACGGTGGGTATTATTGTGGACAGCGTCGGTGAAGTGGTGGAAGTGCAGCAAGATGAAGTGGGTAAATCACCCAATATGGGTAATGAAGAGTCTGCGCGTTACATCCACGGCATTGTCAGCCGTGAAGGATTTTTGTTGATTTTAGTTGAGCTGTCTCGTCTGCTTGATCAGGATACCTCAGAGGAATTTTTATGACGTTATTGCCGTTGCTGCTGTTTTTTATCCCACTGCTATTGCTGATTTATATGGCGATTGTGGTCTGGGATCTGAAAAAAAGGGCGTTGGTCTATGAAAAGCACATTGCAGTGATCGAAGCAACGTTGGTTGGGGTGACGAAAAAAGTCGGTCTCTTGGAAGCAGAAGCGGCCAAGAGTACGAGTGCGGAACCGATTGTTGATGCAGGCTCGTTATTGAGTTTGGAAGCGGAGCAAGAAGAGTTGGAGCAGAGTGCAGAATTGTGCCGCAACGCTGACCATGAACCTCAAGCGGAACGTGATTTAATTGCAAAAATGAAAAAAATAACCTCTTCCTGATTTCTGCTGTATCTCTCTGTGCGTTGCGGATCATTCGCTTTCTTCGCAGTCCTTTTGGCCTTAAACTCTTCAGCCCCTTCATCGCTGTTGAGCCATTATGACCCCCTCTTTTGTCCATCTGCATCTGCACACCGAATACTCCTTGGTTGATGGTCTCAACCGCATCAAACCGTTGATGGCCGAAGTGGCCAAGTTGAAAATGCCTGCCGTGGCACTGACCGATCAGAGCAACATGTTCGCGATGGTCAAATTTCAGCGAGCCGCGCTTGTTGCCGGTTTGAAACCTCTGTTTGGGGTTGAGGTTTGGGTGCAGAATGAGAGCGATGAGCGTTCTCGCCTGCTGCTGCTTTGCATGAACCGTGAGGGCTACTTGAGTGCATCACGCTTGGTCACGCGCAGTTACCAGCACGGTCAGCAGGGTGGTCTGCCAATGTTGCAGCGAGATTGGTTGACAGCTGAAAGCTGTCAGGGACTGTTGGCGCTGTCTGCGGGGCGCGAGGGGGATGTGGGGCAAGCGTTGTTGGCGGGTAATCTGCCGTTGGCTACCGAGCGAGTGCGCGCTTGGCAAGATTGTTTCCCCAATGCCTTTTATCTGGAGTTGCAACGTACCGGACGTGAGCAAGAGGAGCCGTACATCGCTGCGGCGGTGAAGCTGGCCGCCGAGTTACAACTGCCGTTGGTGGCCAGTAATGATGTACGTTTTTTGCAGTCGAGTGATTTTGCTGCTCACGAAGTGCGGGTCTGCATCAACCAAAGTTGTACATTGGATGATCCGCGACGGACGAAAAACTACAGCGATCAGCAATATCTGCGCTCTCCTGAGGAGATGGCAGAGCTGTTTTCTGATCTGCCCGAAGCGCTGGAAAACAGTGTGGAAATCGCCAAACGCTGCAATTTTCTGCTGGAGCTGGGGACCTATTATCTGCCCGATTTTCCCATTCCCGATGGTCTGACTGAAGCGCAATATTTCAGCAAGCTCTCCGAAGAAGGTTTGGAGTGGCGCTTGGATCGGCTGTTGGATCGCTCCGCGCCGGATTTTGCCCAGCAGCGTAAAGTTTATGACGAACGTCTGGAGGAGGAGCTGGGGGTCATTATCCAGATGGGATTCCCCGGTTATTTTTTGATTGTGGCGGATTTTATTCAGTGGGCGAAAGACAACGATGTGCCGGTGGGGCCAGGGCGGGGTTCCGGTGCCGGATCCTTGGTGGCTTACGCTTTGAAGATCACCGACATTGATCCGCTGGCTTACGATCTGCTCTTTGAGCGTTTTTTGAATCCTGAGCGGGTCTCCATGCCCGATTTCGATATTGATTTCTGTGTCGAAGGGCGGGATCGGGTGATTGATTACGTCTCGCGTCGCTACGGTGCCGAGAAGGTCTCACAGATCATCACCTACGGTTCGATGGCGGCCAAAGCGGTGGTGCGTGATGTGGGACGAGTGTCGGGTCATCCCTACGGTTTTGTGGATCGTATCGCCAAGTTGATCCCCTTTGAGATCGGCATGACCTTGAGCAAAGCGTTGCAGGAGTCGTCAGAATTGGCGCAGCTCAAGGAGGACGACGAGGAGGTCGCGGCGTTGCTGGAGATGGCGCTGAGTCTGGAGGGTTTGTCACGCAACGCGGGCAAACACGCGGGTGGGGTGGTGATCGCGCCCTCTGAGTTGAGTGATTTCTCTCCGCTCTACTGTGAAGCGGGTGGCGGCGGGTTGGTGACGCAGTTTGATAAGGACGATGTGGAGGCGGTGGGGCTGGTTAAGTTTGATTTTCTCGGCCTACGGAATCTGACCATCATTGATTGGGCGCTGAAAACCATCAACAAGCAGCGTGCCGCTGAGGGTGAAGAGCTGTTGGACATCAGCCGCTTGCCACTGGACGATCCGCAAGCCTTCGAGCTGTTGCAGCGTGCCGATACCACGGCGATTTTCCAGTTGGAGTCACGGGGCATGAAGGAGCTGATCAAAAAGATGCAGCCCGATTGTTTTGAGGACATTGTGGCGCTGGTGGCGCTCTATCGACCAGGGCCGTTGGGGTCGGGGATGGTGGATGATTTTATCGCGCGTAAAAAGGGTTTGCAGAAGGTCAGCTACCCGCACCCCGATCTGGAGGAGATCCTCAAGCCCACCTACGGCATGATTCTCTACCAAGAGCAGGTGATGCAGATTGCCCAGGTGTTGGCCGGTTACAGCTTGGGTGGCGCGGATCTGCTGCGTCGCGCGATGGGCAAGAAAAAAGCCGAGGTGATGGATCAGCAGCGCGCCATTTTCACCGAAGGTTCGGTGAACAACGGTGTGGAAGAGTCGCAAGCGACCCACATCTTTGATCTGATGGCGGAATTTGCTAAATACGGTTTTAACAAATCTCACTCAGCCGCTTACGCCTTGGTCTCTTATCAGACCATGTGGTTGAAATCTCACTACCCAGCAGCGTACATGGCGGCGGTGTTGTCGTCGGATATGGACAACACCGATAAGGTGGTGATCATGATGGACGACTGTGAGCAGATGGGTCTTAAGGTGGCTCCACCGGACATCAATCGCTCCAATTACGCTTTTACCTCGCTGGATGAGAAAAAAATTCTCTACGGGGTCGGGGCGATCAAAGGGGTGGGGCAGGCGGCTCTGGAAGGGTTGTTGGCAGAGCGGGATCAACACGGTGAATTCAAAAGTTTGGACGATTTTTGCCTGCGGATTATGGGTGGCAAGGTCAATAAACGGGTCTTGGATTCATTGATTAAATCCGGTGCGTTGGATGGTTTGGCAGAGAACCGTGCTACTTTAACCGCGCGTCTGCCAGCGGCCTTGCAAGCGGCGGAACAGCAACAACGCAACATCAATGTGGGCATTGATGATCTGTTTGCTGCGGTTGAGAGTGAGGCGATGACCTCGTTGTCTGAGCAGATTCCGGTGCAGCCGGATTGGAGCGACACGCAACGGCTGCAAGCGGAGAAGGAGACGTTGGGGTTGTATCTGACCGGCCACCCCATTGAGCAGCATTTGCATGAGCTGGATCGTTTCACCTCGGGGCGCATTCACGCTCAGTGTGAAAAGATTGATGCGCCGAGCAACCCTGATCCCAACTCCCGTTATCGTCAAAAAGACAAACAGGTGGTGCTGGCGGGGTTGGTGATTGCCTTCCGGACTCGCCCCACTCAGCGCGGCAAGATGGCCTTTGCTACCTTGGATGATCGCAGCGCGCGGGTGGATGTGGTGATTGGCCCTGAGGACTACGAACGCTTTGGGGATCGTATTGGTTTGGATCAGGTGCTGGTGGCCGAGGGCGGTTTGGGCATCGATGATTTCAGTGGTGGTTTTCGCTTGCGGACGCGGGTGGTTTACGATCTGGATTTGGCGCGTGCCACGTACGCCAAGGGGTTGTTGTTGAAGCTGGGGAGCCAGCAGTTTGAGTCCGGTTTTATCGCCAATTTAGTTGCGGGTTTAACTCCGTTTCGCTCTGAGGAGGGCTGTCGGGTTTGGCTGGATTATCACTCTGAGGTCGCTCAGGCGCGTTTGAGCTTGGCCGAGAGTTGGGCGGTAACACCCAGTGATGAGCTGTTGTTAAGTTTGCGCCAGATATTGGGAGATGAGCAGGTAGAGCTGATTTACGAGTAAGTTCGGTGTGTTATAGTGGCGAAAATATTTCCTTTTTTGAGTGGGATCAATCGAGGAAAACGGAGAATCCATATGTAAGAGGTGGGTTCAAATTTCAGCGTTTTAAAAAAACAGTGGTGCAGATGATTAACAGTACCCGTTCTTTTGTTTGGTCCTCTGCCAGCCGAACGCACGTGGGAAAAGTGCGTAAGCTGAATGAGGATTCTTGTCTTTCTCTGAGTGAGATGGGGTTGTGGGTGGTGGCCGACGGTATGGGCGGTCACGCTTCGGGTGATGTGGCCAGCCAGATGGTGGTCAATTCGTTGCGCTTGGACTCTGCGGTGGAAGATCTGAGTGAGTTGGTCACTGAGGTCTGTGACCGCTTGCAGAAGGTCAATCAGCAGCTGATCAATATTGCCGCCTTGCGGCGCAAACGCATCATTGGCAGCACGGTGGTCATTTTGTTGGCCGAGGCCGATAACTGCGTTTGCCTGTGGGCGGGCGACAGTCGCATCTATCGTTTCCGCAATCACATTTTGCAGCGTTTGACCCGCGATCACAGTCAAGTGGAAGCCTTAATCGCCCAAGGCATTATGAACCGTGAGCAGGCAGAAGCGCTGCCCATTTCCAGTGCCATCACCCGTGCCGTTGGGGTTGAGACGCATCTACAGATGGATTTGGCGCGCTTTGATGTGCGTTCGGGGGATCTGTTTTTGCTCTGTAGCGATGGTTTGAATAACGAAGTGGGCGATGATGAAATTGCGACTTTGTTGGGCTGCTGTTCGGTGGAAAAGGCCAGTTCAGCCTTGGTCGACTTGGCTCTGCAACGGGGTGCGCGTGACAACGTCACCGTGACTGTGGTGGAGGCAAAAGTGGATGTTAAAGCGTAAGAGTGATTAAGCCGCTGGCCGTAACCGATGGCTCGGTGTATCATTACAGCGCCCTTTTTATGTGCAACAAGACACAGAATAATGAATCCAAATTTTCTTGATTTTGAACAACCTATCGCTGAGCTTGAAGCGAAAATTGAAGAGTTGCGTTACGTCGGTGATGATGCCGAGATCAATATTAACGAAGAGATCTCGGATCTACAGGCCAAATGTAAGACCTTGACGGAGTCGATTTTTTCTAAATTGGTGCCGTGGCAGATCTCACAATTGGCGCGCCATCCGCAGCGTCCTTACACCCTCGATTACATCGAACGTATCTTCACCGACTTCCAAGAGCTGCACGGTGATCGTGCTTACTCGGACGATGCGGCGATTGTGGCGGGGATGGCGCGTATCGATGGCAAACCGGTGATGGTGATCGGCCATCAAAAAGGTCGTGATACCAAAGAGAAGTTGAAACGCAACTTTGGTATGCCGCGCCCTGAAGGTTATCGTCGCGCCCTGCGCTTGATGAAAATGGCGGAAAAATTCCGTCTGCCGATTCTGACCTTTATCGACACCCCAGGCGCTTATCCTGGTGTCGGTGCTGAAGAGCGCGGTCAGAGTGAGGCCATTGCGCGTAATCTGTTTGAGATGGCGGATTTGAGTGTGCCGGTGATCTGCACCGTCATCGGTGAAGGTGGCTCCGGTGGTGCTTTGGCCATCGGTGTTGGTGATCGCATTCAGATGTTGCAGTACAGCACCTACTCGGTGATCTCGCCCGAAGGCTGTGCTTCGATCCTGTGGAAAAGCGCCGACAAAGCCTCAGAGGCCGCCGAAGCGATGGGAATTACCTCCGAGCGTTTGAAGGAGTTGGGTCTGATTGATCGCATTATTCCTGAACCTCTGGGTGGCGCGCATCGTGATCTGGATGCGGTGGCAGAATCCTTGAAGTCTTCCCTGTTGGAGACCTTGGAGCAGTTGCAGGCGATTCCTGAGGAGCGTCTGTTGGAGCTGCGTTACGAACGTCTCTGTGCCATTGGTAATGTCAACGACGTTTCGTAATGTCGGGGTTGTAGATGGCGGCTGTTTTTCACCCTGATCTGCTGCGGCAGACTCTGCAAAAATACCCACCGGCACCACACTATTTGCTGGCGCTCAGCGGTGGTTTGGATTCCGTGGTGCTGCTGCACGCGGTTGCCCAAATTCGTTTTGATTCGTTTTTCAACTCTTGCCTTTTTCAAGTTATCCACGTTCATCACGGTCTGCAAGCGGAAGCGGACAATTGGGCTGTGCAGTGTCAAAAACTCTGTGCCAGTCTGTCCTTGCCCTGTTTAGTGGAGTGGGTCAATGCGCAACCTCAGGGTTCTGAGGGCGTTGAAGCCGCTGCGCGCGAGGCGCGTTACGCAGCCTTTGCAGGTCATCTTCAGCCACAAGGGGTGCTGTTAACGGCGCATCATCAAGACGATCAGGCGGAGACCCTGCTGCTGCGTCTGTTGCGCGGCAGTGGCCTGAGTGGTTTGGCAGCGATGGCGGAGTGTCGGTCTTTTGCGCAAGGGTTTTTGTTGCGGCCACTGCTGTCGTTGCCGCGCCGTGCTTTGGCCGTTTATGCTGTGAAACAGGGTTTGTCGTGGCTTGAAGATCCGAGCAATCAATCGCTTGAGTACGACCGAAATTATCTGCGTCATCAGATTTTGCCGCGTCTCTCGACGCGCTGGTTGGGAGCGGTGAAAACCCTCTCTCGTGCCACCGAACTGGTGGCGGAATCCAATCAACTGTTGCAGGAGCTGGCGGTCTACGATCTGGCGCGTCTGTCACAGCGTGATGCCGATGTGGTGTTGGAGAGCCTGCCGTTGGCTGAGCTGAAGAAATTATCGGAGCCGCGCTTGAATAATCTGCTGCGTTATTGGTTGGCGCAGCTGAAGCTGCCCACTCCCAGTCAGGCGCAGTTGCAGCGGGTGAAGCGTGAGTTGTTGCTGGCCAAAGCGGATCGTCAACCGCTGGTGCATTGGCCGGGAGCGGAGCTGCGTCGCTACGATGGGCGCATTTACGCCATGTCACCGTTGCCATCGTTGGATGACTCAAAACGTCATCGTTGGGTTCTTTCCGAACCTCTGCGGATTGAGGGTCTTGCTGAGCCGTTGTCCGTTGAAGTGCTGCGCAGGATGAGGTTGCTGTTGCCCGAGTCGGGTGAGGTGGAGGTGGCTTTTCGTCAGGGCGGGGAGCGTTTGTGCTTGGCGGGGCGACGGGTGACAAAATCGTTGAAAAGTCTTTTTCAGGAAGCCAAAGTTCCTCTTTGGCAGCGTTCGCGTCTGCCGTTGATTTTCATTGCGGGGCAATTGGCCGCTGTGGTGGGCATCGGGGTGGTCGGTATCTTTGTCGATGAAAGTAAAACATGATAACTAACATGGGGGTATATAAATCACGGTTGTTTTGAAATTGTGCTTAAGCGGGTTTTGTGTGAGCGTGCGCGGCCTGTTGTTTGCCTTTACTTTAT
>CAZTQX010000088.1:0-10068 GCA_964615985.1 uncultured Gammaproteobacteria bacterium | reverse complement strand
GGATTTCCCTAAGGAGTCGCTTTAGCCTCCCGCAACGGCACAGCTTCCTCCTTCACAACACCCTGTAAACGCCGCTCAACCTTCGGAATGGTAATGCTCATACCCGGATGCACCGCGCTGAAATTCACATCAGGATTGTATTGACGCAGCAACCACAGCGGCAATTTGTAGGTGCGTTTGGCCAAGGTCCAGAGCGAATCCCCACGACGAATGGTGTGGGGTTCAGTGCTGCTGATGCGAAATTTCTGAAAATACTCATCTTGCAAAGCACGATGATAAGCCTGACGACGTTTTTCAAAACGTGCTTTTGAGATGCGACCAAACATCAAGCGCACCTTCTTGCCCACCACCAGCGACTGCTTGGAAGACATGCGATTCAAACGCCGCAAGCGCTTAGCACTGATGCTCAGCCATTTGGAGTAATGCCCCATGGTCTCCGTTGCCTGCACTTCCACGCAATTGTCTGCCGCCACCGAGTAGTCGCTCGGATCTTCACTGGCAACACTGTGAACTTCCTCTTCATCCATCGCTGCCGCCATCACCTTACGCTGCAACTGCAAAGACTCCGCCACCTGCTCCTGCTCTTCGGCACTGGCCACCGCTGGAACATTGGCCACCACCTGCGCCAACACCGGCAACGCTGGCTCTTCCACCTCACTCTCCAACTGCGTCACTTGCAACCACTGACCGATGGCAATGCGATTGCGATTGCGTAATGAATTCATCGCCAACAGCTCACGGTCTTGCAAACCAAAACGCCGCGCAATTTTGCTCACCGTATCGCCTCGCCGCACCCGATAACGCCCCTCTTGCGTTTTCGTCACCAACCGAGGTGCGGTGTGCATCGCCACCCTCATGGTCTTGGCACGTTTGGGGCGAGAAATCGGCAAGGTCAAGCGCTGGCCGATGCGAATAAAGTGGCGACTGCTGAGACCGTTGGCCTCCATCAGATCACGCACTTTAATTCGATAACGCCGCGCAATGGTGGAGAGCGCATCCCCGCGACGCACCTTATGGAAGGTATCGCGGATCTGCTTATCCGCAAACAACTTTGAGTCGATGGCCGCCATCAAGAACGAGTAGGATTGTGATTTTTTCGGCACAGGCAGTTGCAGGCGATACCCTTTTGGGATGCGTTTATCGCCGCGCCACACCACCGGTCGCAAGGCCAAGTTCAAATTCTTTAACTCATCAAAATCAACCCCCAAGCTGCTCGCCAACGTCTGCGCATCAATGTAAGACGGTACTTTAACCACTTGACCATCGTGACGGCTACTGCGCTTTAACTTGCCAAAATAGCGCACTCGATTTTTAAACACATCGCTGGCAGCAAGAAACTCCGCATAAAAATTACGCGAAGCAAAACCAAACGACCCCTTGCCCTTTTTGTATTTTCGAATGATCACAGCAATATCATCACTGCCGACTTTACGCGCTGCGCGACGAATGCCCGCCGCACCGTGGTTGTAAGCCGTGATCGCCAGCGGCCAACGACCCGTGACCCCAAAATTGTGTTTCAGCAATTGCGCCGCCGATTCAGTGGCACGAATCGGATCACGGCGTTCATCCACCACATGGTCGATGCGCATATAACGCTTGCCGGTGGAGCGGGTAAATTGCCACACCCCGGCAGCACCGACGCTGGAGTAAGCCGCTGGATTAAACGAGGACTCCACAAAGGGCAAAATCCACAGCCCTTCCGGCACACCCTTCTCCCGCAAGGTGCGTTTTATAAACGCCTCCCAGCGTCCCGAACGAACAATGGCTTGACGAAAGTTGTCCGCTTGTCCGCGCTGAAAGCGGATATTTTTCGCCGCTTTGCGTAAGGTAGAAAATTGAGTGCCTTTTGGCCACAGCGCATAAATCTTGCTCTCTTCAGCGGAGAGATGGCGTCCCCGCTTGCTGGCAATGGTTCTCAGCAAACGCTGATAATGCCGAACTTTGCGCTTGGCAATTTTAGACTGCTGACGACGACTCAGGCCCTTCTCAAAGTGCAGCTCGGCATAAACAATGCCCATATGCCAACTGTCGTGAATAAAACCGGAGCCAGTTTCCAGCTCGGTGTAAACCCGCGTCCAAAACTGCACCGCCGGTTGCAACGAATCAGGGCGAGGAAAGTTCACCTCCTGTGAACTCGCCCCGCCAGAAAAGAGCATTAAAATTAATAAAATAGCACGGTAGTTCATCCCAACTCCCTGATGATTAGACCACACGACAGAACACCCAATAGGCCATCACTATAAAACGAAACTGCTTACTAACGTCTTAAAATGGGCAACAAACTGACGCATCTTGTCGAACTTGTTATCCTAAGCAGGATACACAAATTGGTTACAAACTGCTCACTTTTTAACCGTTAAGGAGACCTTATGCCAACCTCGCAACGCCCTCCGCTGCCCAGCACCGAAACCCTAAAAAGCCTGCCAGCCGACGGTGGTGAACAGTGGAATCGCTTGGTATTTGAGGCCAGTCCTTATCTGTTGCAACACGCCGCCAACCCCGTTGACTGGCAGCCGTGGGGCGATGCCGCCTTTGAGCAGGCGCGGCGCGAAGATAAATTGGTCTTTCTCTCCGTGGGTTACGCCACCTGTCACTGGTGCCATGTGATGGAGCATGAATCCTTTGAAGATGACGAGGTGGCCGCTTTGATCAACCGCTACTGCGTGCCAATCAAAGTAGATCGAGAAGAGCGCCCCGACATCGATCAGATCTACATGAGCGCCTGCCAAGCGATGACCGGCCAAGGCGGCTGGCCACTGAACTGTTTTCTCACCCCTGACGGTCATCCGCTGTTTGCCGGAACCTATTTTCCCAAACACAATCGTTATCGACGCATCGGCATGATGGAATTGCTGCCAAAAATCGCCCAAGCGTGGCAACAAGATCGAACCGAAACGATCAAAAAAGCCCAGCATTTCACCCAGCAACTGCAACAAAAATCGACCTCCCAAAACAGCGAGCTTTCACCGCACTTGCTGCAAAACGGTTTTCAACAGTTGCAAAACAATTACGACTCTGAACAGGGCGGTTTTGGCCAAGCACCTAAATTTCCCTCACCGCATCAATACCTCTCGCTGCTACGTTACTGGCAACGCAACAACGAGCCAGAGGCCCTCAAGATGGTGGAGCAAAGCCTCACTGCCATGCGCTTGGGCGGGATGTTTGATCAGGTGGGGCTGGGGTTTCACCGTTACAGCACCGACAACCACTGGCTGCTGCCCCATTTTGAAAAAATGCTCTACGACCAAGCCATGCTGATGCTCGCTTACAGCGAGACCTACGCCGCCACCCAACAACCCTTTTATGGACAGGTGAGCCGCGAGATTTTGCGCTACTTAACCCAGCGAATGCAGCACCCCGAAGGGGCTTTTTACAGCGCCGAAGATGCCGACAGCGAAGGCGAAGAGGGTAAGTTTTATTTTTGGCGCACCGCAGAGCTGACCGAGATTCTCGACGAATCGGAGCTGGAGTGGTTCAAAAACACCTTTCAGATCGCTGCCGAAGGCAATTTTATCGACGAAAGCAGTCGCCAGAAAAACGGCAACAACATCCCCCATCTGCACCAGCCCTTGAGCGAAACAGATCAACAACGCTGGCAGCCGCTGCGCGAAAAACTCTACCAGCAGCGCCAACAGCGCGTCCCACCACTGAAAGACGACAAGATTCTCACCGATTGGAACGGCCTGATGATCGCCGCCCTTGCCCGTTCCGCCACTCTGCTCGACGAGCCAGACTTTTTGCAGCAGGCCGAACGCGCCTTTGCCTTTGTCCTCAAGCACCTGAGTCACACCGATGGCCAACTGAAAAAACGCTTCCGCAACGGCAATGCGGGGTTGCCCGCTCATCTGGACGACTACGCTTTTATGATCTGGGCGGCGCTGGAGCTGCATCAAGCCAGCCTCAACAGCGATTATTTGCAGCAGGCGTTGCGCTGGCAGGAGATCGCTCTGGAGCAATTTTGGGATGCAAAACAGGGCGGATTTTTCCTCACCAGCGCCGACAGCACCTTGGTGATGCGCCCCAAAGCGCAGCACGACGGCGCGATTCCCAGCGGCAACTCGGTGATGGCACACAACTTGGCCACCCTCTACCACCTCAGCGGCGAAGAAAAATGGCAAGGCTATTTTGAAAAACTGCAACAGGCCAGCAGCGAAGAGCTGAATCGTTATCCTGCGGGCTGCGCGTTTCTGCTCACCGCCCACGATCTCTATCAAGGGCCAACGCAAAACGTGGTGCTCAGTGGTGAGCAGATTAACCCAAAACTGTTTCAAGCGTTAAACGGCGCTTTTTTACCCCACACCCTGCGATTGGCCATTGATAAAAACAATCGGCACATGATGCAGAAATTCGCCCCGTTTACCCAGCAGCATTTGCTGGAGAAACAGGCGACGCTTTATCTTTGTCAGGGCTTTTCCTGTGAGACACCGTTGCAGAATGCAGCGGCGATTGAGGAAAGATTAAAGCAAGTGGCTCATGTATAATATCCCCCTTTTTGATCACCCCAAAACCAAAATCGCGGAGTTTTTGTATGAGCTTGGAACTTTCATCCCTCAGTGCTGTTTCCCCTATTGACGGTCGTTATGGCAGTAAAACCGCCGCTCTGCGAGATATTTTCAGCGAATACGGTCTGATCCGTTATCGCGTCCAAGTGGAAGTGCGCTGGCTGCTGGCGCTGGCCGATCACGCCGAGATTGCCGAAGTACCCACCTTGAGCAACGAGGCTCGCAGCTTTTGGCAAGGGATCGAAACCCATTTCAGCCTCGCGGATGCCGAGCGAGTCAAGGCCATTGAAGCCACCACCAACCACGATGTCAAAGCGGTGGAGTACTTCCTCAAAGAGAAAATCCAAGACAACGCCGAGCTGGCCGCCATCTCCGAGTTCATCCATTTCGCCTGCACCTCCGAAGACATCAACAACCTCGCCTACTCCTTGATGCTGGCCAACGCGCGTGAACAGATTCTGCTGCCTCAAACTCAACAAACCATCGACGCTTTAACCCAAAAAGCCCAAGAGCTGGCAGAGGTGCCAATGCTGGCGCGCACCCACGGTCAACCCGCCTCCCCGACCACCTTGGGCAAAGAGATGGCCAACGTCGCCTACCGTTTGCAACGCCAACGTCAACAGATGGAAAAGGTCGAAATCTTGGGCAAAATCAACGGTGCGGTGGGCAACTACAACGCCCACTACAGCGCCTACCCCAATATTGATTGGCCCGCTTTTGCGCAAAAATTTGTCGAAGATCTGGGGCTGACCTTCAACCCCTACACCACTCAGATCGAACCCCACGACTACATCGCCGAGCTGTTCGATGCCAACGCCCGCCTCAACACCATCTTGATCGACATCAGCCGCGATATTTGGGGCTACATCTCGCAGGGTTATTTCAAACAGCGCACCATCAAAGGCGAAGTCGGCTCCTCCACCATGCCGCACAAGGTCAACCCCATCGACTTTGAAAATGCCGAAGGCAATCTGGGGCTGGCCAACGCCATCTTTGGTCATCTGGCCGCCAAACTGCCCATCTCCCGCTGGCAGCGTGATCTAACCGACTCCACCGTGCTGCGTAATTTGGGCGTGGGTGTCGGCCACTCGGTGATCGCCTACAGCTCTTTTCTGCGCGGCATGAGCAAATTGGAAGTCAACCATGCGGTACTGGCCGCCGACTTGGAGAGCAATTGGGAAGTGTTGGCCGAACCGATCCAAACCGTGATGCGTCGTTACGGCGTGGAAAACCCTTACGAAAAACTCAAAGAGATGACCCGTGGTCAGCGCGTCGATGCCGCTGCCATGAGCGCCTTTGTGGAGAGCTTGGAGATCCCCGCAGCAGCCAAAGCCGAGCTGCAAAAACTGACCCCAGCCAACTACATCGGCAATGCGGTTAAGCAGGCTAAAGCGATCTCTTAAACCCCCCTCTGGTTTCCACCCTTTTCGTGGAAACCTTCTGAGGCTGAAAAACGATGAAAATAGACACCACTTTTTTACAGCGCTGCATTCAAACCTTGAAAAAAGCGCTGCACCTGTTGCAACAAGCCGAACCGGACAGCATCGAATACGATCTTTATCGTTCTGCGGTAATTAAAGAATTTGAAATCATCTTAGAACAGTCCGGCAAGCTGCTAAAAAAATGTTTGAAGCTCTATTTTCATTCATCTAAAGCTGTGGATAGACTCACCTTTAAAGCCATTTTCCGTCATGCGGCTCATCACGATCTGCTAAGCCTCGAAGAAATTGAACGCTGGTATCTCTACCGTGACAATCGCAACACCACCGCACACGATTATGGTGTTGGTTTAGCAGAAAAAACCCTGCCCCTCATACCACAATTTATTAAAGACGCTACGGCCCTACTCAACATTATAGAAAAGCACCAAAATGCTTCTTAGAGACAAAGACCGCCAAGCGCTGCTGGAAATTGCCGCAACGACCCTCAAAACACCGGTCGAAATTTGGGCCTACGGCAGCCGTGTCAATGGCGAGGCCCACGATACCAGCGATCTGGATCTGGTCATCCGCACCACCCATTTAACCCCACTTGATCACTCAGAACTGCACAACTTTATTACCGCACTGGACGACTCCAATATTCCGATTTTAATCCAAGCCTTTGACTGGAGCAGTCTGCCAGAATCGTTTCATCACAACATATTGCAAAAATATGAGATTTTAAAAACATTCGATGCAACGTAACCAAAAAAACAGAAGAAACCCATCATGCAGATCCAGTTCCCACCACACCTCAACATCGACCTCTTTCTACGCGACTACTGGCAGAAAAAACCGCTGCTGATTCGCCAAGCCTTTCCCAATTTTATCAACCCCATCGAAGCCGATGAGTTGGCGGGGCTGGCCTGCGAGGAGGAAATTCCCTCACGCATCATTCAACAACACAGTCCCACTGATTGGCGCTGTCGTATGGGGCCTTTTAATGAGGATGATTTTGCTCAACTGCCCGCAAGCGACTGGTCGTTACTGATCACCGATGTGGAGAAACATCTGCCGGAGTTTCAAGCCTACCTGCAACCGTTTCGCTTTATCCCCGACTGGCGCATTGATGATCTGATGATCAGCTACGCCCCCGAAGGCGGCTCCGTCGGGCCTCACAGCGATCAGTACGATGTTTTCCTATTGCAAACCTCTGGACGACGACGCTGGTCAATCCACAGCCGCCTGTTAAGTGAAAGTGATTTTCTGCCCGATCTGGAACTGAAAATCCTCAAGGAATTTGAGGCCGAAGAGAGCTGGATCACCGAACCAGGCGACCTGCTCTATCTGCCTCCTGGCGTGGCTCATCACGGTGTGGCACTGGAGCCGTGCATGACATGGTCGGTGGGCTTTCGCGCGCCCACACGGCGAGATTTGCTCAGTGCCTATCTGGATGACTTGGTTCCCACTTTAAGCGAAAGCCGTTACAGCGATCCTGATCTGATCCAACAAACGCACCCCAGCGAGATCACACCATCCACACGACAAAAACTGCGCGATACCTTGCATCAGCAGTTGACGCAAGACGATACTCAACTGGATCATTTTTTAGGCCGCTACCTGAGTGAAGCAGGCCGAGAATTTGCATTGGAAGTCCCACACGAACTGACCCCTAATGCAATCAAGAAAGCACTTCAACAGGGTGAAAGCCTGCAAAAAGTCGCAGGAATTCGCGCACTTTATATGCAATTTGAACAACAGACTCAGCTCTTTATCGGTGGAGAAAGCCTCCAAATATCCCTCGAATTGGCACAACTGATCGGAAAAGCCAGCAAAATAGATAAAAAAGCCCTGACAAGCGATCAGATAGTCTCTACCCTTAAGCTGCTTAGCCAACTTTACAACTGCGGTTTTTTGGAGTTCTGCGATGACCTTTGACGTACAGATTCGCCACGCCGACTGGCACAATGAGAGTGACCACCAGCAACTGAGCCAACTGCGCCGTAGCGTCTTTATCGACGAACAGCGGGTGCCAGAAAAACTGGAGTGGGACGACGATGACGAAGAAGCCCTGCATCTGCTTGCCCTGCTCGACAAAGAACCGGTCGCCTGTGCGCGCTTGCTGCCCAGCGGTCGAGTGGGTCGCATGGCGGTGCTTAAACATCTGCGCTGCAACGGCATCGGCCATCAAATGATGGGCGAATTGCTGCTGCAAGCAGATCATCAAGGGCTGTTACAACTGACTCTGCACGCGCAAACCCAAGCGGTCGGTTTTTATCTCAAACACGGTTTTGGCAGCGAAGGCGAGCCGTTTGAAGAGGCCAACATTACCCACCAAAAGATGGCCTTGAAGCTGCAAAATCGGCGCGCAAAAACCGTACTTAATTTTGACCAACTCAACCCCAAACAACACCAACTCGGCAGCACCAACCTCACGTTCCAAATTGACTCACTGGACGACGCACAACAAGCGGCGATCTTTCTTGCTCAACAGGCGCGACGCACCGTACGCATCCTGACCCGCTCAATGGATCCCATGCTGCTCAGCAACGAAACCTTTGTGGACGCCATCTCAAAACTGATTCGCGACAACCAACGTGCCAACGTGCAGATCTTAATCAGTGACTCCAGCAATGCCATTAAAGCAGGTCATCGTCTGACCCAACTCTGTCAGCGACTTTCCAGTTACATCCAAGTACGCCGCCTGCAAAAAGAGAGCGGCGATCTGAATCGCGCCTTTATTATGGCCGATGACACCGGCCTGCTGCTGCGCAATCAAGGCGATCAACCCCAAGGGCTGCTAAAACTTCATGCAGGAGCCGAGGCCAAAGAGATGAATCACTTCTTCTTGCAAGCGTGGGAAAGCAGCGAACCTGACCCCGAGTTTCGCCGTCTCTCTATTTAAGCTTCAACTTTTGCGATGCATCAAAAGCCGTTCATCAATGGGGACAAAACGAGTCGCCTCGTTGATCAAAGAGTTGGCCGTCAACTCCGGCACGCCGTAAACCTCCGCTTCAACACCGTATTTCGTCCGCACGCGGTGCAGCAGCAGATCAAAATCCCCGTCTCCTGAAAGCAGCACCACCCGATCCACATAGGGAGCCTCCTCCAGCAGGTCAATGGTCAAACCCACATCCCAATCGCCTTTGGCCGAGCCGTCACTGCGCTGAATGTAGGGTTTGAGTTTGACCTGAAAGCCGATCTTTTTCAGAATGTTTTGAAACTGCTGCTGTTTGTTGTCGCTGCGATGAATCGCGTAAGCGAAGGCGTTGACAATCTCTCCTTGGGAGGCAATTTCAGCCCAAAAAGCGTTGTAGTTGAATTGGTTTTGATACGCCTGACGGGTGGTGTAGTAGATGTTCTGCACATCCACAAAGATGGCGATTTTCATAGGCTGGGTCTCGGCTTCGGTTTTTGCGCGACGTTATCCCGCAGATAAACTGGCAAGGCTTTTTCAGCACTGACAGCCAAACCCGCTTGCAGATCTACCACTCCCAGAGCCGCCACATCTTGCGCGTGAGGCAACAGCTCGCCCAGAACGCAATTCAAACGACCCTCCAAGGGTGCTGAAAGTGAAGTCTCATACGTACCCCAGCCGGTACCGGCACCACACCAACGCCCTTCCGGCGGCTCAATTTTCTCAGGAGCCAGCACCACTTCCGTGGCCACCGAACGCATCACACCAGATTCCGCCAGTTCATAGGCTCCCCAGTAAACCTCCTGCATCCGTGCATCAATGGCACTTAAAACTCGCCGTTCACCCGTCTCACGATAGGCTCGTTGCGCCAGCGTCGCCAAGGTCGAGACCGCCACCACAGGCAAATCAGCGCCGTAAGCAACCCCCTGCACCACCCCTGCGGCAATACGCACACCGGTGAACGCACCCGGACCGCGACCAAAAGCGAGGCCGTCGAGCTGTTTTAGAGTTAACTCTCCCTCGGCCAACAAGGATTCCAGCATCGGCAAGATTAGATTGCCGTGTTGTCGTGGAGCCACTTGGTAGCGGGAAATCACTTCGTCATCCACCCAGAGAGCAGCGGAGCAGGCTTCGGTGGCGGTGTCTATGGCGAGTAGTTTCATCTTAAACTCCAGGCACAAAAAAAGGCGCTAAAAAGAGCGCCTAGATCAAAAAATATGGCGGAGAA
>CAZTQX010000087.1:2455-10099 GCA_964615985.1 uncultured Gammaproteobacteria bacterium | reverse complement strand
ATTGCCTTGGGTGCGGTGTTGATGTTGGGTGCTCGTAAGGGGCGTTATAACAAAGATGGGTTGGTGGTTGCTCACCCTCCTTCCAGTATTCCTTTCTTGGCTTTGGGTGCTTGGGTGCTGACGGTCGGTTGGTTTGGTTTTAACGTGATGTCGGCGCAGACCATTGATGCGGTCAGTGGTTTGGTGGCGGTGAACTCTCTGATGGCAATGGTCGGTGGTACCTTGGCGGCTTTGGTAGTGGGGCGTAATGACCCTGGTTTTGTCCATAATGGGCCTTTGGCGGGTTTGGTGGCGGTCTGTGCGGGTTCGGATCTGATGCATCCGCTGGGCGCGTTGGCGACGGGTGTGGTGGCAGGTGGCTTGTTTGTCTGGAGTTTCACCCTGACTCAGAATCGTTGGAAAATTGATGATGTGTTGGGTGTGTGGCCTCTGCATGGTTTGTGTGGTGTCTGGGGCGGAATTGCGGCGGGCATCTTTGGTTTGACTGCTCTGGGCGGTGCCGGTGGCGTGACCTTTGGGGCGCAACTGGTGGGTACGTTGGTCGGTGCGACGATTGCTTTGGTGGGTGGTTTGGTAATCTATGGCTTGCTGAAGAAAACCATGGGCATTCGTTTATCCGAAGAGGAAGAGCATCAAGGTGCAGATTTGAGCATTCATAAGATCTCTGCTTCTCCTAAGTACGACCGTTAAATGAACATTCAAATAAATTTGAGGTGGATGTAATGAAAAAAGTAACCGCAATTGTAAAACCGTACAAACTGGATGACGTACGTGAAGCGCTCTCCAGCAACGGCGTGAACGGCATGACCGTCACCGAAGTGAAGGGTTTTGGTCGCCAAAAAGGCCATACCGAATTGTATCGTGGCGCGGAGTATGTGATCGATTTTTTGCCCAAAATTAAGCTGGAAGTGGTAGTAGAAGATGATCGTGTTGATAGTTGCATTGAGGTGATTTCAACCGCAGCTCGTACCGGTAAAATTGGTGATGGTAAGATCTTCGTGGAGAGTGTTGAGCGTGCTGTGCGCATTCGAACCGGTGAAGAGGGTGATCAGATACTTTAATAAAATGTAGCTGATATGTGTCGTTTTGATTGAACAGAGCCTAGCTGAATGCTAGGCTTTTTTTTTCCTGGGAGAGAGTGGTAATGGTATGATTGCGCGGATTTGGCAACGGCTGAAAAGCACGATTGGAGTAGAGGGGAATGATAGGATGAAAAAAGCGCCAGCAGCGACCGTTATTCCTCGTTCGGAGCACGGTGTGTCACGGAAGAACATCAGTAAAAGTGCGCTGAAAGTACTCTATCGTCTGAATGAGGCGGGGTTTGAAGCCTGTTTGGTCGGTGGTGGTGTGCGTGATTTGCTGTTGGGTTTGAAACCGAAAGATTTCGACATCGCCACCAGTGCCAGCCCCGAAGAGGTGCGCGCACTGTTTCGGAATTGCCGTTTGATCGGTCGTCGTTTTCGTTTGGCGCATGTGCTGTTTGGGCGCGAGGTGATCGAAGTGGCGACTTTTCGTGCCAGTCACCGTGATGGCGAAGACGGTCGTACCGATGACAAGGGTCGCATCATGCGCGACAACGTTTTTGGTGACATTGCCGAGGATGCTCTGCGGCGTGATTTTACCGTCAACGCCCTCTACTATGACATTAAAGATTATTCCATTCACGATTACGCTGAGGGCATGGCCGATGTGATGGCGCGTCGTCTGCGTCTGATCGGTGATCCGGAGACCCGTTATAAAGAAGATCCGGTGCGGATGCTCCGAGCGGTGCGTTTTGCTGCCAAGCTGGGTTTTGAGATTGCTCCTGAGGCAGAAGACCCCATTGCTGAGCTTTCCTCTGAGTTGGGGGAGATTCCTCCCGCGCGTCTGTTTGAAGAGGTGTTGAAGCTGTTTCACAGCGGTCATGCGGTTGAGAGTTTGGGGTTGCTGCATGAACACTGTTTGTTGGATTACCTTTTTCCCCATGCAGCTGAAAAACTGGCCGATGATGACGATGCGGTTTGGGAGCTGTTGCAGCGTGCTCTGCACAACACCGATCAGCGCCTTCGGTCTGGTAAGTCGGTGACTCCGGCGTTTTTGTACGCGGTGTTTCTCTGGCCGGATGTTTCGGAACGTTACGGACGTTGGTTGGCTCAAGGGGAAGCGCCGATGGTGGCGATGCAGCGTGCTGGAGATGAGGCGCTGGCCTTGCAGCTGACTCACACCTCGTTGCCAAAACGTTTCTCCATGCCGATGCGGGAGATCTGGATGATGCAGGGACGGCTGTTGAACTACGGAGGCAAACGCGCCTTGCGGCTGTTGGAGCACCCTCGTTTTCGTGCTGGTTACGATTTCCTCTGTCTGCGTGCTGAGATTGATTCGGCGTTGCAAGAGCGCGCTGACTGGTGGACTAAGATCCAAGAGGTTTCACCCGCAGAGCAAGAAGAGATGGCGCGTCAAGCTCCAAATAACAGCTCGCCTAAACGTCGCCATCGGCGACGAAAACCATCGAAAAAACCGGCCAGTGACCAGTAGTGATTGAGTGTTATCTTGCTCTGGGCAGCAATTTAATGCAGCCCGTGATGCAGCTGAAAAAGGCCATGACTGCCTTGCAGTCGTTGCCGGAGAGTCGTTTATTAAACGTCTCTTGCCTCTATGGCAGCTCGCCAATGGGGCCGCAAGATCAACCCGATTATATTAATGCGGTGGTCAAAATTGAGACCACTCTGGAACCGCTGGCTCTGCTGGATCAACTGCAAGCGTTGGAAACGGCGTTTGGTCGTGTGCGAGGTGAGCGTTGGGGGGCAAGGGTATTGGATCTGGATTTGCTGTTGTACGGGGATCAGGTCATCGAGCATCCTCGTTTACGGGTGCCGCACATTGGCATCTCTGCGAGAGCGTTTGTGCTGTTGCCGTTGTCAGAGCTTGTGGAGGAGCTGTTGATTCCAAAACAGGGGCGTTTGTCCGATCTGTTGAAGCGGGTGGACAAGCAGGGCTTATGGCGTTTGTCAGATGAGAGTGATGAGGTGCAAAGCGCATGAGTGCAGAAAAAAAGCCACATAAAATGACCGTCACGCGTTTGTTGGCGATGAAACAGGCCGGAGAGAAGATCGCCTGTTTGACCGCGTATGATGCCAGTTTTGCCGCTGTTCTGGACCAGGCTGAAGTGGATCTGGTGTTGGTGGGCGATTCATTGGGTATGGTAATTCAGGGGCATGAGACCACCTTGCCGGTGACGATGGATGAGACGGTTTACCATGCGCAGGCGGTGCGACGAGGTTTGTCGCAGGCCTTTTTGGTGGTGGACTTGCCCTTTATGAGTTACACGGATCCGATGAGCGCTTTGCATAACGCCGGTCGTTTGATGAAGGAGTCTGGCGCGCAGATGGTAAAATTGGAGGGCGGAGCCAGTCAAGTTGAGACGGTGCAGCGTCTGGCGCAAAACGGCATTCCGGTCTGTGCTCATTTGGGCTTGCAGCCGCAAGCGGTGCATAAATTGGGTGGTTATCGCCTGCAAGGCCGAGACGATCAGAGTGCGGCGGTGTTGATCAAAGACGCGGCCCTGTTGGTTGAGGCTGGGGCAGATCTGCTGCTGCTGGAGTGTGTGCCGCAATTGCTGGCCAGTGAGATCAGCGCCAATGTGGCCATTCCGGTGGTTGGTATTGGAGCCGGTGCGGGTTGTGATGGCCAGATTTTGGTGCTTTATGATCTGTTGGGTCTGAGTCCCAGAGCGCCTCGTTTCAGTAAAAATTTCCTTGTGGGGCACGATTCGATTCAGGCGGCGGTGGCGGCCTACGTTGTGGCGGTTAAAGAGGGTGAGTTTCCCAGCGATGAAGAGGTTTTGGCGTAGTGGAAATCGTGTCTGAGATTGTTGCTCTGCGTGATACGTTGGCCGTGTGGCGCGGAGCGGGAGAGCGCATTGCTCTGGTGGCGACGATGGGTAATCTTCATCAAGGCCATCTGCGTCTGGTGAGTGAGGCGCAAAAGCGAGCCGAGCGGGTGGTGGTGACGATCTTTGTTAACCCGATGCAGTTTTCCGTTGGCGAAGATTTAGGCGCTTATCCGCGTACCTTATTGGCAGATCAAGAGAAGCTGCAAGTGGCAGGGGTGGATCTGCTCTTCATGCCAAGGGTCGATGCGATTTATCCTCGCGGTGTGGAAGCGATAACCCAGGTGCAGGTGCCAGATTCGTTGAGTGAACAGCTCTGTGGTCTGGATCGCCCAGGGCATTTTGCAGGTGTGGCGACGGTGGTCAGTAAATTGTTTAATCTGGTGCAGCCGCAGGTGGCGCTGTTTGGTCAGAAGGATTATCAGCAGTTGCTGGTGATTCGGCGCTTTTGTGAGGATCTCAATTTCCCTGTGGAGATTGTGGGTGTGCCCACTGAGCGGGAGGCGGATGGTCTGGCGATGAGTTCGCGTAACGGTTACCTCACCTCTGAGCAGCGCGCCACGGCTCCGGAGCTTTATCGGTATTTGCACTGTCTTGCGAAACAATTGCTTGAGGGCGAAGAGCCGGTGCAGGCGTGTCAGAAGACGGTGGAGCAATTTAATGGTTGTGGGTTTGAGGTGGATTATCTGGCTGTTCGATGCGCCTCCGGTCTTTCTGCTGAGTTGGCTGGCAGCGCTCCAGAAGAGTGGCTGGTGTTGGTTGCAGTGCAGTTGGGCAAGGCGCGTCTGATTGACAATATTCTGCTTGCGGATGTTGTAGTATAATTATCTCCTTGGTTGTTTGTTTTTATTCCCTTTTGAAGAAGAGTTGAAGAGTCATGCAGGTCACGATGTTAAAGGCAAAATTGCACAAAGTTCACGTTACTCAGGTGGAGTTGGAGTATGAGGGTTCCTGTGCCATTGATGCGGATTTGTTGGATGCCTCGGGTATTTTGGAGTATGAACAGATTCAGATTTACAACGTTGATAACGGCGAGCGTTTTACCACTTATGCGATTCGTGGTGAGGCGGGAACGGGGATGATCTCGGTTAATGGCGCGGCAGCGCACAAAGCCAGTGTGGCGGATCGAGTGATTATTTGCAGTTATGCTCAGCTCTCTGTTCAAGAGGCGAAGCTGTTTAAGCCGTGTTTGGTTTATGTGAATGAGGCCAACGAGATGGTGCGCAGCGCCAATGCTATTCCTATGCAGGTGGCGTAGTTTTGATGTGAGAAAAATGTATTATTTTTGAGAGCAATTTATGAGGTCACTCCGTTAAGCTTCTTCTCAATCCAACTCATCCAGAGAGAGAAAAAGCATGAAAAACAGCACTATCCAACAGATTTTATTCCCTGCTTCTCAAGCTTATCGACAACACGGTTTGATAGCAGCGTTGCCCATTGCCTTTATTTGGTTGAGTGGTTTTCTCAGCATGACGTACGGTTTAAGCGCAATGAACGGTTTGAATTTTGGTTTGGGGGTTCTGTTTTTCTTCAGTGCCTATCTGCTGAGTTCGGTGATCGTCAAATCAACACATATCTCTTGTTCTCAAGAGGATGAAAATTCATTTATGACTTTGAAAGATTTTTAAGAGTATTTTGTAGGGGCACTCCCCTGTGGGTGCTTAGCTAAATTCTTTTTTTACCCCGAATGGTCAGCAACGAAACCCCCAACACCACCAAACAAAATCCCGCCAAATGCAAATAGCTAAACGGCTCGCCCAAAAAACTCACCGCTAAAACCAAGGTCACCAACGGCCCCAGTGTGCCGATAATCCCCGTCTGTGCCGGACCGATCTGGCCAATGGCCGCAGAGATCATAAAGCTCGGAATCACCGTGCTGAAAATCGCCAGCAGCACAACCCACAACAGAATTTCGTTATTGAGAATGATGTCCTGCTCCATCAACAAGCCGTAATGGATCAGCATAAAAAGGGTGGAAAAAAGCATGGCCAAGCTGGTGAACGGTACGCTGCCGATTTTGTGGATCAGTTGTTTGCTGAACAGAACATAAAACGAAAATGACAGCGCTGAGAGGGTTACCAATAAAGTTCCTAAAGAGGTGTTCTCTCCCGAAAAACTCATCTCTTGTTGGTAGATCAAGGTGATTCCCAGATAAGAGACAAGCAGTGCCAATCCCATCTTCAGGGAAAGTGGCTGTTTGAAAAAGAGCCAGCCCAAAATCGCCACCATAATCGGATAGGTGAAGAGCAGCATCCGTTCAAGCTGTGCCGAAATCAGTGCCAAGCCCATAAGATCCAGCAGTGAGGCGAGGTAGTAACCGATAAACCCCACTAAAATAATTTTGATTAGTAGCGTTGAGTTGTAGGTCTGGCGAAAGTGACTGTTGACGCGCCACTGCCAAATTGCGATCAGGGCGTAAAACGGTGCCGCGATTACCATCCGCAGCAACAGCACCGATTCTGGGTCGGAACCAGCTGTATAAGCGAGCTTGATAAAGATCGACTTGACCGAAAAAAGTGTGGTGCCAAGACTGGCGAGTATGAATCCTTTCCAGAAACGGTCACGTTCTGTGCTTACCTTTTTCTGCATGGTGTGAACTTCATTGGCTGGGTGGGCGAAAAATGGGCAGTTTAACAAATCGGACGTTGAATTTTTTGGGCTTTTTTCTGTTGGGGGTCTGCACCTCATTGATCTGTGTGGCGGACGATACAGAAATTTATCTGGGCGCTAATTTGGGTCGCAGTTCGGTGAATCCCAATGTGCTTTTTATCGTGGATACCTCCGGCAGTATGGATGCCTTAGTTGAGACTCAAGTGCCTTACGACCCTGACACGAATTATGGCGGTTGTTTTTCCAGCAACCGAGTGTATTGGAGTGCCGATGGTGAGGCTCCCGATGAGTGCGACAGCGAGCGTTGGTTTGATGCCTCTAAGAACGTTTGTCAGGCCTCGGTCTCACCGCTTCAGAGCAGTGGTTTTTATCAAGATCGTTTGGCCTACTGGCAAGATGATGATCATCAACGCTGGCAGCGTCTTTCCGATGATGAGAACAACGCTTATGTCGAATGTCAGCAAGATGAAGGTCTGCATGGGATCACGGCAGAGTCGGGGGCGCGTTACATCGCCGATGGAGATCAAGGGGCGTGGACCAGCAACGAGGCTCAATCTTTGGATTGGCGTTCGGTGGGGGCGAGTTACAGCCTCTATTCGGCCAATTTTCTCAATTGGCAGCAGCAGAGCAGCACAACCCTGCGCAGTCGGCTGGATATTGTTAAAGAGGTGGTGGCCAATGTGGTGGACAGCAGTACTAATATTAACGTTGCTTTAATGCGTTTTGATCACAACGGTGAGGGGGGGATGACCTCGTTTGCAATGCAGGATGTGGCCACGGCGAGGGATGCCTTTAAAGCGCGTTTGAATGAATATCAGGCGGGTGGGGTAACGCCTCTGTCGGAGACACTTTACGAAGCGTCGCTCTATTTTCGTGGCAATGCGGTGGATTACGGTCTGAATTCTTACGGTAATGATTGGCAGTTGGAACCGAGTGTCCTTTCCTCTCGGGGTGCTGATAATGCTGCGTTGTATCAATCCCCGATTGTTTTTCAGTGCCAGAAGAATTTTGTCATTTTATTGACGGACGGTGAGCCGACCTCGGATACCAGCGCGAATGAAAAAATACCGGCGTTGCCGGGTTTTTTTGAGGCGACGGGGAAAACCAGCTGTTCCGGTCGTCGGGAAGACGACGATGATGATCATGATGGGGAAGACGACGATGAT
>CAZTQX010000087.1:0-2355 GCA_964615985.1 uncultured Gammaproteobacteria bacterium | reverse complement strand
GATGATCATGATGGGGAAGACGACGATGATCATGGTGGGGATGACGACGATGATCATGATGAGAGGAAATTACAGTTACGTTCCAGTAACAGTGATGAAGGTAAAGATGACGAGTGTCTGGATGAACTGGCGCAGTATCTGGCCAACTCGGATCAATCGTCTGATTTCTCTGGGGAGCAAACGGTCACTACCTACACCATTGGTTTTCAGAGTGAACAAGAGCTGCTGCAAGAGACCGCTGATAAGGGCAAGGGGCGTTATTTTACCGCTGATGATGCGGTGGGTTTGACCAGTGCTTTTAGCCAGATCATCAATGAAATTTTGGCGGTTAACAGCCGTTTTGTTGCTCCAGCTTTGTCAGTGAACGCCTTTTCACGCACCCGTCATCGTAACGATCTCTACTTTGCCAACTTTAAACCGGCCACCGCGCCGCACTGGGATGGCAATGTGAAAAAATATCGACTCGATTTCTCCACGGGCAGCGCCAGAATTGTCGATAAAAATGGCGAACCGGCGGTGGATGAATTGCGTGGTGGTTTTAAAGAGCGTGCCACCAGTTTTTGGACTCCATCCAGTGATGCTCCAGATGGCGGAGAGGTGACGTTGGGTGGGGTGTTGGCCAACCTACCCAGTGATCGTAACGTCTACACCTACAGTGGTTTTTCAGCTCCAGCTAATGAATATCTGCCTTCGCGTTTGAATCTGGTGCATGAGGATAATCTGGCGAATTTAGAGACTTTTTTAGATATGTCAGCTACCGCGAGTGACCCCACTCCTGCTGAGGTGTTGCAGTGGGCGCGGGGTGCTCAGACGGCGGTGGTGGGCGATTCGCTGCACTCTTCGCCAGCGGTGGTGCAGTACGGTGGCACGCAGGAGGAACCAGAGCAGGTGCTGTTTTTCTCCAGCAACGACGGTTACTTGCATGCGGTGGAGGAGAGCAGTGGCCGTGAGCTGTTTGCGTTTATTCCGCAAGCGTTGCTGAAAAATTTACCGCTGCTGTATAAAAACCGGCAGGGGCAAGCGCGTCCCTATGGTTTGGATGGTTCGGTGGTGCCGTGGGTGCTGGATCAGAATCACAACGGCATTATTGAACCCAGTTTGGGCGATTCGGTGACGATCTATGTGGGGATGCGCCGAGGGGGCAGAAATTATTACGCCTTGGATGTGACCGACACTCGTTCACCGACGTTGAAATGGGTGATTAAAGGCGGCGAGGGGGCGTTCAGCGAGTTGGGGCAGAGTTGGTCGCAGCCGGTGGTGGGTAAAATTCGTTGGCAAAACAGCGACCGTCAGGTGTTGGTTTTTGCTGGTGGTTACGATCCGCAGCAGGATCGTAATCGAACTCAAAGCCCCGATTCGCAAGGGCGAGCCATTTACATTGTTAATGCGGTGACCGGTGAGCGGCTCTGGTGGGCTGGGCCAAGGGGTTCCGGTGCCGATCTGGTGCTGAGTGCCATGAGTAACAGCATTCCGTCGAAGATTAACGCCATTGATGTGAATGGCAATGGTCTGTTGGAGACGCTGTTTGTGGGCGACACGGCGGGGCAGGTGTGGCGTTTTGATCTGGATGAGCGGGACGGTTCGGTTGCTGGTGGACGGATTGCGGATCTGGCCAATCAGACCGTCAGCGGCAATCGGCGTTTTTATCATCCGCCGGATCTCTCTTTGATGATGGAACCGGGGAAAAGCCCTTATTTGGCACTGTTGCTTGGTTCGGGTTATCGAGCGCATCCGTTGCAGACGGAGGTGGAGGATCGCATTTATATGCTGAGGGATTATCATGTCTACACGCCGCCAGAGGAGTACCAAACGATCACGGAGGCAGAATTGTTTGATACCACCGATAATGTGATTGTTGAGGGGATGTTGGATCAGCGGTTGGAGGCGGTGCGTGAGTTGGCGGATCGGTCGGGTTGGTACATTCGCCTGCTCAGTGGTTTGGGCAGTCGAGAGGGGGAGAAGATATTGGCGCAGCCGTTGATTGTCTCTGGGGTGGCGTTGATAACCAGTTACACGCCACCGAACCCTGATGAAGTGGCCTCTTGTGCGCCCAGTGGTGGCGGTGGTTCGATCTATTATCTTAATGTGACTAACGGGGCGGCGGGTGGTGCGTTGGGATCATCGGGGACACTGCTTACTCGTGAGGATCGGAAAAAGGATTTGCATGGTTGGGGTATTCCTCCAGCGGTGCAGATGGTGTTGACCTCGGAGGGACGCACACCGCTGGTGGGCAGTGAGGTGGTGGATGATCCTGGGCAGGAGGGGTTTATTAATACCTATTGGCATGAGCGATATTAATGTCAATACTTCGGACAGTTTTTAGGCAGCGATAGCCCCATACAGGCTCACCTCGTC
>CAZTQX010000086.1:2711-10239 GCA_964615985.1 uncultured Gammaproteobacteria bacterium | reverse complement strand
GTCCTGTCCTGTCCTGTCCTAACATTATACCAGCCTAAAATATTTTTAATCCGTGAAAAATCAATAAATTAGGGCTATTTTCTGACAATTCAAACCGAGTAAATTCGGCATTGCCCACCTTAATCTGATACATCCCACTAGCAGACAAACCGATCACATAAGCAATGGCTGCGCGAATCACCCCCGCATGCGCCACTACCAGCAGATGCTCATCTTGATACGCGCCCTGTAACTCCTCCATCACCTCAGCCACCCGCGCAATAAACCCGTCCAACGCCTCCGCACCCTGTGGACGACAGTTTACCGGATCATTATAAAACGCCTCAAAACCAGCACTCGGATCGGCGATCAAATCGGCACGATCTCGACCTTCCCAAACTCCAAACCCCACCTCTTTGAGGTTATCGTACACCTCCCACGGCAGAGAGTGCTGCTCGGAAAACTGCTGTGCAAAAGCCGCACAACGAATCAGCGGCGAACTCACAACTCGACCCCAGACCATGTTACCGGAAACGGCACTCTGCATCTGCTGCCAACCCTTCGGAGTGAGTGGATCATCACAACCGTGACCACGGTAGCGCCGTCCTCCTTCCGGTTCACCATGACGCAAAAAATCGATCAACATAAAACAGCCTCCCTCACGCCAACCAGCCCACCAGAGTCATCAGCGACAACAGACTCATCCAGACCAACAGCGTCCGCAACGCCAAGGCCCGCGCACTGCGCACCAAAGAGAGGTGCGGCACCTCATGCGGATAACCGTGCGGCAACAGATCATTGACCTCTTTGTGCAACGCGGCGCAGCCCGTCTCCAATAATAACGTATGATTTGCATCCAAGGGATGAGACAAGGGACGCAAATCTTTAAGACGATTCACCACATCTTCAAAACTGCCTGTCAGCGCATAACCGATCACCACCATCCGCGTTGGCAACCAACCAAACCAACCCAACCAACAACGTGCCGCTTGACGAGCTTCTGGATGATGAGCAAACCAGTGCGGTGGATCATTGACCAAGTGGGCGCTGAAACGATACGCCATCGCCCCAGCAGGGCCAAAGACCACAAACCAAAATAGCACCGCCAACAGCTGATCCCCCGACTGAACCAACAAAGTACGAGTCACAGCCAAAATCTGCTCGTTTTTATCCTGCGGTGGCTGTTCACCCATCACATCGTAAGCCCGTTTGTGCGCCGCCTCATCATCACCGCGTTTGCGTGCTTTAAGGTATTTATCCACCGCCCAGTCCCAATCCAGCGGCCCCAGACAGACCAGTAATACCACCGCCCCCAAAGCCACACTGAAAAGATCCAACCAAACCCCCGCCACCAAGGTCTGACCAAACAGCAGCAACGCAATTGGAATCAGCAACACAGCAAAAATAGCCAGATAAGCCTGCTCAGGTTTTAGCTTCAAGCGGGGCATCAACCAATCCACATAACGGTTAAAAATACAGAGGTCACGCCAATGTTTATGCGAGGTCAGCAGGCGATCTAGAATCAGCGCCAGCAAAATGGTAATCATGGTCATAACAATGGCCTTGGTGAAAAAGAACAACTATCCCTGATAAAAACTAACTTAACGCAGCATCCAACAGCGCATTTAAACGGGCCCAATTAAAGGCCGAACCGGGATCGGTTTTTCGGCCAGGAGCAATATCACAATGCCCCACCAATACCTCTTGACTCAGAGTAGGATAATGGCTTAACAAAGCAACAATCACCTCGGCCAATTTCTGATACTGAGCCTCTTCGTAGGCCAAGTGATCGCTGCCCTCCAGCTCAATGCCGATGGAAAAATCATTACAGCGTTCACGCCCTTGGTAACTGGAAACCCCTGCGTGCCACGCTCGCTGCTGAAAAGGCACGTACTGCACCACCTCACCATCACGGCGAATCAACAGATGCGAAGAGACTCGCAACCCCTCAATCTCTTTAAAAAAAGGGTCATCTGCTGGATTTAAACGATTGCAGAATAGGGCATCAATATAATCACCACCAAACTGACCCGGCGGCAAACTGATGTTGTGAATCACCAGCAAACTAACTTCAGCCTCAACAGGTCGCTGATCACAATTGGGAGAGGGCTGCTGCCGTGCGCCACTCAACAGACCCGACTCAAGATCAATCTTCATCTGACCTCCCTCAGCAAAATTGTTATCCTAACGCGGATCGACAAAACAGAGCAATTCCCCCTCATTATGGCCAATCTCAATCCACAACAACAAGCGGCAGTGCGTCACACCGACACCCCGCTGCTGGTGCTTGCCGGTGCTGGCAGTGGCAAAACCCGCGTGATCACGCAAAAAATCGCCCATCTGATGCAGACCGGTATGGCGGCACGTCACATCTACGCCGTCACCTTCACCAACAAAGCCGCCAAAGAGATGAAAGCCCGTGTCGGCCAACTACTCTCACAACAAGAAGCCAAGGAGCTGTCGGTCTCCACCTTCCACACCCTCGGCCTAAAGATCTTTCGTGAAGACGGTCATCACCTCGGTTTCCAGCGCGGTTTTACCATTATGGATGCCTCCGACAGTCTCGCTGCTCTCAAGGAGCTGCTGCGCGACGGCGGTGATGGCGGCTTGGCAGAAGAAGAAAGCCTACGTGACCAAATTGGCCGCTGGAAAAACGACTTCATCAACCCAGAGCAAGCCCTCAAACAAGCCAGCAACGACGAAGAGCAGTACAGTGCCAAAATCTACCAGCGCTACCAACGGCTGCTGCACGCCTACAACGCGGTGGATTTTGATGACCTGATCATCCAACCCCTGCGCCTGCTGCAAGAGCATCAACAACTACGAGAGAAGTGGCAACAGCGCGTCCGTCACCTGCTGGTGGACGAATATCAAGACACCAATGCCACCCAATACGAACTGGTCAAACTGCTGGTGGGACGAATCGGCGGCCTCACTGCGGTGGGCGATGACGATCAATCAGTCTACGCTTGGCGCGGCGCACGCCCCGAAAACCTCTCACTGTTGCAGCAAGATTACCCACGCCTGAAAGTCATCAAACTGGAGCAAAACTACCGCTCCAGCGGTCGCATTTTGCGCTGCGCCAATCAACTCATCAGCAAAAACCCGCATCTGTTTGAGAAGAAACTCTGGAGCGCACTGGGTCTCGGTGATCCGCTGCGCATCGTCCCCTGTCGCAACGCCGAAGACGAAGCCGAGTGGATCTCCTCGGAGATTCTCACCCACCAGTTTCGCAGCGGTAAAAGCTACTCCGACTACGCCATCCTCTATCGTGGCAACTTTCAATCCCGTCTGTTTGAACGCTCCCTACGGCTGCGCAACATCCCCTACAAAGTCAGCGGTGGCACCTCCTTTTTTGAACGCAGCGAAGTCAAAGATGTGATGGCCTATCTGCGCCTGCTGGTCAATCCCAACGATGACACAGCCTTTCTACGCATCATCAACACCCCACGCCGTGAGATCGGTGCCAGCACTTTGGAAACGCTGGCCGGTTACGCTCGTGAGCGCGAAAACGGCATGTTGATCTCCAGCTTGGAATGGGGGCTGAAATCCCGTCTCTCCGAACGTGCCCTGCAACGACTGGAGCAGTTCTCCACTTGGTTAACGCAAACCGCCGAACGCGCTCGCCACGAAGAACCCCTGCCACTGGTGAAACAACTGCTGGAAGAGATTCACTACGAATCATGGTTGCGAGATCAGGCCAGCGACCCCAAAGGGGCTGAACGACGGCTCAACAACGTTGACGAACTGCTAGAGTGGATCGAACAACTGACCAAAAAACCCAACGACAACGGCCAACCCCGCGATTTAGCCGACATCGTCAATCGCATCACCTTGATGAACATTCTCGACCGCAACAACGACGATGACAGCGACAATCAAGTGCAGATGATGACCGTCCATGCGGCCAAAGGCTTGGAATTTCCCTACGTCTACATCATCGGCATGGAAGAGGAGCTGATGCCGCACCGCACCAGCATTGAAGAGGACAATTTAGAGGAGGAGCGCCGCTTGGCCTATGTGGGCATCACCCGCGCCCAGCAAAATCTCACCTTCAGCTACGCCAAACGCCGCAGACGTTACGGCGAAGAGAGCCGCTGTGAGCCAAGCCGTTTTCTGTTTGAGCTGCCCGAAGAGGAGCTGAATTGGGAAGGCAAAGATGAGAACTCCGATCCAGAGCAGCGCTTGAAGACCGGCAAAAACCATCTCGACGGCCTCAAAGCCCTGCTGGCCAAACCTTAAAAAGCAAAAGCAAAAAAGGCTCCCAAAGGAGCCTTTTTATTTCGCGGATTGTTAATAACCCAATCAAGCCGCAAACGCACCTTTCAAGGCGAAGAAGAACAGAATCGCCAGCAGACCACCGACGGGCAAGGTAATCACCCAAGACATAAAGATGTTGCGCACCACTTGCAGGTTCAGCGCGCCAATGCCACGGGCAATCCCAACCCCCAAAATTGCTCCCACCAAGGTGTGGGTGGTGGAGATCGGCAAACCAGTACCAGAAGCAATCACCACCGTGGCCGCCGCCGCCAACGTCGCAGCAAAACCACGACTCGGAGTCAGTTCGGTGATCTTGTCACCAACGGTGGCGATCACCTTGTGACCGTACATCAGCAGACCCGCCACAATGCCAACCCCACCGATCAACAAAATCCAGATGGGCATCACCGATTCCTGAGTCATCTCACCGCCGCTTTGAACGATGCCAACAATCGCCGCTACGGGGCCGACCGCATTGGCCACATCGTTGGAGCCATGCGCAAACGCCATGGCACAGGCGGTAAAGATCATCAGTACTCCAAAGACCTTTTCCACATTGGCAAAGTGAAAACTGCGATCCGCCGACTCTTCGATCTTAATCCGCGCAATCAAAACAGTACCAATCAGAGCAATCACCACCCCAATCAAGAAGGCAAACAGATAAGCTTCACCTACTGACAACTCCATGCCAACGTGCTTCAAACCCTTAAACAGGGTCACCAATGAAATGATAAAACCGACCAAAAAAATGTAATAGGGCACATAACGCTTGGCGTTTTTCAACGGCTCGGTGGTGTTCAGAATCAGACGCTGCACGCTCATAAAGAGGATGTACGCCAGCAAACCCGCCATCACCGGTGACACCACCCAACTCATCACAATGCTGCCAACTTTGTCCCACTTGACCGCATCCACACCGATGCCCACCATCGCAAAACCAACAATGGCACCAACAATAGTGTGGGTGGTGGAAACCGGCCAGCCTTTAGAAGAGGCCATCAACAACCAACAACCGGCGGCCAACAACGAGGCCAACATGCCGTAGACCAGCAGCTCAGGCGAACCCTCCAATTGACTGACATCAATAATGCCTTTACGAATGGTAGCCGTTACCTCGCCACCGGCCAAAAAGGCACCGGCAAATTCAAAAATAGCCGCAATGATAATCGCCGACTTGATCGTCAGCGCCTTGGAACCCACCGAGGTGGCCATCGCATTGGCAACATCGTTGGCACCGATGCCCCAAGCCATAAACAACCCAAAAGCTGCGGCCAATCCCAGATAAACTTGTGCGTATTCCATAACCTTCTCCTAACGCGCCAGCAAGATTTGTAAACGACTGCCCACCCGCTGAGCACGATCCGCCACATCACCTGTCCACTCAATCATCTGATAGAGAAACATCACCTCCACTGGAGGCAACTCATTTTCAATTTCAAACAACACTTGGCGCAACTCTGCCTGCAGACGATCCGTATCCGCCTCGATTCGATCCAGCTCTTTCAACATTTTTACCACCAGATCGACTTCGTTACCGCGAAAACCGGTCTCCAGCAGCTCATCCAACTCATGTATCGCTTCCCGCGCCTGTGCGCAAGCATCCAAACAGCGTTTGGTAAAATCGAGGTAGAGTTTTCCCATCTGCTCTGGCAAACGCATCTTGCGACCGGCCACCAAACCCGAAATGTCCTTAGCGCGGTTGGCCACCTTATCCTGCATGGTCAACACTTCCAGCAGATCACGCCGTGACACCGGCATAAAGAGTGACTTCGGCAGCTGCATACGCAAGGATTTTTTCAACTTGTCCGCTTCACGCTCCAGATGTGAAATCTTCTTTTTAAGCTCCAGAGCTTTGGCATCATCTTCAGCCAACACCGCTTCAACAAAGGGAAGCAACTCTGAGACACAGGCAAATACCTTGTCCATATGGCTCTGCATTGGCTCCACTGGCGAAACGCCAAAAATACCGGTTAGATAACTGGATGACATAGAAAAACTCCTTCGAAAGGAAGAAAAAGTGGTTAGAAACGTGGAGCGGATTATGACATACCGTCCACTCTTGCATAAATTTTTCGGCAAAACTTTTCAGCCGCCGCAAGAATAACAAGCACCTCTGACAAGAGGCTGAAAATAGGGGATTAAAAACAACGTAGGAGAACGTTGTAAATTACGCTAAACCATACTCTTCAATCATACGATTCATCTTCTCCACATGCTGTTGAGAAACCTCAATCATACGAAAACCAGTATCATAAAAATCAGGGTTAAGATCTTTTTTACACCAGCGACTCTCTGCCACCAAATTCAACTCACTCATACCAAAAACATCCACAGGTAAATGCAGACAGAGCTTAAAAACTTTATTTAATTCAGGGGGTTTCTCACTGATTAAAAGCAAACCCTCCGTGGTCAAATCCACCAGATACCCCAAGTTTTCATCCAGATCACAATCCAACACGGTAATATGAAACATCAAATGTGTGCGTTTCTCGCCCCGTCTCTCATTCATGAATTAGCTCTCCTGCTGATCTCTGTTCCGAGTCAAAAAATCTAAAAAGGCCGCTGCCTTATCAAGGCTCTCCTGATACTCAGCCTGCCATTGAGAATCAGCCACGATACCACCTCCCGCCCAAAAATGGATCCGTTCATCCACTTTTACCATCGTCCGAATGGTAATATTGCTCTGCATTACGGCATCAAAACCGATGTAGGCGATGCTACCGCAATAAATCCCGCGCCGACAGGCCTCCAACTCCTCGATGATCTCCATTGCCCGCACCTTCGGAGCACCGGTAATGGAACCACCAGGAAAACAGTCTTCAAACAACTGCAAGACATCCGCCCCAGCCTTTAGCTTCGCCTCAACGCGGCTGACCAGATGATGCACTTTGGGAAAACTCTGCAACTCAAACAATTTCGCCACTGTGACCGAACCCAACTGCGCCTGTTTGCTCAAGTCATTACGCAACAGATCCACAATCATTAGGTTCTCTGCTCGATCCTTGCTGCTGCTGAGCAATTCATCGGCCAATGCTTGATCGGCCTCTTTATCCTCAAGACGGGGACGCGTACCCTTGATCGGCTGAGTAACAACACGCCCTTTTTTGTGCTGTAAAAAACATTCGGGGGAGCTGCTTAACAAAGTAGCAAACGGTGTTTTAAAATAAGCACCATAAGGAGCCGGGTTCACTGCTCGCAACGACTGATACGCCAACCAACCATCCCCGCTCACCTCTACCTCAAAACGCTGGGCAAAATTGACCTGATAACAATCACCCGCTCGAATGTA
>CAZTQX010000086.1:0-2611 GCA_964615985.1 uncultured Gammaproteobacteria bacterium | reverse complement strand
AGAATATCGAAACGCCCCAACGTACCGTGCGGACGACCGCTGTCGAGAAACAGCGCCCACGGCAGATCAGCTAGCGACTCAAACAGCCGCGCACTGTCATGGAAATAGGGCAGAGCCTGACAACGATACAAATCAAATACCCAATAAGAAAGTGAAGTTAAACAACCGCCGAGTGTTACAGAACCACTCCATTTAGGCTAGCCTTCAGCATCTTCTTCAAACAGAGTTAAGCCATGAACAAAACAGAGATCAGCGGCGTGATTCTCGCCGGAGGCCAAGCGCGGCGCATGGGTGGCCAAGACAAAGGCTTGATTCACTATCAGAGTCGCCCCTTAATCGAACACGTTTTGCAGCGCCTCACACCTCAGATTAGCCCCATCGCCATCAATGCCAATCGCAATTTGGAACAATACCAAAGCTACGGTCACCCCGTTTTCAGCGATCAACTGAGCGGTTTTCAAGGGCCTCTGGCGGGCATCAGCAGCGCCTTACAGAAAAACACCCGCCCTCACCTGCTCGTTGTCCCTTGTGACAGCCCTCATCTGCCGCTGGATCTGGCGGCACGTCTGCTCAACACGCTGACACAGGAAGACGCTGACATCAGCATCGCTTTTGATGGCCAGCGCAACCAGCAGCTCTTTATGCTCCTGAAGCAAAGTCGCCAAACCAGCTTGGAAACCTACTTGCACAACGGTGGTCTGGCCGTTTATCAATGGCTACAAACAGAAAAAGTCGCCATAAGCGACTTCTCCGATCAAGCTCCAGCCTTTCGCAACATCAATCGTCCCGAAGAGCTGTCAATGCCATAAAGCTTATTTCGGTTTATCACCACACTCATGGAAAATGCGCGTATCACACCCCGTACAAATATCCTTATTGAGCTTCTGATAAATCGCATGAATCGCCGCTGGTTTTGTCTGAAAGACATGGTTCGGATTGATCTCATCCAAACAACCACAACGCTCCAGTGACTCCCACAAACCCTGCTTCACATTAATCAGATAGAGCGCCCCACCGTTTTTACGGCGACGTTTGGCCTCTTCCACCAATGCAGAACCACCCTGCGGATCAACAAAATTAATCCCCTGAGTAAAGAGTGCCAGATGTTTCTGCTCCGGAAAATCACTGCGTATTTTGTCAAAAAAGTCCTGTACATGACTAACCGAACCAAAAAAGAGCGAACCATCAATGCGCACAAAACGCACTTGAGGGCATTGAGGCAGAGTCGGATCACTGGAAAAAGCCTGTTTCGGCAGACGAGGATCTGGAGTACGTGTCACCGTCCGAGGCTTGGAGACCCGCTCCAAGTAAAGCACCAAAGAGAGTAAAACACCGGCAAAAATCGCAAATTCCAGTTCCAAAAAGAGCGCACTCAAAAAGGTCACCAGCAAAATGGCCGTTTCTCGCTTAGAGGCTTTGATAATATGGCCGATCTCATGAAAATCAATCAGCCCCCACGCCACCAAAAAGAGAATGCCCGCCATTGCCGCTTTAGGCAGATAAGCCGCCCACGGAGCCACTAACAGCACAATCAACATCAACAACAGACCGGCCAACATCGCCGCAATCGGTGTTTTAGCACCAGACTGGAAATTCAGACCACTGCGATTAAAGGAACCCGTTGCCACGTAACCTGAGAAAAACGAACCTGCCACATTGGAGAGACCTTGGCCGATAAATTCTTGATTGCCATCGATACGATAACCGCCTTTAGAGGCCAGAGAACGACCAATGGAGACCGCTTCGGTCAACGCAAATAGCGTCACCGCCAACGCCACCGGCGCTAAATTTTTGATGTTTTCCAAAGTCAGAGACGGGGCAGAAAAAGGAGGCAAACTGGCAGGCAGTGCGCCAACGGTCACCACTCCAGTGGCCGCTTCACCACCCAACAGAGTATTGATGATCGCTGCCAGCACACTGCCGATCACCATCGCCGCCACCATATAAGGCACTCGTGGCATCCAGCGTTTAATCGCGATACCTGACAACAGAGTCACCATCGCCACCAAGGTAACATAAGGATTGATGTCCCCCAGCTGCTGGAAAAACTGAATCAAGATGTCGTGCATATGCCCGCCACGTTCAATCTCAATACCAAAAAAATACTTCAACTGTTTGGCCGCAATCAGCAATGCCGCACCGGCAGTAAAACCGATAATCACCGAGTGAGAGATAAAGTTAACCAACACCCCCATCCGCGCCCAGCCCAACAACAGCTGAAAGATCCCCACCATAAAGGTCAAGGTCAACGCCAGAGCCACATAATCCATTGAACCTGGTTCAGCATACACCGACAGCGCCGAAAAAAGCACGATGGAAGCGGCAGTGGTTGGCCCTGAGACCAGATGTTTTGATGAACCGTACAACGCTGCAATAATGGCCGGAATCATGCCCGCATAGAGACCGTACTCTGGCGGCATCCCCGCGATGGTGGCAAACGCCACCCCTTGTGGCAAGACCACAATGGCACCGGTAATCGCCGCCATTACATCTGATTTTAAATCTCTTTTGGTCACTGAGGGCAACCAACTCATAAAGGGGAATAACCAGAGCCATTTAACCTGTGCCGCTTTCGAATCCATCAAAAAACACCTTATTAGAGTTTGCTAAT
>CAZTQX010000085.1:0-10347 GCA_964615985.1 uncultured Gammaproteobacteria bacterium | reverse complement strand
TCCTTCTCTGTTGGGGCTGTTGTTCGGCTAAGACCTAGGAATCCATTAAGAGCCTAAATATCAAGCCAGTAGGTTAACAAAAAAACCTGAAAAAATCTTCGGGGCTGGCTTGCTGTGGGCGTTCTGTTGCGCTAAATCAGCACATTCGAACAACAGTCGTTATAATAGCCGACCCTATTGATCGGTTATTTATCATGCAAGCGGCAAAAAACATCTTCTCTCATCGTCCTTACTGGGCGAAACGCTTCGGCACCTCCCCCTTTCTGCCCATGTCTCGCGCTGAGATGGATCAACTCGGCTGGGACAGTTGCGACATCATCATCGTCACTGGCGATGCCTATGTGGATCACCCCAGTTTTGGCATGGCGCTGATCGGTCGCTTGCTGGAAGCGCAGGGGTTTCGGGTTGGGATTTTGTCGCAACCGGACTGGCGTTCGGCGAGTGATTTCCAAGCGTTGGGTAAACCGAAGCTCTTCTTTGGCATCACCGCAGGCAATATGGATTCGATGGTGAACCGCTACACCGCTGACCGTCGTATCCGTTCCAATGATGCCTACACCGCTGGCGGCGAGGGTGGCAAACGCCCCGACCGTTCGGTGGTGGTTTACTCGCAGCGAGCGCGGGAAGCCTACAAAGGGGTGCCGATTGTGATCGGTGGGATTGAGGCCAGTTTGCGTCGCATCGCTCACTTTGATTACTGGTCAGAGAAGGTACGGCGCTCGATTTTGCCCGACTCCAAAGCGGACATGCTGATCTACGGCAACGCCGAACGAGCGGTGGTGGATCTGGCGCATCGTCTGGCGGCGGGAGAGAAAGTCTCTGAGATCACCGATCTGCGCGGTACGGCGTTTATGCGCCTCGCAGTGCCGCAGGGTTGGAGCGAAATCGACTCCTCGTTGCTGGACGACGATCCCACTCAACCAGCGATCATTCCTGATCCCTACGCGACGGAACCGCCCTGTGACAAACGTCCCAACGCCCCTGAGCCTGCGGTTGCTGGCGAGGCCAACACAGCGGTGGTCACCTTCCACCAGCGGCCACGGAAGATGAACCGCGAGCGCAGTGTGGTGCGTTTGCCCTCTTACGATCAAGTGGTCAACGACAAGTTACTTTACGCCCACGCTTCACGGATTTTTCATCTGGAGACCAACCCTGGCAATGCGAGAGCGCTGGTGCAGCAACACGGCAAGCGCGAGGTGTGGCTCAATCCGCCGCCGATTCCGTTGAGCATGGAAGAGTTTGATCGGGTGTATGAGCTGCCCTACACCCGCACTCCGCATCCGGCTTATGGCAAGGCGAAAAACCCCGCTTGGGAGATGATCCGCTTTTCGGTCAATATTATGCGCGGCTGTTTTGGCGGCTGTACCTTCTGTTCGATCACCGAACACGAAGGCCGCATTATTCAGAGCCGTTCGGAAGCTTCTGTGGTGCGTGAAGTGGAACTGATCCGTGATCGTACCCCTGGCTTTACCGGCAACATCTCTGATCTTGGTGGCCCGACCGCCAATATGTACCGTCTTCAATGCAAGAGTGAAAAGATTGAATCGTCCTGTCGGCGGCTCTCCTGTGTCTATCCAGGGATCTGTGACAACCTCGATACCAACCACAAACCGCTGATTCAGCTCTATCGCAAGGTGCGTAATCTGAGAGGTATTAAGCGGGTCTTTATCGCTTCCGGTCTGCGTTACGATCTGGCGGTGACCGATCCCGAATACGTCAAAGAGCTGGTGACGCATCATGTGGGCGGCTATCTGAAAATCGCGCCCGAACACACCGAGCAAGGGCCGTTGTCGAAGATGATGAAGCCGGGCATCGGCACCTACGACCGTTTCAAGGAGCTGTTTGAGCGTTACTCCAAAGAGGCGGGCAAAAAGCAGTATCTGATCCCCTATTTTATCGCCGCCCATCCCGGCACCTCCGATGAGGATATGCTCAATTTGGCGATTTGGTTAAAAGCCAATGAGTTTCGCCCCGATCAGGTGCAATCCTTTTTGGCCACGCCAATGGCGCTGGCCAGCACCATGTTTCACACCGGCATCAATCCGCTGAAAAAGGTGACACGTCACGGCGCGGAGAAATTGAGTGTGGCCAAAGGGCTGCGTCGTCGTCGTCTCCACAAAGCCCTGCTGCGTTACCACGATGCCGAGAACTGGCCGTTGTTGCGCGATGAGCTAAAAGCGATGGGACGTGCCGATCTGATCGGGAATGGCAAAAAACATCTGATCCCCAGTTGGCAACCGGCAGGAACCGGTACTTCACAAGAGGCTGCGAGAAAACGCCCGATGGTGAAAAAAGCCCCGCAGGGGCAACGTGCCACCACGCGCTCGGCGAGTAAAAGCAGTCGGGTAGGTAGCCGAGGCAGCAGTGGCAGTGCGGGGCGCAGTTTTCCGCGTCCGGCTCGTGGGAAGGGTGGTGCGCCGAAACGACGGCGTTGATTCGGTGGTTTGGGTTTTTTTGAGAAATCTCCCCTAGCCCCTCTTTTTCTAAGATGGGAATAATAGTAGTGTTTCTTGGGTCTTGTGGTGGTAAATGAGAGATGGTATCTACGGGGTTAAATCGTGGAAATAAATACTTCTGGAATCGTAGACGCATGTCGGGTTACGCCCCGCTGACCTACGTACCTCGTCATTTCCGCGAATGCGGAAATCCACGCGGGGTGTTGCAGATTTTCATGTGGATTGCCGCGTTCGCGGCAATGGCGAGGGATGGTTTATTCCCCCCAACGAGGCAACAGATCATGTTCAATTTGCAGATGATCCAACACCTTGGCGACAATAAAATTGACCAGATCATCGACGCTCTGCGGCTGAAAATAGAAGCCCGGATTGGGTGGCATGATGGTCACGCCCATACGGGCTAATTTGAGCATGTTCTCCAGATGGATCTCCGACAGCGGCATCTCCCGTGGCATCACAATCAGTTGGCGTTTTTCCTTAATCATCACATCCGCCGCCCGTTCGATCAGGTTGTTGCTCTGACCAGTGGTGATGGCCGCCAAGGTGCCAGTGGTGCAGGGGCAGACCACCATCGCATCAGCGGTGCCGGAGCCGCTGGCCAGCGGTGCTGTCCACTGTTGCGGGCCAAACAGGGTTAGCTGCCCCTTTTTGGCGTTGTAGAGCTGGCTGAAATAAACTTGTGCTTCACGCCGATCCGCAGGGGCTTTGAGATCGGTCTCCATCGCCATCACCACCTGTGCCGGTTGCGACAACATTAAATAGACCTGTTTGTCCGCTTCCAGCAAGCACTGCATTAAACGCAGACCGTACTGAATTCCCGATGCACCGGTCATCGCCAGAGCAATGCGTTGCGGTTTCATCGCAGTAATCCACTGACGCGCAGCTGTTGTTTCTCCAGTGGCGCGTAGGGTGAGTCGCGCAATTTATCGTGCTGGTGCATGCGGTAGTCGATGAATTGATCCGGCTGCTCAAAGTGCATAAAGGGGTTGCCGTCGATCTGCTCTTGCAGGGTGGCGCTGGTTTTGACCGCGTAGTTGTGACCCGGGTGGATCAGGGTCTGAGCGGGCAGCTCCTCTTTGATCTGCTTCAGGGTGTGGAACATCTGTTCGGGGTCGCCGCCGTGCAGGTCGCAGCGACCACAACCGAAGACAAACAGGGTGTCGCCGGTGATCAAGTTGTCATCGAGACGGTAGCAGGCAGAGCCAGGGGTGTGGCCAGGGGTGTGCAGCAGTTGGATCTCTGAGTCGCCCAGTTGAATGCGGTCGCCGCCGTGGTGCAGTTCGGGTTTGGCCAGACTCTCACCCCAAAATTCCGCCTCGGCTTTCATTAGGTGAATCTTTGCCTCGGAGTGTTCCAGCAGCTCTTCGATGCCGTTGATGTGATCGTGGTGGCTGTGGGTGAGCAAAATGTCGCTGATGGTGACTTCCAACTGTTCCGCCAGTTGCAACACCGCTGGGATGTCCCAAGCGGGATCGACCACCGCAGCGCGGTTGCTGGTGTGGTCGTGAATCAGGTAGACGAAATTTTCCATCGGCCCCAGTTCGAGGGCGTGGATCTGATAGGGGGCTGGGTTGGACATGCTGCTCTCCCGTTGAGGCTGAATGGGGCGATGATAGCCTATTGATCGGTGCTGTGGTTGACTTTGATGAAGTGGGATCGGATGATCTGCGCCAACCGAATTTTCGTGCAACGTGTCTGATTGGGGATGGATTTAGTATGACAAGAAAAGTGAGTGTGGCGATTGTGGGTGCCGGTTCCGGTGGTTTGAATGCCTTGGGTCAAGTGGCGCGCGCCAGCAAGTCGTTTCTGCTGATCAACGGCGGCTACTGGGGAACCACCTGTGCGCGGGTCGGTTGTATGCCCTCGAAAGCCTTTATTCAGGTGGCGGAGGATTTCCATCGTCGTGAGCTGTTTGATCGCCACGGCATCACCGGTGATGAGCACCTTGATCTGGACATGGAAGAGGCGATGGAGCATGTGCGGGATCTGCGCGACATTTTTGTGGATCGGGTCATGGGCAGCAGCACCGACAACATGCCGGACAAAGTTTTGTTGGAAGGTTTTGCCGAGTTCATCACTCCGACCCGTTTAAAGGTGGGTGATGAGGAGATCGAAGCGGACAAAGTGGTGATCGCCACCGGTTCCACTCCTATTGTGCCAGCGGCTTGGAAGGCCTTTGGGGATCGCATTATGACCAGCGATGAGATCTTTGAGCAGGAACATTTTCCTGAGTCAATGGCGGTGATCGGTCTAGGTGTGATCGGTTTGGAACTGGGGCAGGCGTTGAGCCGTTTTGGGGTCAAGGTTACCGCCATTGATCAACTGCAAGGGTTGGGTGGTTTGAGTGATCCGGTGGCGCAGAAGGTGGCGTTCGAGACCCTCAGCAAAGAGTTCCCCATCTGGTTGGGTGCCCCCGCTGAGATCAGCGAGGGCGAAAACGGCAAACTGAAAATCATTGCGGGCGAGAAGAGCGTTGAGGTGGATAAGGTGCTGGTGAGCATCGGTCGCAGCCCGAATTTGGCGGGGCTGAAACTGGAGAATTTAGGTGTGCCGTTGAATGAAAACGGTGCGCCGGAGTTCAATGCCAATACCATGCAGATCGCTGATCTGCCGGTTTTTATTGCCGGTGACATGACCGGTGACCGTCCTATTCTGCACGAAGCGGGGGATGAGGGAAAAATCGCCGGTTACAACGCCTCTCACGATGAGATTCAAGCCTTTAAACGCAAACCGAGTTTGGCGATTACCTTCTGTGATCCGAACATCACCTTGGTGGGGCAGCCTTGGTCGGAGTTGGAAGGGCGTGACGATGTGGTGGTGGGTGAGATGCGCATGGGGCCGGTGGGTCGGGCGCTGATCATGGGCAAGAACAAGGGTGTGATTCGGGTCTACGCTGAGAAGAGTGGCGGCAAATTGCTGGGTGCCGAGTTGGTGATGGCGCACGGTGAGCATATTGGCCATCTGTTGGCATGGTCGATTCAGCAGGGTCAGACGGTATTTGATATTTTACAGATGGCCTTCTATCACCCCGTATTGGAAGAGGCGCTGCAAGCGGCGTTGAACGATCTGCGCGGCAAGGTGGACGGTGCGGCCAGTGAAGAGGTGATTGCGGGTTTGGCGCTGTTGTAGGCTGAGGTCTCTATTACCTTGGTGTAATGGTCAGGTATTGTGGAATTCTCTACAATGCCTGCTAAATTTTGTTGTTTTTCCTCAGGAGCCCGCATGTCCTCTTCCGACCTAACACACGAACATCGCGTTTTGATTGCGATGCGTAAAACCCTCTCTGCCATTATTCGAGACGTTACCCCCGATCCAGGGATGCGCCACCCGCTGAAGGACAACACCATCGAAGACATTCGTCACTGCTTTGCGTTGATCTCTGCAAGAGAGAAAGAGCTGGCAGAAGCGCGCGGAAATTATCAGCAGGCGCGACCTCGGTTTGTGGATGAGCCGAGCGACACCAAAGTGGTGTCATTGAGCAGCATTCGCAAGCCCAAGAAGACCGACAGCAATAAAACGGAGCAGTGAAGATGAGCGATGCAGCCAATCTTGATGAGCGCATGGAGCAGACCAAAGCGGTGATTCAACTGCTGGATAATTGGGGGGTCAATGCCGCTGATCGCATGCTGTTATTGGGGTTGCCCAAAGAGATCAAGTCACGGCACATGGATCAGTTTCGTAAATCCACGCCGTTGCCCGATACCAAAGAGGTGAACGAGCACGTCTCTCATCTGATCGGCATTTACGATGCACTGCGCACCAGCTACCCCACCAACGAAGGCATGGCGGCGATCTGGTTGAAAAAAGCCAATAAGAAGTTTGATGATCGTGCGCCGTTAATGACCATGATTGAGGGCGGTTTGATGGGCTTGATGACGGTGCGGGCGCATTTGGATTGCACCTTTGCTTGGTATTGGGCCGAGCAGAGTATGAAAAAGTAGACACCACCGACACCTGATATATCCCCAAAGGGATATTTTTATCTGATTTTCTCTTGCCCTTAAGAGATAATTGGCTTATAAAATGGGTAAGCTTCGCCTTATGAGGTGTTGCTGCTGTTTTTTTTAAGGCCAAGGGTGATGAAATGAATCGGTTATTAAGTCTTTCCAGAGCAGCGCGTTTGGCAGGGGTCAGTCGCGGTGCAGTCCAAGCTCAAATTCGCATGGGGGCGTTGACAACCTTCGAAGGCAGTGTGCAGCTGGAGAACTTGTTAGCGATCTACCCCGAAATTGAGGTGGAGGAGAGCGGCATGATCGAACATACCGCTCGTATTCGTGCCAATGCCCATACTAAATATCAAAACGATTGTCTTCCCTCAGAGGCGCAGTTGGCTGCTGAGGTGAATCGCTTGAAGGTGGCGTTAAGCGATGCCAACGCTAAAATTGAGAACTACCATCATCTGGTGATGAATCTGAAAGAGCGTCTGTTGGGGATGCGAACTGAGTGTACTCATCAGCAGAAAGCGATGTTGCAAGCGGTGGTGCATTGGATGTCACACAAGGTTGATCACTGGAAATAGTTAGACGGTTAGCCACTGATTTTGCTGAAAAATTTGCACAGGGTGGTAGTCGCCCTTGTAGCTCATTTTGCGACACTCTTTGATCCAGTAACCCAGGTAGAGGTGTTCTAATCCCAATATCTGAGCGTGTTTGATCTGCCAGAGAATGGCAAATTTTCCCAGTGCTCGTTTCTCTTCGCTGGGATCAAAAAAGGTGTAAACCGCCGAGAGGCCGTTATTCAGTCGGTCAGTGACTGCTACCGCCAGCAGTCGTTTTCCAATTCGAAACTCTATGAACAGCGTCTCCCCCCAATTGGTGCATAAAAACTGTTGATAACTCTCTGGGCTGGGGTTGGCCATCGTGCCATCGCCGTGGCGGGAGTTGAGGTAGTTTTCGTAGAGCTGAAAATATTCTTCACGAAAGTCGCTGTTTTGTACCGTGATGCTGAGGTCTTGATTGCTCTTTTGGTTACGGCGCTGACTGCGGTTGGGCTGAAACTGATTTACCGGAATGCGGGTGGGCAGACAAGCTTGGCACTCGCCGCAGTAGGGTTGATAGATCATATTGCCGCTGCGCCGAAAACCTTGCTCGACCAGCTGGCTATAAAGCGGCGTGTTGATGCTGAGATCGGGGTCAATAAAACGGTTGCTGCAACTCTCTTCGGGAAGGTAATTGCACGCTTCAGGGTAGGAGGCGTAGAGCAAAATCTGCTGTTGCTGCTGCATAATTGAGATCGCCCTAGCCGGTTTTTAAGCAGTTATGGAGTCGGTTTCGAAGCTGTTGTGAACCGAGTTGCTTTAGGTGTTCAATATTGCGTTGCGGTATGGTTTCAGGATTGGGGTAGTGAGCAATAACCTCTTCCAGTTGAGCTTCACGAATAAAGTGCAACATGGGATAAGGTGAACGATTGCTGTAGTTACTGGCATCATCAGCGGCACTGCCAGCAAATTGGTAGTGGGGATGGAAGGTAGCGATTTGAATCTCTCCAATGAGATTGTGTTGATCAAGCAGAGCTTCGATCCAATCCAATTGTTCATTGAAGTCAAAAAAATCGTCGAGCATCTCAGCAATAATAAACAGCGTGGTGGCGACGGTTTCAGCAGGGGCAATGATCAGGTGTTGTAACTCAGAGAGAATGTCTGCTTGCAGGCTCTGTTGTTGTCTGGCGTGGCTGACGGCGTAACGCAGCTGTCGGTTTTGCACCACCGCTGCCGCAAAGGGGCAGAGATTTTCTTTGATCACCATGTTTTTAAGCCAACAGTCGGTCTGTTGGATCATCTGTTGATCCGCTTTCATCAGCTTGTTACGGCCTAATTTAATAAGCGCTGTGAGCGCGATTTTCGGGTAAGGTGATGTTCAGCTCCAGTACTTCGTAATCACCTTCGTGATCCATCTGTACTTTGACCTGATGATCTTCCACCTGTACGTATTTACGAATGACACTGATCAGCTCTTCTTTTAGTGCGGGTAGATAGCTGGGTGCGCCGCGTTGAGAGCGCTCGTGAGTGATGACAATTTGTAAGCGCTCTTTGGCTATTTGGGCGCTGTCTTGACGTTGGGGAGTGCGAAAATGTTCAAATAAACTCATACCGGCCTCATCCAAATAAGCGTTTCAAAAGGGTTTTCTTTTCCATATCAATAAACCGATAGGGTCTCTCTTCACCTAAAAATCGTGCGACAAGATCTTCATAGGCTTGTCCAGCTTCACTCTCTTTGTCCAAAATAACCGGCACACCGGCGTTAGAGGCTTTTAACACTGAGGGGGATTCAGGAATAACGCCAAGCAATTTAATCCCGAGAATTTCGAGAATGTCATCAATACTGAGCATCTCGCCACTTGCCACTCGTTGCGGGTTGTAACGGGAGATCAGTAGATGTTCTTTAATCGGTGCTAACCCTTGTTCGGCACGGTAGGATTTGCTCTGTAAAATACCTAAAATTCGATCCGAATCTCTAACCGATGAAACCTCGGGGTTGGTGACCACAAAAGCCTCATCAGCGTAGTAGAGTGCCATTAAGGCACCTCGTTCAATGCCAGCGGGCGAGTCACAAATAATGTATTCAAAACCCATCTCTTTAAGTTGTTCTAAAACTTCGCCAACGCCTTCACGGGAGAGCGCTTCTTTATCTCGAGTTTGTGAGGCGGGAAGGATGTATAAATTCTCGACTCGTTTGTCTTTGATTAGGGCTTGATTGAGATTGGCTTCATGATTAATAACATTGACAAAATCGTAAACCACACGTCGTTCACAGCCCATGATCAGATCTAAATTACGTAAACCGACATCAAAATCGATGACCACCGATTTATGTCCTGCTAACGCCAGTCCGGTAGCGAGAGCAGCACTGGTGGTGGTTTTTCCTACACCGCCTTTGCCGGATGTTGCGACAATGATCTTTGACAAGGTTAATCCTCCTGAACCTTTTGTATCGATAAAATGAGTTGTATATGGAAGCATTAAAATTAATGTCTTAAAATAACAACGGCAGAAAAGCCATCAACTTTGGCTGTCGTCACTCTGTTGTCATCCGTGATGTGGGTTTGTTGCGTTTGAAGAGGAGGCTGTTCCGTGCCCCTCTTTTATTATAAATGGGAAATGATAAGCCGATCGCTCTCGTCCAAGTGAATTTGCACCGCTTCATTATTAGAGTCAGATTTTAATTCCTCAATTAAGCGGTAATTTCCAGCTACGGAAACCAGTTCTGCTTGTAGGCTTTGGCAAAATATTTGTGCACTGGTATCACCTTTGATCCCAGCCAGTGCGCGGCCTCTGAGAATACCGTACACATGGATGGATCCATCAGCGAGCAGTTCAGCGCCCGCACTGACCGAAGAGAGCACCACTAAATCGGCATTTTTTGCGTAGACCTGCTGTCCCGAACGCACTGGATTGTTGATGACCAAGGGTACTGTCGAGCTGCTTGTTGCTGCCTTGCTGCTGGTTGGTTTACCAATGTGACTCTCTTGAAAGATGGCCAGATTCAGCCGTTTGGCTTGAGCAGAGTGAGTGGAGCAGGCAGGACGAATGCCAACGGGGATTAAGCCGTGTTGGCGGAACTGCTGTGCTACTGCTTTCAGGTCGATCTCCTGCTGGTCACTCAATTCAGAGAGATCTATCATAACGGGGGCGTTCTGAAAAAAATCTGGTGAGAGCCTTAATTTTTCATCTAGGGCGTTTTTTATTGCCAAAAGATCGTTATCGACCACCTGTAATACGGTCAAAGTAAAGGCGTTGGCCTTGAAGCGCAGCGCAGTGGATGAGGGTTTTGGTGGCATGAAACAAATCCGCAGAACAGTCGTTGATGGTTGTTTATACCGCGCTGAAAAATAAAGGGCAAGGCCGGATAGTTTAAGATGATCGGCTTGCAAAGCAAAAAGTGCAGTGCAAGAC